>NZ_QSTT01000001.1:0-454676 GCF_003438725.1 Ruminococcus sp. OM06-36AC
GAAATATCAATTTCAGTTACGATTGCTCCCAACTTTTTGAATAATTTTCGAGCTGAGCCGACATAACCGGTGTAGCCTTCATGCAGTGAAGCTGTTGGAATAAATGCGACTTTCTTATTTTCAATTTCTTCCTTTATCAGACTTCCTACACTTGAAAAGTGCGAACATAAAAATAGTTTCATCAATATTCTCCTTTATAAATTCCGATTTACCGCACCTTCATTATACCACACAGTCCCAACCAAGTCAATCCACAACCAAAATCACCGACACAGCCCCCTCCGCACCGGCTTTTTTGTGGCGAAATGCAGAATTTTCACAAAAACCTTGTAATCTTCACAGCTTTGGTGTATAATGAAAGAGTATTTGCGGAACAAACAGCGATTGTGCGACCGATTTGTTCCGCCAAACCAAGGAAACAAAAAGGAGTCTTTCCCATGAATTTTAACATTGCATTGCTTCGGGGCGACGGTATCGGTCCGGAGATCGTAGACAGTGCTGTGGCTGTTCTCCACAAGATCGGCGAGAAATACGGTCACACCTTCACCTGCACCCCGTACCTGATTGGCGGCTGTGCGATCGATGCCACCGGCATTCCCCTGCCGAAAGAAACCATTGACGGCTGTCTGGCAAGCGACAGCGTCCTGCTGGGTGCTGTCGGCGGTGCAGTCGGTCACAACAAGTGGGATCAGATGCCGCCGCATCTCCGACCGGAAAAGGCTCTGCTGGGAATTCGTGAGGCTCTGGGACTGTTCACCAACCTGCGTCCGGCAAAGCTGTATCCGGCTCTGAAAGGCGACTGCCCCCTGCGGGAAGACATCGTGGCAAAGGGCTTCGACATCATGATGGTTCGTGAACTGACCGGCGGCATCTACTTCGGCGAACGGGGCAGACGCGAGGGCAAGTACGGCGAAGAAGCATATGACACCGAGTGCTACAGCAAAATGGAAGTAGAGCGTATCGCACGCGTGGCTTTTGAGACTGCACAGAAGCGGAACAAGAACGTCATCAGCATCGACAAGGCAAACGTTCTGGAAAGCTCCCGTCTGTGGCGTGAAGTCGTTCACGAAGTGGCAAAGGATTATCCGGACGTCACCCTCACCGATATGCTGGTAGACAACGCAGCCATGCAGCTGGTCAAGAATCCCAGACAGTTTGACGTAGTTGTCACCTCCAATATGTTCGGCGACATTCTGTCCGATGAAGCTTCCCAGATCACCGGTTCTATCGGTATGCTACCGTCGGCTTCTCTGGGTGCCACCAAGCGTGGCATGTACGAGCCGATCCACGGTTCTGCACCAGATATTGCCGGACAGAACAAGGCAAACCCCATCGCAACCATTCTCTCCGCAGCCATGATGCTCCGCTACTCCTTCGACCTCATGGACGAGGCACAGGCAATCGAAGACGCTGTGGACGCATATCTGAATGCAGGCTACCGCACTGCCGATCTGGCTGGCGAGGGCGTAACACCGCTGTCCTGCACCGAATGCACCGAAAAGATCATTGCACTGCTGAAGTAAGCAGTATTCTTATAAAAATAGTCGAAAGAGATGACCCATATGACTCCCAGAGAAGAAATCGGATACGGGCTGGATGCCCTTGTCATTTTCCGCAGTTTACAGCAGGATCCGGTGCTTCGTGCACTGATGCAGTTCTGCCACACTGACAAGGAAAATACCCCCGCACAGATCCGCTTTTACAGTGCCATGGTTTCCGCCCTGTATGAACGGGCAGACGACCTCACCGGCTATCTGGAACAGATCGTTCTGGAACACGAAAACGTTTATGTCCAGCGTGCCGGTGCCGGCGAAACCATTTCGCAGAACATGGAAACCTGCCTGCACACAGAATTGAAATTGCTGAACCGCATTGCAATGCTCACCCCTGCCATGATTCAGGCAGAGATGCAGACCAGCATTCCCCTGCCGGCATGGCAGACCCACAAGACCGATCTGGACAAGCTCTACACCCAGCGTGTAGCGGAGATCGGCAAGCACGGCTACGGCATCTATGCACGGCACCACATGTTCACCGTCGGAGCAAGCGGCGAGTTGGTTCCGGTGCAGTATCCTGACCCCATTTCTCTGGAACAAATGGTGGGATACGAACGGGAACGCGGCATTGTGGTAGAGAATACCAAGGCACTCCTTGCAGGAAAATACGCCTCCAACGTCCTCCTCGCCGGAGATGCCGGCACGGGAAAATCTGCAACTGTCAAGGCAATTGCCAACGCGTTCAAAGACGACGGACTGCGGCTGATCGAACTGAACAAAGACCAACTGTGCTACATTCCCCAGATCATGGATCACCTGTGCAAAAATCCGCTGAAGTTTATCCTCTTTATTGACGACCTCACATTCTCCGAGGACGACCCCAACTTTGGCACGCTGAAAGCGACTCTGGAGGGCAGCATTGCCGCCAGAATGCGGAATACCGTCATCTACGCCACCAGCAACCGGCGGCATCTGGTCAAGGAAACCTTTGACGACGGCAGCGACAAGCACTCCAACGACACCGTACAGGAACGCATCTCCCTGTCGGAACGATTTGGCATCACAATTACCTACAGCCGCCCGCAGAAGAACCTGTATCTGGAGATCGTCCACGCTCTGGCAGAACAGAACGGTCTGGACATCACCATGGAGGAACTGGACGCACAGGCAGAACAGTTCGCCCTCCAGAAAAGCGGCAGAAGTGCCCGTGCTGCAAAGCAGCTGATCGACCAGCTGCTGACACAGCGTTCTTAATATGATTATGGAAAGGAAGTCCTATCCATGCTGACATTGGATAAAATCTATCAAGCAAGCCACGTGCTCCGGAGCGTGATCCGGAAAACGGATCTGATTCAGGCACCGAAACTCTGTCCGGACTGCAATCTGTTTCTCAAGACAGAGAACCTGCAGGTCACCGGTTCTTTCAAGGTTCGCGGTGCCTATTACATGATGTCCCAGCTGACAGAAGAAGAAAAGGCACGGGGTGTCATCGCCTGCTCTGCCGGCAACCACGCACAGGGTGTGGCTCTGGCTGCGGCAAAGAACCACATGAAGGCTCTCATCTGCCTGCCGGACGGTGCTCCGATCTCCAAGGTAGAAGCTACCAAGAGTTACGGTGCAGAGGTCTGCATGGTCAAGGGTGTCTATGACGATGCCTACAACAAGGCTGTAGAGCTCCAGAAGGAACACAACTACACTTTTGTACACCCCTTCGACAACGAAAACGTCATTGCCGGACAGGGCACCATCGGTCTGGAAATTCTGGATCAGATGGCAGACGTGGACGCAGTGATCGTGCCGATCGGCGGCGGCGGACTGATCTCCGGCGTGGCATTTGCCATTAAGCAGCTGAACCCGAATATCAAGGTTTACGGCGTACAGGCAAGCGGTGCACCCAGCATGTACGAGTCCATTCACAACGATAAGATCACCTGTCTGGACTCCGTTTCCACCATTGCCGACGGTATCGCCGTCAAGGAACCGGGGCCTCACACTTTCGAGTATGTCAAGAAGTATGTGGACGACATTGTGACTGTGACCGACGACGAGATCTCCGCTGCAATTCTGGCTCTGATCGAAAAGCAGAAGCTGATCGCAGAGGGTGCCGGTGCAGCATCTGTGGCTGCGGCAATGTTCCACAAGGTTCCCGTAGAGGGCAAGAAAGTGGTTTGTCTGGTTTCCGGCGGCAACATCGACGTGACTATTCTGTCCCGTGTCATCAAGCGTGGTCTGCTGATGTCCGGCAGAAGCTGCATGCTCAACATTGAACTGCTGGACAAGCCGGGTCAGCTGAAAGATGTTTCCCGCATCATCGCCGATCTGGGCGGCAACGTCATCTCCATTCACCATGAACGTGCCAACGAGGGCAGCGACATCAACGGCTGCTTCCTGCGGATCACCATGGAAACCAGAGATTACGCACACATTCAGGAGATCCGCAGTGCCCTCATGGAAGCAGGATTCCATCTGGTGGACTAAAATAAGGCAATACCGCACAAAGAGCGTCTGGCGACTTTGCACGCCATCTGCTTGCAAATTTTCCGTCATATTTCACAAAAATGCTCGTGAATACATCAAGTATTCACTCCGCTTTTTGTTTCATCTGACGAAAAATTTGACGACGCATCTGTCGCACAATCTTTGTGCGGTATTGCCTAAGAAATCCCTATTTTTTGAAAAGAGGTTTTTATCATGGATACCATTTATACCAAAAACGCACCAAACGCAATCGGTCCGTATTCACAGGCTGTCAAAATCGGTGATATGCTGTACACTTCCGGTCAGATTGCCATCAATCCGGCGACCGGCAATGTAGAAGCAGCTGACATCGTGGGACAGTCCAAGCAGGTCATGGCAAACCTGAAAGCCGTTCTGGAAGCCGCAGGCACCAGCTTCGACAAGGTTGTCAAGACGACTTGCTTCCTCAAGGACGTAGCACGGGATTTCGGTGCATTCAATGAAGTGTACGCCGAAGCCATGGGCGATGCAAAGCCGGCAAGAAGCTGTGTTGGCGTAGCAGACCTGCCCAAGGGTGTGCTGGTAGAAGTTGAAGTTATCGCGGCTCTGTAAGCGGTAGGCTTCACGCAAAGAGAAATGAGAAGCGGAGAACGTTTTTTAGACGTTCTCCGCTTTTTTGTCATTATCGATTGCCTTTGGGATAAGGCTTTTTCTCATCTGTTCGCCCCATGAGATAATCTACACTTACCCCATAAAAATCTGCAAGGGCATTCAGCGATTCCAAAGGGATTTCTCTTGTTCCCAGTTCATATCTGGAATATGTCACCTGCGAGCAGTGCAGGTAATCTGCAATGTCTTTTTGATATAAATCCATATCTTCCCGTAAATCACGAAGCCGCTGTAACAACAAGTTCTTTTCCTCCGTTTTTTACTCATTATATGCCAAACCAAAACGGTATATTGACTTATAAACCAAATTGGTATATAATGAAGCAAAAAGGAGGTTTTCCCATGACAAATTACAAAAGACCTTACTTCCGGTTATTCTGTGCCGTCTGTGACACCATTGATGCACTGGAACAAACAGCCGCTTCGAAAAACTGCCCCGAAACCACTGCCAAACTTCTTTCAGAACAGGCGAAGCAGTTGCGAAAAGTCACACAGGAAACAGAGAAACTGGTCATTGGCAGCGATTCCTAACGTTTTTACCGGCTCTTTTTTTCCGCAAAACGCTTGTAATTTCCGCTGAAATATCGTACAATAAAAATATACACAAGCATTTTCCAGCTAAAAACGTCAGGAAACCAGCATCTATCCAGCAGCAGTACATACGCTGCTGCAAAAGGGGAAGCACATGAATCAAAAAACAAAACATTTTCTAATTGGATTAGCTTTGTCCGTTTGTTTATTTCTCACATTAGTATTGGTTGTATCTTGTTACGATAATGTCGCTTTCAAATATGAAACAAAATACATAGAATCCGAAATAAATCGAACTATCTGCGTTGAAAATGAACGCATAAGATGCACATATCCGTCTTATCACAAGGGAAGTAACAAAATTGAGATGTATTTTGAAATTCATGATGAAACTCATGGTCAAGAAAAAGAAGGCGAATTAGAAAGAATGTGTGAGATCGCGGACTATATATCCCGATATATCAAAAACAATCCCGAATCTTTTTTATGCGGAAAAAAAATCACCCTCAGTTCTGAAAGCTGTGACCGGTTAGGCGATGTAAAAATTTGTAACTTTGATCCTGAAACAGACGAAACCTTTTCCAGTTCAGAACAGTTTCACTATGGGTATTTTGACGGATACTTCTATCCCAAGGAAGATTTTTCCCTGTCCAAGCTAGAAAGATTTGATTGGTTCGAAATACTAGAGTTTACAGATATGACAAACGATAACGCTTCCAGTTTGCTCCATTTTCCGCAGTTAAAAGAAATTCGCTGTGAGCGTGATTTTTTCACAACGACAGAACAAGAACGATTTCGATCTAAGGATATTTTCCTGTCTTTTATAGAAATCTAAAATTTCACAAATTTGGTTCCCTTTTTTGAGTGAGGCTTGATCTTACATGGAGAGCGGCAACAGAATCGCACCCTATCTTTTTTCCGCAAAACGCTTGTAATTTCCGCTGAAATATTGTATAATGAAAGCTATAGGAATCTGCCCTGCGGGTTTCAATTTATCAAAAGGAGTTTTTACCATGTACGCAAATATGATGGACACCATTGGTTTTGTTTCCCAGTTCGATCCGGAAGTCGGACAGGCAATGAATGAGGAGCTGGGTCGCCAGCGTCGGAATCTGGAACTGATCGCCAGCGAGAACCTGGTTTCTCCGGCAGTTATGGCTGCTATGGGTTCTGCCCTCACCAACAAGTATGCAGAAGGTCTGCCCCACAAGCGGTACTACGGCGGCTGCGAATATGTAGACGTAGTAGAGGAAATCGCTATCGAACGTGCCTGCAAGCTGTTCGGTGCCAAGTATGCCAATGTACAGCCCCATTCCGGTGCACAGGCAAACACTGCTGTATACTTCGCACTGCTCCAGCCGGGCGATACGGTTATGGGCATGAGCCTGGCACACGGCGGCCACCTGACACACGGTTCTCCGGTCAACATCTCTGGCAAGTACTTCAACTTCGTTCCCTATGAACTGGGCGATGATGAATATATCGACTACGACCGTGCCGAGGCTCTGGCAAAGGAAGTCAAGCCGAAGCTGATCGTTGCCGGTGCAAGTGCATATCCCCGCATCATCGACTTCAAGCGTCTGTCCGAGATCGCAAAGTCTGTAGGAGCATACCTCATGGTAGACATGGCTCACATCGCCGGTCTGGTTGCCGCAGGCGTTCACCCGTCGCCGGTACCCTATGCCGACATCACCACTACCACCACCCACAAGACTCTCCGCGGTCCGAGAGGCGGTCTGATCCTGACCAACGACGAGGAACTGGCAAAGAAGATCAACAAGGCAGTATTCCCCGGCACACAGGGCGGCCCGCTGATGCATGTGATCGCAGCAAAGGCTGTCTGCTTCGGTGAAGCACTGAAGCCGGAATTCCAGACCTACGGCAAGACTGTTGTTGCAAACGCTTCCGCACTGGCTGACGGCTTGATGCAGCGTGGATTCCGTCTGGTATCCGGCGGCACAGACAACCACCTGATGCTGGTAGACCTGCGTCCTTTCGGCGACCTCACCGGTAAGGAATTCGAACGCCGTCTGGACGAAGTGTTCATCACCGTCAACAAGAATGCAATCCCCAACGACCCGCAGAAGCCGTTCGTTACCAGCGGTATCCGCGTAGGTACACCGGCAGTTACTACCCGCGGTTTGCAGCCGGCAGATATGGAAATTATTGCACAGGCAATGTACCTCGCCGCTTCCGACTTCGAGAACAAGGCAGAGGAAGTTCGCGAGAGTGTCTGCGAGCTGTGCAAGAAGTACCCGCTGTACGAATAAACCATGCACACACCCCTTGCAGATCAGATTCGCCCCAGCACGCTGGACGATGTGGTAGGACAGCGGCAGCTGCTCGCCGCCGGAAAGCCTCTGCGGCGAATTATTGAAAGCGGAAAAATCCCCAACATGATCTTCTATGGTCCCTCCGGCGTGGGGAAAACCACCGTTGCCCGCATCATTGCGGACAGCACCTCGATGACACTGCACAAGCTGAACGGCACCTCTGCCTCGACGGCGGATATTCGCGACGTGGTGGCAGAAGTGGGCACCTTTTCCGGCATGAACGGCATTCTCCTCTATCTGGACGAGATCCAGTATTTCAACAAGAAACAGCAGCAGCTGCTTCTGGAATACATGGAAAACGGGCAGATCACCCTGATCGCCTCCACCACGGAGAACCCCTACTTTGCCGTGTACAACGCTCTCATCAGCCGTTCCACCGTGTTTGAGTTCAAGCCGGTTCCGCCGGAGGAACTGGAACGTGCTGTTGCCCGTGGTTTCCGCTGTATGGAACAACAGCTGGGCGAAACAATTCACCTGTCAGACGGTGTCTGCGGCTGGATCGCACGGGGCTGCGGCGGCGATGTCCGCAAAGCCATGAACACGGTGGAACTGATCGTGCTGTCCGGTGAACACACCGAAAACGGCATTGTCATTTCCGATGAACTGGCACAGGAACTGACGCAACGCAGCAACATGCGATACGATCGGGACAACGACCAGCACTATGATCTGCTGTCTGCCCTGCAAAAGTCCATTCGCGGCTCCGACGAAAATGCAGCCCTGCACTATACGGCAAGACTGCTGGCGGCAAATGATTTGCTGTCCGTCTGCCGGCGGCTGCTGGTCATTGCGGCAGAAGACGTGGGGCTGGCATATCCGCAGGCAATTGTCATCACAAAGGCATGCGTGGACAGTGCCCTCCAGCTGGGGCTGCCCGAAGCCCGTATTCCCATTGCAGAAGCCGTGGTGCTCCTCGCCACTTCGCCAAAGTCTAACAGTGCCTACGAAGCGATCAATCGGGCAATGGCAGACGTGGAAGAATATGGAGCACCGGATTTTCCGCGGCATTTACAGAATAAACATTTCGACGGGGCAGAGGCAGCTGTCCGCGGGCAGCACTACCGCTATCCCCACGACTATCCCAACCACTATGTCAAACAGCAGTACCTGCCGGATATTCTCAAGGACAAGGTCTATTACCAGTTCGGCGAGAACCGGCAGGAACAGGCCGCGGCAGCCTATCGGGAAAAAATCCTGCGGGAAGATCAGACGTAAAGATTTTAGGCAATACCGCACAAAGATTGTGCGTAAGGTGCCCTAGATTCGGCGGGACAGATGCTCCAACGCCATGTCATACAGACCTGACGGCTTGACTTCACGCCGGATTAGGTCATTGGCAAAGCGGATCGTCTGTTCCAGACTGCCGGAAAAGTCGGGAATGCTCTGGCGTTCTTCGGTGTACAAGTCCTCCAGCATGATTCCATAGGTGGGCTGCCGGATTCCCTGCCGCACGATGCTGCCGGCAGTGACACGGTAGACCACACGGTTGCTGCTGTAGACTTCCATATAAACAATGAGTTCCGCGGGGCGGGACTGGGAACGGGTTTTCAACTTCGTTTTCATTTTGTATGCTCCTGTTCTGGTAAATAGAATCTTTTTCTCTGGGCAGTGCTGCATTTTGCAGCAGATGTTCCTTCTGTCTACCAGTATAACATTTCTCCGCGAAAATGAAAAGGCTGAAAAGCCACGTGTTTTGTCGAAATTTTGAGAAAACACAGGGAAAAAGACAACATCGCACAAGGTCGACAGCAAAGCTTTTTGCAGCGTTTTCCCAGACTTTTCCGCGAAGTGAAACGAAGCAGACACATTGCAACTGCAATACGTTAAAAATGCTGTGCTGTCCATGTAAAATCCACAAGATTCCTGCGGTTACAGTCGGAAATCTTTGTCGGAAATGCGACTAGACGAACACACATGATGTTGCTATAATAGAGAAACATGCTTTTTCGAAAGGGGATCTCTGTTATGACAAAAGATATGACTGCGGGGAAACCGCTGGGGCTGATCTTACGCTTCTGCGGTCCCATGGTGTTTGGCAACATTTTGCAGCAGTTGTACAGCATGGTAGATACGGTCATCGTGGGACGCTATCTGGGTGCCAGTGCCTTGGCAGGCGTGGGTGCCACCGGTGCTATCAGCTTTCTGGTGGTGGGATTTGCCACCGGCATCTGCACGGGGCTTTCCATTCCTGTGGCACAGGCGTTCGGTGCCGGCGACTACCAGAACATGCGGAAAAATATTGCTAACTCCTATTATTTAGGTGCACTGATCGGCGTACTTCTGACCATTCTCACCATGATCGGCACAGGAACGATCCTGCACTGGATGAAAACGCCGGACGATATTTATCAGTATTCCTACGATTATATCATTGTCATTTTCGGCGGCATTCTCACCTCGGTGCTGTACAACAGCCTTGCGGCGATTCTCCGTGCCGTCGGTGACAGCAAGTCCCCGATCTTGTTCCTCGCCATTTCGTCTGTTTTGAATATCGTTCTCGATCTGGTATTTCTGGTGGGACTGCACTCTGGCGTTGCTGGTGCCGGCTATGCCACTGTCATTTCACAGGGTATCTCCGGACTGCTCTGCCTGTTTTACCTGTACAAAAAATTCGAGATCATGCGGTTTCAGCAGGGAGAATGCAGACTGGAACTGAAGCGGTGCAGCCGGCTGCTGTCCATTGGTCTGCCGATGGCACTACAGTTTTCCATTACGGCGATCGGTTCGATCATTCTGCAAACCTCTGTCAACTCCCTCGGCTCGCTGGCAGTCACCAGTGTCACTGCCGCACAGAAGATCTGTGCCATTGTCATGGGCCCGCTGGAATCGCTTGGCATCACAATGGCAACCTTCTGCGGACAGAATCTGGGTGCCAAAAAGTTTTACCGGATCCGCGACGGCATTCGCCTGAGCATGTACGTTTCCATGTGTTACTGTGCATTCTGCATTGCTTTCCTGTGGATTCTGGGAAAATACACCGCATACCTGTTCCTCGATCCCTCTGAAACAGAAGTCATTCAGCTGGCAGTACAGTACATGCGTCTAAATGCGATCTTCTATCCGGTGCTGGGCGTGCTCTTTATCCTGCGGAATTCCCTGCAGGGCATGGGCTACAGCCTGATGCCGATGATGGCAGGTGTCAGCGAACTGGCGGCACGGTCGCTGGTCTGCTTCGGCTTTGTTCCCACCTTTGGCTACATGGCTGCCGTCATGGCAAGTCCGGTGGCGTGGATCTTCGCCGACGTACTGCTGATCACCGTTTACTTTGTGGACATGCGAAAGCTGAAACGGCAGCTGCTCCCTGCGGAGGCTGCGGTTTCGGCGTGAGAACATTAAGGAAACACACCCCAAGAAAGGATACTTTTATGAAAAAATTCATCTCACTGATCAGTGCAGCGGTGTTCTCTGCAACACTGGTGCTGCCGCAGACGCTGGCTTTTTCCGCTGCGGCAGAAGAATCTGCACTGGAAGAAAGCACTGTCTTTGATGCAGCGGCAGCCGAAGCCAACCCGTTTCAGGCAACCGGCACCGCCAACACCCTGCCCTATCAGCTGCGTTTCGTACCGGAACGGAATTTCGTCACGGCAGAAGAAGTTGCCGCCGGCGACGTGGTCATTCCGGCAGCTGTGTATATCTCCGGCAGTACTGCCAACCGCTTCGGCTCCGTTATGGTAAAGTACGATGCGTTCCGCAACGATGAAAAAACTGACAGCGTTTACTTCTCCGGCATCTCCACCGGCGACAACGCTCACCGGACTTCGGAAAAGAAAACCTATAACAGCAGTCAGGGCACGTTCACCACGGACTATGTGCCGTACTGCTTCGGCTCTGTTTATGATGACGAATACGACAGCAATTCTCCGATGTTCACCACCAGAGAATATGCCTGTGACCCGATCTTCGGCTCGACGATCACCAGTGCCGGAAAGAACAAGATCAAGTTTAACGCCTCGTTCTACAACAGTGCAGACGAACGCAAAAACGGCGTGAAAAAGACCAACAAGGATTTCATTGCAGATGTGACAGTGGACGAGAACGGCAACGGCGTGTACTCCTATGACTACATCGACCAGAGTTCGTTCCAGACCATTACCAAGACGGCGACACTCCCCCGCTACAATCCGGACACACCGGAAGGCGAAAAGCTGCCGGATACCTGCAACAGCGTCATGTGGGTCGCTGGTACCAGCCAGCTGAAGGACGGTGCCGAATTCCTCGGCAGCACTTCTGACGAATTCCCGCTGTTCCATGTCAATATCGTTATCTCCAAGGGCACTGCTTCCGGCATATATGACGTGCAGTTCCTGACACGGGAAACTGTCGGTGCCAACGAGGCTCCCACCCAGCTTACCAGCAACAAGAGCAAGGAATTCCCCACTGAACTGGTGGGCACTTCCATTGCAGTAGGCGTGGACAGCGTTGCTGTTACCGATTCCCAGCAGGATAACGTACAGTTCTACACGGACAGCAACACCAACATCATTCGTGCGACAGACTTTGCAAGCAAGATCCTTGCAGACGTGACCTATACCGACGGCACCACAGAATCTGATGTGGACATCACCCGTCTGGTGGACTGCTACGGTGCAACGCCGAAGGAACTCTACGATAAACAGGCAAAGAACGGTTTCTTCTCCTCTCCCAACATGCCCCTGTACTATAACGGCAAACTGCTGAAGTGGAAGACTACCGACAAGAACGTGACACAGAACATCATGGTAGGCAAACGCGGCGACCTGAACTTTGACGGCGGCGTAGACTCCACTGATATTTTCTACCTGTCCCTCTACATTGCCCAAAAGGCTGTCGGTATGAAAACCACTCTGTATACCGGTACTTCCACCGATGCCAACATGGAGGATTTTGCATTCTACCTCATGGACTTCGACACACTGGGACAGACCAGCACGGCAGCTCTGGACAGTACAGACATTTATTATCTCCTCCTGTACGTTGCAAACCGTGCAGTAGGCAACCACATCGCCTGGGATTCTTTCGTCCTGTAAGCTGATCCTTTTATAAGGCAATACCGCACAAAGAGCGTCTGGCGACTTTGCACGCCATCTGCTTGCAAATTTCCCGTCATATTTCACAAAAATGCTCGTGAATACATCCAGTATTCACTCCGCTTTTTGTTTCATCTGACGAAAAATTTGACGACGCATCTGTCGCACAATCTTTGTGCGGTATTGCCTTAACAACCTACAAATAAAAACGCTGACTTGCATGGTACAGTCAGCGTTTTTTGCGTGTTTCGCATCTGTTTTGCTCTTCGAAAAAGTAAAATGCCCGTCTGAGGGAGCAGACGGGCATTTTAATAAGGGGATTTTTATGAAAAAAATTTTTAAGAAAGGATACTTATATTATACTCATGCCTACCCCCTCTGTCAACAGTTTTCAAGATAATTTACAATTATTTCACATTTGAAATGTGCTGCCTCAAACTAGTCCGTCTGTTTTGCATGGGATGATCTGCACAAAGTAAAACGCTCGCCTGAGGGAGCAGACGAGCGTTTTAGTAAGGGGATTTTTATGAAAAAAATTTTTAAGAAAGGATACTTATATTATACCCCTGTCTACCCCTTCTGTCAACAGAATTACAGATTGTTTACATTAATTCTATATAAGAAATACAAATAGGTGCAACATTTTCGTGTTGGAAATATTAGGAATTGGAATCCGTGGTTTCTTCCGGCATATGTACGTCCATTTGCGGATACGGAATAGAGATACCGTGGCTGTCGAACGCCTTTTTCACGTTCTCCAGCAGCCGGTAGTGCAGCTGCCAGTAGTTTTCGCTCTTGGTCCACACCTGCAATTGCAGCACCACAGCACTGTCGTCGTGACTGAACACCACCACTTTCGCTTCCGGTTCTGCCAAAGCCTCCGGAGCCGCCTGCACCTGCTCCAGCAGTACCTTGCGGGCAGCATCAATATCGTCCTCATAGCTGATGCCGAAGTTCAGGTCTACGCGGCGGGTATCCTTGTCTGTGTAGTTGATGATCTTGCCGCTGGCGACTACGCCGTTTGGGATAAAAACGGTCTTGTTGTCCGCAGTGACAATGCGGGTGTAGAGAATGGTAATGGCTTCTACCTTACCCGTCACGCCGTCAGCTTCAATGGTGTCCCCCTCTTTCAGCGGCTTGGAGAACAAAATGATAAAACCGCCTGCCAGATTGGAAAGACTGTCTTTCAGGGCAAGACCGACTGCTACGCCGGCAGACGCGATCACGGCAACAATGGAATCCATGGGCACGTCCAGAATAGACAGAGCAATGACGATCAGCAGCACATACAGTACGATCTTGGCAACGGAACGAATGAAACTGGACATGATGCCGTCCATGTTGGAACGGTTGAATGCCCGCTTCAGGATCCGCATGATCTGTTTTACCAGAAAAAAGCCGATCAGCAAAAACAGTATGGCAAAGATCAGGGACGGCAGCTTGTCCAGAATAGGCTGAAAAATTTTGTTCAGTATGCCGGAAGTCTGCTTTACTTCTTCCCCTACAGTGTCCACCATGTTCTGTACGACAGGTGCCAGATCTGTGGTATCTGTGGCAACCGCAGAAGAAGCCGTCCAGAAGGCAGAGCATATTCGAATTGGATTCATGTATATTTCCTCCTGTCATGTTGATATAAGTAATATTATATCGTTTTTCCGAAAAAAGGTCAAGGGCATAATTGCAGGATTCCGGAACATGCTATTCTTGTTGCAGTGTTTCCTGAATATTCCGGCACGAAAATCAATTTTCAAAAATATGTTGATTTAAATTGTGCCAAATTATGAAGTTTGACAAATGAGGCTCCCCTGAAAGGGCACCCGCAGGGCGTGCCTTGTGCTGAGCTGGCAGTGCGTAGCACTGACTGAGGGGTTCCACTTACGCCGGAAACGCCATAAAAGGATTTTACGAAAAAACCTCTCCACCGCCTAACGGCGGTCCCCCTCCCCTTTCAGGGGAGGCTATCATGAAGATTGATTTCCGTGATATTCTGGAAAGAACAGTTGACAGAATCCACTTTTTCTGGTAAGATGAATTTGAGCATATTCGCATAAAATTTTGCCGAAAAGACGTGCATGTCATTCTAAGGCAATACCGCACAAAGATTGTGCGACAGATGCGTCGTCAAATTTTTCGTCAGATGAAACAAAAAGCGGAGTGAATACTTGATGTATTCACGAGCATTTTTGTGAAATATGACGGGAAATTTGCAAGCAGATGGCGTGCAAAGTCGCCAGACGCTCTTTGTGCGGTATTGCCCTAATGTGCACACGCTCCTATTCAAGGCAGCATCATGTAAAGCTTGTTCCGGAATTCCGCAGGCACGGTGCTGCTCCCAATACTGCTTTTTGACAGAGAATCGAGGTCATTGCATCATGCGTCAACCACCAAAAGAATCTTCGCAATCCCTTAGCTATCATATTGCCCTCGGAGGAATCATTGCTGCACTCTGCATCGCCTGCATGTTTCTCACAGGCGTGTTTCCCATGTTCTATCTGATTTTGCCCATGCTGGCGAGTGCCTTCATCTATATCATGACGCTGGAAACCGGCGGCTACTGGGGCTTTCTGACCTATTTGTCCGTGGGACTGCTCTCCGTTTTTGTCACGCCGAACAAGGACGCTTCACTGGCATTCCTGTTCTTTTTTGGCTATTTTCCCCTGCTGCGAAACGGCATGGAACGGTTCCGCTGGAAGTTTCTCGGATTCCTGCTCCGGCTGGCAGTCTTTAATGCCGCAGTGCTGACGTTCTTCTGGGTGTCTGTCTATGTACTGGGCATGAAAGAGCTGCTGGAATCTCTGGGCGATTACGGCAAATACGGCGGCTGGATCCTGCTGGGCATTGCAAACGTTATGTTTTTCTGTTACGATTTCAGTATGGGAAGCTTTCCCGCATTGTATCGCCGATACCTGAAACCACGAATCTCTCCCGGTGCACATCGGGAGTCCTGAAACAACACTGAAAGGAGCATACACATGTCTGAAAAAAAAGAACGCATTGCTTTTTTTGACACCAAGCCTTATGACCGTGTCTGGTTCGACCAGCTGAACCAGCACTACCACATCAAATACTATGAACACAAGCTGACACCGGATTCCGTGTCACTGGCACAGGGCTGCCGTGCGGTGATCCCCTTTGTGAATGACACGCTGGACAAAACCGTTATTGACGGGCTGTGCGAAGCCGGCGTGGAAATGATCGCCCTGCGGTGTGCCGGCTACAACAACGTTGACCGGCAGGCAGCCGCCGGACGCATTGCCGTGACACGTGTCCCCGGCTATTCGCCTTATGCCGTGGCAGAATTCACCATGGGGCTGCTGCTGACACTGAACCGGAAAATTCACAAGGCATACTTCCGCACCCGTGATTTCAACTTTTCCCTGAACGGTCTGGTGGGATTCGATCTTCACGGCAGAACCGTCGGTGTGATCGGCACCGGCAAGATCGGGCAGATCTTTATCCGCATCTGCCGCGGATTCGGCATGAATGTAGTGGCATATGACCCCTATCCCCTGCCGGACGCAGACTTCCCCTATGTTTCGCTGGAAGAGCTGCTTCAGCAGAGCGACATCATCTCCCTGCACTGCCCGCTGACGGAACAGTCCAGGCACCTCATCAATGCCGACACCATTGCCCAGATGAAAGACGGCGTGTATCTGCTGAACACCTCCCGCGGCATGCTGGTAGAGAGTGAAGCACTGCTGGACGCTCTGAAAAGCGGCAAGATCGCCGGTGCCGGTCTGGACGTTTACGAGGAAGAAACGGATTTCTTCTTTGAGGACCGCTCCGATATGGTCAAGCGGGACACCCTGCTCTCCCTGCTGGTGTCCATGCCCAACGTGGTACTGACATCGCATCAGGCGTTTCTCACCAAGGAAGCCCTGCACAATATCGCACAGGTCACGCTGGAAAATCTGGACGCTTACTTCAAGGACGGCACTGTGCTGAATCCGGTGCAGTGAGAACAGGAACACGGTTCGCCGTGTTTTTACATATAGGAAACACTGAATAAAGCCCGCCTGACGGCTTTGCACGCAATCTGCTTGCAGATTTTCCGTCATATTGCCCAGAAATCCCTTGCCAGACACCAAGTCTGCCTGCGGAATTTCTGTGCAATCTGCCGAAAAATCTGACTACGCATCTTACGCACAAGCTTTATTCAGTGTTTCCTATATTACCATTCGATATATTGAAAAGGAAGAAGGAACTTTTATGCTGCCTGAAGCAGTTAAAACTTACATTCACACCCACCGGCAGGAAGCCGTAGATACCCTTTCCAAACTAATCGGCTTTCCCAGCGTTGCCACACCGCAGCCGCAGGATGGCTTTCCCTATGGCAAGCCCGCTGCCGAGGCTCTGGACTTTATGCTGGAACAGCTGTCCGCACTGGGCATGACCTGCACCAACTATGACTACCACATGGGAGCCGCTGACTGGGACGACACGCTGCCGCCGCATCTGGGAATTCTGTGCCACCTGGACGTGGTTCCGGCGGTACAGGCGAACTGGACTTCCGATCCGTTCACTGCCGAGATCCGAAACGACCGCATTTACGGCAGAGGTGCCATTGACGACAAGGGACCGGCTGTGGCAGTGCTATACGCCCTCCGTGCTATCAAAGCCGCCGGCATTCCCCTGCGGAAAAACGTCCGGTTCCTGCTGGGCTGCAATGAAGAAAACGGCTCTACCGACCTCGCCTATTATCTGGCACATGCTGCCATGCCGCCGCAGGTATTCACGCCGGACGGCAGCTATCCGATCATTCATCTGGAAAAGGGTATGCTCCGGCTGGAGTTCACCAAGCAGACCGCAGATCCCATTGTCCGTTTCTCCGCCGGCACTGCTCCCAACGCTGTTCCGGCAGATGCCTCTGTGAGCCTTTCTGCGGCGTTCTGCGGTGCAGCAGAACAGGGCAGTCAAATTACCCGCCAGGGGAACAAACTCGCCTACAAGGGCGTTGCAGCCCACGCTTCCACGCCGGAAAGCGGCGACAACGCCATTACCGGACTGCTGACCTATCTGGGCAGCGATGCCGCCTTTGCCGACTGCAAGGCTCTGGCACAGCTGTTCCCCCACGGCTGCACCGACGGCAGCGGTCTGGGCATTGCCTGTGCTGACACAGAATCCGGTGCCCTCACCTGCATTTGCAGCATGCTCCACGTAGAAAACGGCATGCTCACCGGCTGTGTTGATATTCGCTTTCCGGTCTGCACCACCAAAGAGGCAGTGCTGGAACAGGTACAGGCTGCCTTTGCCGCAAAGGGATTCCGGTGCGAAGCACGCATTCAGAGCGACCCGCATCACACCTCCAAGGACACGCCTTTTGTACAGGACTTGCTGGCAGTCTATGAGGAGCAGACCGGCACCAAAGGCGAATGTATTGCCATTGGCGGCGGCACCTATGTGCATGACATTGCCGGCGGCGTGGCATTCGGCATGGAATACCCCGACTGGGACTATCACATGCACGGGGACGACGAATTTTTGCCGCTGGAACAGCTGGAGGAAAACACCTGCATGATGGCAGCGGCAATTCTACGAATCTGCGGGGAATGAAGGCGGAATAAAGATGACAAAAAAAGCGTTAGAAAGAAAATTAAATGAGTTAAACATTGACAAACGTGCATATGACCTAAATGGCAGTCTTCCAAATGAAACATATTGCATAGAAGAATCTAATGGGAAATGGTATACTTACTATTCAGAACGCGGGAAACGCACTTCATTCAATTCGTTTGAAACAGAAGAAGAAGCATGCCAGTATTTTTTGGATTGGCTCAAGTATATTTTTCATATCTGATATAATATCAGACTTTATCTAACCCTTTTCTGTAATCATCTGTCGCTGGCATTACATGAAGAGGAAGCTTCCATGCTTTTGACCTATTTCAAAATTATCACTGGAATCTTATCTGAACACAGTCCTGTTGTAACACAACTGATCAGAAAAAGCATTCTCTACTAAAAAGGAGAGAAACCATGACACTCACACCCAACCTCATTGCCTGCCTTGCCATTGGCGGTGCAGGGATCCTGACTGCCCTGCTGTCGATCCCATTTTTCCGGCACACCGGCATGCTCCGGCGGAAATGTTCTGCCCGCACCACCGGCACCGTAGTTCGCTACCGCCTGCAACGCAGGGGCAGCGGCTGTGGTACATCGATCGCACCGGTGGTGGAATTTCAGGCGGCAGGTGAAATTTACACTGCCTACCGGCATTACAAAGGTATAGCTGTTTCCAAAAAAGTTGTCCCCATTTCAGACGGCACTGCCGGAAAAACCCGCATTGCTGTCCGGAACGACGTTTTCCACATACAGCAGACCGGAACGGTTCACAGTCTGGAAGCTGCTGCCGGAGAACTGTGGCGACTGGGCAGCACACTGCCGGTAGTCTATGACCCGAAAAATCCCAAGCGTGCCTACGTAGAACACGTGGTTTCCACCACCGGCGTGGCAGGCGTTGTACTGCTCTGTGTCGGTGTGGGACTGCTGGTGCTGGCAGCTTTGGGCGTAGCTTTATTCTAAGGCAGTGGCATCGCCCTGAAAGGACGGGATTTCTTTGATTTTTGTGACTGGAGATATACACGGCAGCCGTGACATTCAAAAGCTTTCCGCAAGCAATTTTCCCATGCAGCCGCAGCTGTCCCGCGAAGATTTTGTCATCATCTGCGGTGATTTCGGGCTGGTTTGGCAGGACTGTGCCGAAGAACGCCGCTGGCTGAACTGGCTGGAAGAAAAACCGTGGACAACCCTATGGGTGGACGGCAACCACGAGAATTTTGACCGGCTGCATACATATCCCGCCACGGAATGGCACGGCGGCAAAATCCAAAAGATCATGCCCCACGTTTTTCATCTCTGCCGCGGACAGATATTTCAGCTGGAAAACCGCCGCATCTTCACCATGGGCGGTGCAGAAAGCCGTGACAAAGAATACCGCAGGGCAGGCGTGTCGTGGTGGGCGGAAGAACTCCCCGCCGAAACGGAGTTGCAGCATGCCAGAGAGGCACTGGAGCATGTGAACTGGAATGTTGACGTGGTAATCAGCCATTGCCTTTCCACAAAAATGCAGCAAAAGCTGTTCAAAGAGTGGAATTATCCCCAGAACCGGCTGACCGATTTCTTTCAGGAGCTGGACGAAAAGCTGAATTTCCGCCTTTGGTTCTCCGGACACTATCACCTGTCCAAGCAGTGCGACCCGCGGCATGTGATCCTCTATGATGCCATTGTACAGCTGACGGAAAACGGATTTCAGCCGCAGCTTCCGCAGGAGCCGAATTCACTTTTCACCAACATTTAACCCACGGCTCCATGCCGAATTAACCTTTCTGTGGTATACTAAGGGAAACACTGAACGCAATCTGCCTGCAGTGTTTCCCTTAACGTCTGCCACAGAAAGGATTATTTTTATGAAAACCAGCAAGCAAAAACGATTTGCCGCCATTTTCGCCGGCATGCTCTGCATCAGCTGCCTGACGGCTCCATTTTCCGCAACAGCCGAAACCGCAGACACTGCCGGAGAAAACGATACCCTCGCCGCCGCGGAAGAACTGCCCCTGAATACAGCAGTTTCCGGAGAGATCTCCGCCAAGGGTGATATGGACTACTACAAGATCACCCTGCCGGAGGACGGTACGCTACAAATGGGCATGACTGCGGACTGGGTTTCAGGCTTCGGGGAATCCTATCGCGTTGCCTTTTACACCGCCGACGGCACGACCGTTTTTCAGGATGACTATGTTGCAGAGAATATACAGTTTCCGGCTGACGGTTGGAAAGCAGGTGTCTATTACTTCTCTGTAAAGCCGGAGTATGACACCTACCCACCCAAGAGTGCCTACACCCTGACGGCAAACTTCACTCCGAAAAGCCAGTGGGCTACTGACAGCAGCTACGAGTTGGAACCCAACGGCAATTTCAACACTGCCAACCCCATTGCACTGGCGACCCCCTGCAAAGGCGTTTTCAGCGATTCCAATGATGCCGACTGCTACACGTTTTCCACAGAGGAGGCGGGAAAAATTTCTGTCACACTGGAAAATCCTGACCAGAGCACTGCGAACTGCACCATAATTCTATACAATGAAGCACAGGAACCGGTGGGCAAGGCTGCCCTGCGAAACAACAGCACTTCGGTAACGATTCCGGAACAGGGATTCAACGCGGGAACATTCTACGTGCAGGTGAAGACAGACAACACCTTGACAAACAACTGGAAATATGCGGAACAATACCAGCTGACTGTGGATTTCACCCCCACCGGTGACACCTACGAGAGCGAACCCAACGATACCACCGCCAATGCCGACACTCTGCCGGTAAATGCACCTGTCACCGGAAAACTGGTTTCCGTCAACGACACCGATTTCTACAAGGTCACATTAAACAGTGCCGCACAGTTTTCCCTGACGCTGGAGCATGCCCTGCCGGACAACCTCAGCAAAAGCGGCAATGCGTGGACTGTGACCTGCTATCAGTACGACGAAAAAGCCGGTTCCCTGCGGGAAACTCCGGTGCTCACCATGCAGGCTGCACTGGAACAAACCAAGACCACCAGTGACACGGCTCTGGTTCGCGGCGGCACGTTCTATGTGAAAGTGGAAAATAAAAGCTACTCTGCTTTTTCCGATCAGGAGTACACGCTGACCATGCAGACAGAACTGCTCACCTACGAAAAGGGCGATGTCAATTCCGACGGCAGTGTGGACACACAGGATCTGTTCGAGATGCTGTACTCCTGTGCCAAGAGTTCCGCCGGCATTCGGGAGGATCTGCTGGAGGGTGCGGCTTTTCTGGCGGCAGATATTGACGAAAACGACGCACTGGATTCCACAGATATTTACTATGCATTGCTGTATATTGCACAGAAAAGTGCTGGTTTGCCCACAAGCTGGGAATCGGTAGTGCAGTAACGAATACACTCTTACGGCAATACCGCACAAAGATTGTGCGACAGATGCGTCGTCAAATTTTTCGTCAGATGAAACAAAAAGCGGAGTGAATACTTGATGTATTCACGAGCATTTTTGTGAAATATGACGGGAAATTTGCAAGCAGATGGCGTGCAAAGTCGCCAGACGCTCTTTGTGCGGTATTGCCTTACAGAAAAAGAACAGAAAAACCGGCTGTCAGATGGCTGACAGCCGGTTTTTTAGAATGCATTGTCAAATTATAAGTAAAGACAATACCGCCTTTACTTCTTTTCCGCCATTCCCAAAGCAATTGCCTTGAGGTTTGCCTCAATGAGGTGAGCACGTTTCGGCGGAATGCACTTTTCCATTGCCTTTTTCACGGTGTCCATATCAAACAGGTTGGTTTCTGCCAGCATTCTGCCCAGCAGCACCATGTTTGCCGCACCGTTCAGCCCTGCATTGGTGGCAATGTCCGTTGCCGGCAGAGAGATTGCCGTGATGTCGGTTCTCTCGCAGGTTTCCTCAACAATAGAGTTATCGAACAGCACCAGACCGTCCGGCTTGACTGCATCGATAAACTTCTTATAGGACGGGCCATTCATCGCAATGAGATAGTCCGGCGTTGTCACGACCGGAGAACCGATCGGTTCATCGGAAATACAAACGGAACAGTTAGCAGTACCACCACGCATTTCCGGACCGTAAGACGGCAGCCAGCTGAGTTCCTTGCCGGCGATCAGTCCGCAGTATGCCAGAATCTTTCCGGCAAACAGAATGCCCTGTCCGCCGAAACCAGCTAAAATGATTTCAGTTGTCATGCCTTTGCACCCTCCTCTGCGGTAACGTCCTTATATACGCCCAGCGGGTAGTAAGGAATCATCTTGTCCTTGACGAACTGCATGGACTCTGTGGGCGACATGCCCCAGTTGGTGGGACATGTGGACAGCACTTCAATGATCGACAGACCACGCTTTGCCTTTTCATTTTCGAACGCCTTGCGAATTGCCTTCTTGGCTTCGCGGATATGGGGAACGCTGTCGATCGCCACACGCTGTGCCAATGCAGTACCGCTGAGCGTTGCCATCATTTCACAGATACGGATCGGATAGCCGGCAGTTTCAACGTTTCTGCCGAACGGTGTCGTCTGTGTCACCTGTCCCGGCAGCGTGGTCGGAGCCATCTGACCGCCAGTCATGCCGTAGGTGGTGTTATTGATGAAGATCACCACGATATTTTCGCCGCGGGTACCAACATGAACGGTTTCTGCAGTACCGATCGCCGCAAGGTCACCGTCGCCCTGATAGGAAAAGACAAACTTGTCCGGATTGGTACGCTTTGCACCGGTAGCCACTGCCGGAGCTCTGCCATGGGGAGCTTCGATCACATCGCAACCGAAATAGTTATAGGACATTACCGAACAGCCTACCGGAACAACGCCGATGGTGTCGCCCTCGATGCCCATTTCGTCAATGACTTCGCAGACCAGACGGTGTACGATACCGTGACCGCAGCCCGGACAGAAGTGTGTGGAAACGTCCAGCAGGGACTTCGGATGATCAAATACAACAGCCATTATTCTGCACCTCCTGCCAGTTTTTCGATCTCCGCCAGTACTTCTGCCGGAGTGGGGATCACGCCGCCGGTTCTGCCGAAGAACGATACCGGCAGACGGCACTCTGTTGCCAGACGAACGTCATCGATCATCTGACCCATAGACATTTCCACGTCCAGAATATGAGAAGCATGCTTGGTTGCTTCGCACAGTTCTTTTTTCGGGAACGGCCACAGGGTCTTGGGACGGCACAGACCTGCCTTGATGCCCTTGCGGCGGGCAGCAGTGACAGCGGACTTGGATACACGTGCAGATGCACCATAAGCGGTAACGACGATCTCCGCATCATCACAGCAGTACAGTTCTGCATCGGTTTCGGTTTCTTCAATAATGGCGTAACGCTTGAACCGTTCCTGTACCTTTGCCTCCAGCAGCGGTGCGTCCAGATACAGAGAGTTGATGATGTGGTGTTCCCGCTTGTTGCCGTGACCATTTGCAGCCCAGTCGGACTTGTCCGGCAGCGTGGTGCGGGGTTCCGGAAATGTTACCGGCTCCATCATCTGTCCCAGCAGACCGTCTGCCAGAATCATTGCCGGCATGCGGTACTGGTCAGCCTTATCGAATGCCAGTGTCACGGTGTCCACCATTTCCTGTACGGAACATGGTGCATATACCAGAATATGAAAATCACCGTGTCCCATGGCGTGGGTCGCCTGATTATAGTCAGACTGTGCCGGCTGGATCGAGCCCAGACCCGGACCGCCACGCTGTACGTTGATGATCAGCCCCGGCAGGTCGGAACCAGCCATGTAAGAGATTCCCTCTGCCTTCAGCGAAACGCCGGGCGAGGAGGACGATGTCATGGCACGCACGCCGGTAGATGCGGCACCCAGCACCATGTTGATCGCTGCAATTTCCGACTCTGCCTGCAAAAAGACACCGCCGGATTTTTCCATACGCTTTGCCATATACGCAGACAGTTCGGTCTGCGGTGTGATCGGATAGCCAAAGAAGCACTTACAGCCGGCACGAATTGCCGCTTCTGCCAATGCCTCGTTGCCCTTCATCAGACTTCTTTCCATTGGTTATGAACCTTCTTTCACTTTTGAATGGTAATTGCACAATCCGGACAGATCATTGCACACATGGCACAACTGATACATGCGTCCTGATCAGTGCATTCCGCGGTAAAATATCCTTTTTCATTCCGGTGTTCTTTTTGCAGGGCAACGATCTGCTTGGGACAGACCGTTACGCAAAGACCACACCCTTTACAGCGTTCAAACCGAACCTGCATTTTCTCCATATTCCTCACTCCTTTCTGCGTACATTTATTCTACAAGACACTTGAGGCAACGCCGCACAGGACACGCCCTTCGGGTGCCTTTTCAGAGAAGCTTACTTTGTAAAATCTTAGGGCAATACCGCACAAAGAGCGTCTGGCGACTTTGCACGCCATCTGCGTGCAGATTGCTCCTTATTCCTCCCACACCGGCTTGACAAACACCTCTACCGGCAGAATGTCCGGCACAGAAACGGTCAGGTCTTTCCGGCAGGTGGTGCAGACCAGCGGCAGCTTCGCCTGTGCGGCGATTTCTTCCGCATAAGGCACTGCCCGCAGAATGGTTTCCGCCGTGGTTTCCTTCCCCAAATTGGAGTTGTTCACAATTCCGGTGTGACGCATGCGGGAAACGGCTTCGATCTCGTACATCAGTTCCAGTGTTTCCTGCGGTTCTTCTGTGAGATAGCGATAGCGGTTCACCACATACCACATGTCCAGCTGATCGGGAACATAAGCGGAAAAGCCCTCGGCATACCGCCCCAGTCCAATGGCACCGGCATCGTCCCCGCCTACGTCGATGATAAGATAGCCGTCCTCATATGCCATGCGTTCCATATCAAAAGAAATGGCAGGAATGTCCAGACTGGTGTTGGCATACATAGAAGCCGCCAGCGTGACACCCCGTTCCTCAAACAGTTTCGCAAAATCCGCCGTGCGGAAATAGGGATTGACAATGTCAAAATCGACAATGGTCACCTTTTCGCCGGCATCTGCCAGCCGCAGGGCAAGGTTGACTGCCAGATTGGTTTTTCCGGAACCATAGTGTCCCGTAATGATCGTGATCTTTTTCATAGAAGTTCCTTTCCCAGCAAGAGCATGTTTCTTTTTATTATAGCACATTCTATACAAAAATGCAACTGAAAATGTTGGGGCAATACCGCACAAAGAGCGTCTGGCGACTTTGTACGGTATTGCCTTGGATTTTTTACAGAAATACAGCCCGCTGCCCCCTGCTTTCTCCGATAAAAAATACCGTACTCCACGCACGGAATACGGTATCTGCATACAGCAACAAAAAGCGGGAATAACAGCGGCTCTTATACCCGAATCAGTCTGCCCTCCTGCAAGTCCAGTTCTGCCAGCTGTTTCATGATATAGTGCATCTTCTTTCCTGTGACATTGCGGGGCAGTTCACTGACAAACCGGTAATAATGCGGGCGTTTATAATTCGCCAGCAGCGGACTTTCCTTGCAGTAGCGTTCCAGTTCCTGTGCTGTCAGCGACGGGTCTGCGGCGATCACATAGGCGGTGACGATCTCGCCACGCCTGCTGTCCGGTGCCGCCGTAACAATGCAGTCCTTGACTGCGGGGTGCAGGTTCAGCACTTCTTCCACTTCCACCGGATAAATGTTTTCTCCGCCGGAAATGATCATATCGTCTTTCCGTCCTACAATGCGGAAATAATGGTTCTCGTCCCATGTGCCCAGATCATTGGTATAGAAAAAGCCGTCATGGAACCGCCGGCGGGTTTCCGCAGGGTTGCCGAAATAGAACGCCGCCGACTTGGCATTGGAACGAATGATGACTTCTCCCACCTCGCTGCCGTCTGTCGCTGCAAGGTCATCCGGCTCTGCCACACGATCCTCATATACCTTTATCACACGTACATCATCATCAACGCAGGAACGCCCTGCACTGCCTGCCATTTCCGGCAGGTCGTCCGGTCGGAGGAACGTGTTCCAGAACGTTTCCGTCGTACCATAGCCGTTGAAAATCCGCTTGGTCAGAATCTTCTGATAGCGGATACAGTCTGCCCGTTCCAGCGGGCTGCCCATGGTGACGATGCCACGCAGGCTGCTCAGGTCACGGGGCTGTTTCTGCTGTGCTTCTGCCAGCAGTTCCAGCACGTTGGGAACGCCGATGAGAAATGTCAGTCCGTACTGCTGTACCATGTCCAGTGTCTTTTCCGGCTGGAATTTCCGCTGGATAATCACAGTACCGCCGGCGTACAGCGTCGGTGTAATGCCGCCGGAGTGCAGCCCGCCGCGATGAAACCACGGTGTAGTGTTCATGGAACGGTCGGTAAACGAAAACGGGAAATGGATCATCACATCATGGGCGGAAAGCACCTCGTTGATGCTGGTCAGGCATACGCTTTTCTGTCTGCCGGTGGTACCGGAGGTGAACAGCCGCAGGGTTTCATCATAGACAGACAGTTCCCATGGCAGCTCCGGTTCAGTTGCGGGACAGTCTGCGGTGAAGCCAGCGTAGGCATGGGCTGCCCTGGCATCTGTGGTCAGCAGAATCTGCGGGGCGTGTGCCGTCCGCCGCAGTGCCATGTCCACTTCCGCCTGTGTTTCCGGCTCCAGCAGGAACACCTTGGGACGGCTGTTGTCCATACAGTCTGTAATTTCCTTGGCAGACAGACGGAAATTCACCGGACAGAATACCATGCCGGTCTTATGGCAAGCCAGATAGGCGAACACGAATTCCGGACAGTTGTGCAGCTGTACCATGACAACATCGCCCTTTTGCAGTCCGGCACGGAGCAGGGCGTGCGAAAACCGGTTTGCCTCTGCATTCAGCTGTGTGTACGTCCAGACGGTTCCGCTCTCCGGTTCTATCAGGGCTTCCCGATCACCGAACCGTGCCACATTCCGCAGAAAACCGTTCCGCCATGTGTAGCCGTTTTCAAACTGCTGCCGGAACGCTTCCATCGCACGCTGTTTTTCGTCCAGAATGCGTTTCTGCCGCACCTGCTGCAAAAATTGTTCCAGATGTGCCGTGGCTCTTTCCAGAGCCTCTGCTCCGGCAGGGACAGCTTCAGCAGCCAGAATCATTTGCTCCATTTCCCGCAGTGCTGCCATTTCGTGCTGTTTGACACTGCTTTTGCGGGAGGTATGGCTGCCGGTGCGGAAAATGGTTTCGGTATATTCTTTGCGGTACATGGCGAAATCCTCCTTCGATCAGAATGTGAAATATGCGGTGCCGTAACTCAAACCGCCGCCGAATCCGGACAGCATCATGGTCTGTCCCCGTTTTACGCTGCCGCTGCGGACACAGTCGTCCAGTGCAATGGCGATCGATGCCGCAGAGGTGTTGCCGTATTCGCCGATGTTCAGGAAGAACTTTTCCATCGGTTCTTTCAGCTGCTTGGCTGCTGCCTGCAAGATGCGGGCATTCGCCTGGTGGCAGACATAGCAGTCCGGATAGCCGCCCACTTTTTCCGCCACACGCTGGATACTGCCGGAGAGTGCCTGCACGGCAAAACTGTACACGGCTCTGCCCTGCATGCTGACAAACTGCTCTGCCGGTTCCGGCAGGTTTTCAGCAAAGGGGTTTGTATCGTGATAATACTTCGGGCAGTACAGCACTTCTGTGTTGCCCTCTGCTCCGCAGTCAAAGGCATAGCGGCTATTTTCGTCCAGCGTGATTACCGCTGCACCGGCACCGTCCCCGAACAGGACGCAGGTGTTCCGGTCAGCAAAATTGGTAACACGGCTCAACACTTCGCTTGCCACCACCAGAGCGTATTTCTTTTCCGGCATGCTGCACAGCAGAGAACGGGCGGTGTGTACTGCGTAGAGGAATCCGGTGCAGGCTGCACAGATGTCAAAGGCAAACACCGTTTCCGGCAGTCCCAGTTCCTTTTGCAGCATACACGCCTGCGACGGAACGATATTGTCCGGCGTAATGGTGGCACAGATGACTACGCCAATTTCTTCTTTAGAGATGCCAGCCATTTCCAGTGCCTTTTCTGCGGCTTCCATGCCCAGAGAAAGATTCGTTTCCTTGTCCGCAAAATGCCGGTTGGAAATGCCGGTGCGGGTGCGGATCCATTCGTCGTTGGTTTCTACGATCGTTGCCATGTCATCGTTGGAAATCTTCCGTTCCGGCACGCTGCTGCCGGTGCCGCAGATGCGAATGCCAATGTCCTGTGTGATTTTCATATGGGGTTCCTCGCTTTCATGTTGTTGCAGTACTTAGTATACCCTTTTTACGGAATAGAATCCACCTATTCCCACAGAAACCGGCTCTACCGTTTTGAGAATTTCCGAATGCTGGTGTATATTCACACAAAAAAAGGCATGGTACACCTGTACCACGCCTTTTTCGTCATATTTCAAATACAATATTTATTAAAAGCAGCGGTATTACCTTTACTTTTTCCGCGGAAACGGATAGGGGATCAGCCACTGGTGCTTTGCCGCACACCGCCAGAAATAGCAGAGGACTACCGGCAGTTCCAGCACACCAGCCAGTGCAAACACCACCGCCGCACCGGAAATGGTGTGAAACGTCACAAAGACAGAGAGAGCCCCTGCCCAGATGATGCCGGTTATGGCAATGAATATCCATGCCCGTTCCCACCACAGGCTGGCAAAAATCAGGAACACCACAAACGAACCGGCAAGAGCGTAGCACAGCACTCTGCCGTCCCAGAGATCTGCCACGCTCGGTGCGAGGTACTGGAACAGACAGATCAGCAGAAATGCCACCAGCCAAACGCCGGCTACGGACAGTAGAGTGATGAAAAAGTGCTTCCAGCGGAATCTACCGTAAGTAGAATCTACCGATTTTGCGTCACTTTCCGGCTCTACCGGCAATTCCGGCTGGGGCTTCGGCGGATAGATCAGTTCGTCCACAGAAACGCCGAAAACTTCCGCCAGCTGCACCAGTGTCGGCACATCCGGAATGCCGTCGCCCCGTTCCCATTTCGAAATGCTCTTGTCAGAATAGTTGATCTTCTCCGACAGATCAATTTGTGTCATGCCCAGCTGCTTCCGATATTTTGCAATGTTTCCGGCAATGGTTTTCCGCATATTTTCCTCTGTCATTCCAAAGGCCCCTTTCTGTAAAATTCCAAAGTGCTCTTATCCATGCATCATTGCAGATGTAAAGGCAACACCGCACCTTACGCACAAGCTTTGTGCGGTGTTGCCTAAAATCATTCGTAGAATCAAAAGTATTATAGCATAAGAAAAAGTTTTTTTGGTGAAATTCTTATGAATCTTCATACCGGAAAAAGTCTCTTGACAAACGGCAGAAATCATGTTATACTGATAGCAGCTTCAGGGTACTGTGCAATTCAGAACCGGCAGTGAACGGCGATATGCCGTAGTCTGCGAGCCAGTGTGGAACTGGTTGATTCGGTGAGATTCCGAAACCGACGGTAAAGTCCGGATGAGAGAAGCCACGCAGCAAATACGATGTGTTTCCCCCATAACCATGAATCCATACAGCTGCCGCAGAAAAGCGGCTGTCTGATTTCGCCCTGTTGTGCTTCTGGCAAAACAGGGCGTTGTTATTTTTCGGAGGTGTTTTCATGACAGAGCATTCTTTTTATATGGAGCGTGCCATACAGCTTGCCAAGCGTGGCACCGGCTTCACCAATCCCAATCCGCTGGTAGGTGCTGTGATCGTCAAAGATCACCGCATCATCGGCGAAGGCTGGCATGCCCGCTATGGTGACCTGCACGCAGAACGAAACGCCCTGAAGCACTGCACGGAGGATCCTGCCGGTGCAACCATGTATGTCACACTGGAGCCATGCTGTCACCACGGCAAGCAGCCGCCCTGCACCGAAGCACTGGTGGAAAGCGGCATTCGGCGGGTGTACATCGGTTCCCGCGATTTCAATCCGCTGGTATTCGGCAAGGGTGTGCAGTATCTGGAAGAACACGGCATTGAAGTGATTCCGGATTTCCTGCGGGAAGCCTGTGATAAACTGAACCCGATCTTCTTCCGGTATATCGGCACCAAAATGCCCTATACTATTTTAAAATATGCCATGACTGCAGACGGCAAGATCGCCTGTGCCGGCGGGGCTTCCAAATGGGTAACTGGCGAAGCTGCCCGTGCCCATGTTCAACAGACCCGAAAGCGGGTGGCTGCGGTCTGCGTTGGCATCGGCACAGTACTGGCAGACGATCCCATGCTCACCTGCCGCTGTGAGAATCCATCCCAGCCGGTACGGGTGGTACTGGATACCCGCCTGCGAATCCCCATGGAGAGCCGGCTGGTGCAGACTGCCAAGGAAGTGCCGGTCATTGTCTTTTGCTATGCTCCGGACAAGAACAAAAAGGCGGCTCTGGAAGCGGCAGGCGTTACCGTACTGGAGGCAAAGCTGCTGCCCAAGGAAGAACTGGACGAGTTGTTCATGCGGCTCGGCGAATTTCAACTCTCCAAGGAGGAACTGAACGGCAGACACATCTCCCTGCGAAACTGTCTGGAACAGCTGGGACAGCGTGGGCTGGACAGCGTGCTGATCGAGGGCGGTGCGACCATTCACGCCGCAGCATTGCAGGAAAATTGCTGTGATCTGGTGCAGGTTTACGTGGCACCGAAGCTGTTCGGCGGCGACGGTCTGTCCCCCATTGGCGGCATGGGCATTACCACACCGGACAAGGCTGTCCTGCTGTCCGAACCCACCATTACCCGTCTGGGACAGGATCTGCTTCTGGAATATACCAGAAAGGAGCAATTCTAAGATGTTTACCGGAATCGTAGAAGAAATGGGGACTGTGCGGCGGCTGAACCAGTCCCCCAACCGGTGCGAACTGGAACTGTCCGCCGCAAAGGTGCTGGAGGGGACGCAGATCGGCGACAGCATTGCCGTGAACGGCGTTTGCCTGACGGTGATTCGCATGGACAAAGACCACTTCACAGCAGATGTGATGCCGGAAACCCTGCGGCGGAGCAATCTGGGACAGCTGAAAACCGGCTCGAAAGTGAATCTGGAACGTGCCATGGCGGCGGACGGCAGATTCGGCGGGCACATTGTCGCCGGACACATTGACGGCACGGGAACAATTCGTTCCATGCAGCCGGAGGGCAACGCAGTGCTGGTGACGATCAGTGCCGCACCGGAACTGCTCCGGTATGTGGTGGAAAAAGGCTCCATTGCTATTGACGGCATCAGCCTGACAGTGGCAAAAGTTTCCCACACGGATTTCACTGTGAGCCTGATCCCACACACTGGTGAGGAAACCACCCTGCTGAAGCATCGCTCCGGTGAGATCGTCAATCTGGAAACCGACATCATCGGCAAGTATGTGGAAAAGCTGATGCAGCCGAAAAGCGGCGGTGTCACTATGGAACTGTTGCAACAGAACGGATTTTTTTAAAGGAGATGCATATGCGGCATATCATTTGTTTTCACAATCCAGAAGAAGAAAACGGCTATCTCAGCAACTGGTATCCCTCGCCGTTCGAGAAAGACGGCATTTCCTTTGCCCACATGGAACAGTACATGATGTACCAGAAAGCCCTGCAATTTCAGGATACCGAAATTGCACAGCAGATTCTGCAAACCGACAACCCCGGCAAGGTCAAGGCTCTGGGGCGAAGCGTCCGGAACTATGTGGACTCCCAGTGGAGTGCCGTCCGGCAGCAGATCGTCTACGAGGGACTGCTGGAAAAATTCCGGCAAAACCAGTCGCTTCTGCAAGAACTGCTGGCAACTGCACCGCATCTGCTGGCAGAATGTGCGGTACATGACAGGATCTGGGGCATCGGACTGTCCATGACAGACAGCGACCGTTTTTTTCCGGAAAAATGGCGTGGACAAAATCTGTTGGGTTATACACTGATGCAGGTACGGGACGAACTATCCAAATAAGGAGGTCATTTCTATGGCAATTACATATAACACCATTGAAGAAGCTTTGCAGGATTTGCGGAACGGCAAGTGCATTCTGGTGACAGACGATCCGGATCGGGAAAACGAGGGCGACCTCATCTGTGCCGGACAGTTTGCCACCACGGAAAACGTCAACCTCATGGCAAGTGCCGCAAAGGGGCTGATCTGCATGCCCATGAACCATGACAACATTGTCCGGCTGGGACTGACGCAAATGGTTTCTCACAACACCGACAACCATGAAACCGCGTTCACCGTTTCCATTGACCATATCGACACCACCACCGGTATTTCCGCAGTGGAGCGTGGTCTGACAGCCCGCATGGCAGCCGATCCGGAAGCACACCCCGGCGACTTCCGCCGTCCGGGACACATGTTCCCGCTGGAAGCCAAGCCCGGCGGCGTTCTGGAACGGAACGGGCACACCGAAGCAACTGTAGACCTGCTCCGGCTCGCCGGACTGACACAGGTGGGACTTTGCTGTGAGATCATGGACGATGACGGCACCATGATGCGTGGCGAAAAGCTGGCAGACTTTGCAAAACAGCACGGGCTGTCCTTTATCACCATTCGGGAACTCCAGCACTACCGCCGGAATCATGACAACTTCGTGGAAGAAGTGGCACGGGCAGAACTGCCCACAGTCCACGGACATTTCCAGATGTTCGGTTTCCGCAACACCATCAACGGGGACGAGCATGTGGCTCTGGTCATGGGTGATGTGGCAGACGGCAATCCGGTATTGTGTCGGGTGCACTCTGAGTGTCTGACTGGTGATGTGTTCGGCTCCTGCCGGTGCGACTGCGGCGAACAGCTGAACCGTGCACTGGACATGATCCACGCAGAGGGACGGGGCGTTCTGGTCTATCTGCGGCAGGAAGGCAGAGGCATTGGTCTGCTGAACAAGATTCGGGCGTACAAGCTACAGGAAGACGGACTGGATACCGTAGAGGCAAATATCAAACTGGGATTTGCACCGGACCTGCGGGATTACAGCGTGGGTGCACAGATCCTGAAACATCTGGGGGTAACTTCTCTGCGGCTGATGACCAACAATCCGGAAAAGATCGCAGAGCTGGGCGAATACGGGCTGACTGTTGCCGAGCGTGTTCCCATCGACATTCCGGAAAAGCCGGAGAATCTGCGGTATCTCAAGACCAAGCAGTTCAAAATGGGTCATTATCTGCACTTTTAAGGGGATTTGTCTATGAAAATCATTTATAGTAGTATGCTTCCTCTGCTGGCAGCTGTCTGTGTATGGACAAGCGGCTGCGGCTCGTTGGAGTCCGCTGTGGAATCTTCCACAACAACCGCGACTACTGCTACAGAAACGACAGAAACTACTGTTGCGGAAACCACTACAACATCTGCAACAGAAACCACTACGACGTCTGCAACAGAAACTACTACAGCATCCGCAACAGAAACTACTACAGCATCCGCAACAGAAATTGTTACAGAAATCGCTACAGAAATTGCTGCAACACCAACAACAGAAGCTACGGACGATGCTGCGACAATAGAAGTGTTCGCCTGCACTGCCGGCACGTGGTATATGGACGGAGATCCCGATACGGCTTCTCTGGTCATGGACGGTGAAGGCGGTGTGGCTGCCTACTACGCCACCGGCAATCTGGAATACAGCGGTTATCTGGAATGCACCGATGCGACATCAGGAACATACGCCATTTATCAGGACAGCGGCGAATATGTTACAGATTTTACCTTTGATGATGCGGACACATTTCACATCAACAGCAACTGGGGACCTGTGACATTCCGCCGTACTTAGGGCAATACCGCATCAGCGTTTCCTTAGACGTTGTCCACAGAAAGGAAGTGATTCCCCTGCACCTATTATTCTGTATCAACCGCAATTTTTGCTGGCAGCTGGTACAATGCCTGCGTTCTGTGGTACGATTTCCCTGTTCGGAGGGCTACACCGTCCATGTGCTGCACTCCGATCTGACAGCGGACGATCTGCAACAGATACAGCAGAAGGTTCCGGAAGCGGAAATTCTGGGGGTGTCCATAGACGAAACCTTTTTTCAGGACTTTCCGGAAACCGACCGCTATCCCAGGCAAATCTACTACCGCATCTTTGCGGCTCAGTTTTTACCGACAGAATTAGACCGTGTGCTGTATCTGGACACCGACACGATCGCAATTCAGCCGCTGGACGACCTGTACCACAAGGCATTTGACGGTGCAAGCTATATTGCCTGCACCCACGTGCGTGCTCTGTTCAACAAGATGAACTGCCTGCGGCTGGGCATTACGGAAGATGTGCCCTACATCAACACCGGTGTCATGGTGCTGAACCTGAAACAGCTTCGGCAGCAGCAGACCACCGAGGACGTGCTGGCATTTGTCAGCGACAAGAAAAACCGCCTGCTCCTGCCGGATCAGGACATCATCACTGCTCTGTACGGCAAGCAGATTCAGCTGGCGGACAGCTATCGCTACAATCTGAGCGATCGTATTCTGGCAATGTACAACGCCAGACACCCGAACGAGATCCGCAGTATCGACTGGGTCAGACAGAACACCAGCGTCATTCACTACTGCGGCAAAAATAAACCATGGAAGTCCGGATACGTCGGGAAACTGGGTATCTTTTATCAGGAACTTCTCGAAACTGAAAACAACAACGGAGGTACAAGAACATGAAAACACTGGAAGGCATGTATGACGGCAAAGGGCTGAAAATCGCAATTGTTGCATCACGTTTCAACGAATTCATCACCACCAAGCTGGTGGGCGGTGCAGAGGACTGTCTGCTGCGGCACGGCACCGACGGCGACGACATCACACTGGCATGGGTACCGGGGGCATTTGAGATCCCGCTGGCTGCCAAGAAGCTGGCATTCTCCGGCAAGTATGATGCGATCATCTGCGTCGGTGCAGTGATCCGCGGTTCCACCAGCCACTACGACTATGTTTGTGCAGAAGTTTCCAAGGGCATTGCACAAGTAGGACTGGAGTCCGGTCTGCCGGTACTGTTCGGCGTGCTGACTACCGACACCATTGAACAGGCAATCGAGCGTGCCGGCACCAAGGCGGGCAACAAGGGTTATGACTGTGCCATGTCCGCACTGGAAATGGTCAGCCTGTTCAAGAACGCCTGAAAACGAGAAACGAGGCACTTTCCACATTGTTGAGGCAATACCGCACAAAGATTGTGCGACAGATGCGTCGTCAAATTTTTCGTCAGATGAAACAAAAAGCGGAGTGAATACTTGATGTATTCACGAGCATTTTTGTGAAATATGACGGGAAATTTGCAAGCAGATGGCGTGCAAAGTCGCCAGACGCTCTTTGTGCGGTATTGCCTTGAAAACCGCAAATTTGAAATTCCCGTAAAGTGAGTGAGTTTATGCAAAATTTCATTTTCTTTGATATCGACGGCACGATCATTTCAGAGGACGGCTATCTGCCGGAATCCGCAGTCCGTGCCATTCAGGCAGCCCGCAAAAAGGGCAATGCCACCTTCATCAACACCGGACGCACTGCCATGAACGTAGACCTGTTTCTCCGCGAGATCGGCTTCAATGGTTACGTTTATGGCTGCGGCACAGAATTGGAATATGACGGAAAAGTCCTGTTCCACGAGAAGCAGACACCGGCATGCAGCCGCGAAATAGTGGAACTGGTTCGCCGCACCAATGTTGCCGTTCTGTACGAACGCAGCGATGCCATGTTCATCGACCGCAGCACACGAATTTTGCCATATCTGCAAGATCTGCTGAATCTGTACGAAAGCAAGCATGTGACTGTTTCCGACCTGCCCGATGATGCAGACTGGTACACGGACAAGTTTGTCATCTGGTACGACGAGCAGAGCGATCTGGCTGCATTTCAGGCAGGGCTGACCGGCAAGTTTGACTACATCGATCGGGGAAATCACTTTGCGGAAATGGTGCCCTGCGGCTGTTCCAAAGCCACCGGCATGGAAAAGATGATGCAGCTGCTGGGGGCAGACCGTTCTCAAATTTTTGCCGTAGGCGACAGCCTGAACGACCGCCCCATGCTGGAAGCTGCCGGCACGGGAATCGCAATGGGGGACAGCCCTATGCTGCATCCCTATGCGAATTACATCACCGCAAATCTTGCAGACGACGGGCTGGAAAAGGCACTGGCACACTTTGACTTGATCTAGGGCAACACCGCACAAAGCCCGCCTGACGGCTTTGTACGGTATTGCCCTAGTAATTATTCCAAAAAACAAAATCCCACAGTTTCAAAAATCCTTGAAACTGTGGGATTTTTTATTGCTATGGCAATACCGCACAAAGAGCGTCTGGCGACTTTGCACGCCATCTGCTTGCAAATTTCCCGTCATATTTCACAAAAATGCTCGTGAATACATCCAGTATTCACTCCGCTTTTTGTTTCATCTGACGAAAAATTTGACGACGCATCTGTCGCACAATCTTTGTGCGGCATTGCCCTATGTTATTCCGCACTTTCCTGCTTTGCAGCTTCCCGATCCATGCGAATCGCCTTCAGCACGATCGCACATTCCAGACGCTTCTTTTCGATCTCACAGGACAGCTTGTGTGCCTTGTGCACATCGCCGCTGAACTGGTAGTTATTCGCGTTACAGCCGCCGCTGCAATAGAATCTTGCCCAGCAGTTCCGGCAGTCCGGCTTGCTGTAGATATGAGTCTTGGCGAAGTCGGACTTCATTTCACGGTTAAATGTGCCGTCGTCCACGTTGCCCATTTTATAGTCTGCCTCACCGACAAACTGATGACATGGGTAGATGTCGCCGTCCGGTGTGATTGCCACGTACTCATTGCCGCAGCCGCAGCCACGCAGACGCTTGATCGCACAGGGGCCCTGATCCAGATCCAGCATGAAGTGGAAGAAGTTGAACTTCTTGCCGGTTGCCTCATAGTCCAGAATCTTCTGCATCAGCCGTTCATATTCCTCAAAAATACGGGGCAGGTCTGCCTCGGTAATTGCGTAAGGTTCTTCCGCATCAGCGATAACCGGTTCCACAGAGATCTGGTCGAAGCCTGCGTCCAGCAGAGCGAACACATCATCGGAGAAGTCCAGATTGTACTTGGTGTAAGTACCGCGGACGTAGTATTCCTTTTCCCCACGCTGATCTACCAGCTTCTTGTACATGGGAATGATCTTGTCATAGGAGCCCTTGCCGTCTACGCGGGGACGCATGCGGTCATTGACTTCTTTTCTGCCGTCGATAGACAGTACCACGTTGGACATTTCCCGATTGATGAAGTCGATCTTGTCATCGGTGAGCAGCATGCCGTTGGTAGTAATGGTGAACCGGAACTTCTTGTGATAGACCGGCTCCTGTGAACGGGCGTATTCCACAATTTTTTTCACAGTTTCGAAGTTCATCAGCGGTTCGCCGCCGAAGAAGTCCATTTCCAGATTCACGCGGTCGCCGGAATTTTGCAGCAGGAAGTCCACCGCTTTTTTACCGGTTTCATAGGACATCAGCTTTCTGCCCTCGCCGAAATCGCCGGTAGAGGCGAAGCAGTACTTGCAACGCAGATTGCAGTCGTGGGCGATATTCAGACACATCGCCTTAATGGGAGAAGCCACAGCAAAGTTGGCATACTTTTCATAATCGTCCGGTGAAAAGAGAATGCCTTCCTGATATGCCTCCAGAATTTCCGCATAGCAGGAACGGATTTCTTCCGGATCGTAAAACCGTGACAGCTTTGTCACGACTTCCTCCGGACATTCCGGAGCAAAAGGCGGTGCAACATTATCCAGCATGTCATAGGTCAGCTCGTCCACCACATGCACGCCGCCGCTGTTCACGTCCAGCACAATGTTATAGTCGCCCAGTTTATACTTATGAATCATAATTCTGTTTCCTCTTTCCGGCTGCCTTGGGGAACATGCAGCACCATAAAAATTCGTGTATAGATGCGAAAAAAGGGACAGAACTGTCCCTTTCTTCTATCAGTTGCAGACTTGCGTGTGAAAGGTTTTCAAAAACCCTTAGTGCTCGCACTTCTGGTTCGCTACTGTACAGGAAGTCTTGCAAGCAGACTGACAGGAAGCCTGACACTTGCCGCAGCCGCCCTTTGCAGCAGAAGCCTTCAGGTTTGCTGCATTGATGGTCTTAATGTGCTTCATTCGGAAACCCTCCCCCAAAAAAAGTTTAACTACATTATATCACAAATCCGCCGGATTTTCAAGCGTTCTATGCAAAAACGGAAAAAAGTTTACATCTTCCGCGGCAATTCGCCGGACTGTCGCTTCCGGTACTGGCAGTTGCCGTTATTTCGGTGGCTTCTTGTGGGGAGCATTCACGCCGGAGATGCCGCCCCAGATACTGCCGCCGCAGATCAGCAGCAGCCGCACCGGACTGCCGGCAGTCCCCTGCCAGAACAGCCCCACAGCCAACAGGATCCCGCACAGCAGCAGTCCGCAGCACAGCCCTGTCAGCCAGCCCTTGCGGCGGCGGTGAAAGCCGGCAAATCGTCCCATGCTGTAACCGGAACAAAACAACAGCAGCCCCAGCAGCAAAGCAGAGATCCATTCCGACAAGTCGGACAGCAGCAGCAAGCCAGACAGGGCAGCCAGTCCTGTCAGAAGCAAGCCGATTCCCACGGACAATGCCGCCGGCAGATACCCGAACCGGTTTTCCCAGATGCTCTGCCTTGCCGGCTGCCGTTTGGTTCTCATTGCACTGCACCTCCCTGCCATGATGTCTGCTGACAGTGTATGCCTGCGGCAGCGGGATTAGAACAGGAACAGCGTACAAGCAGCAAAAAACGGACCGCAAAATTCCTGCGATCCGTTTCCATGTATTGGGGAGTTCCGAGAATCTGCCGATCAGTCTTTCAGCATACCCTGATCGGAATCGTCAGAATCCTTCTTTTTCTTCTTGCCTGCACGCTTTTCCTTTGCTGCGGCGATTTGTGCTTCCTGCTTCCGCTTTGCATTCTCTGTCATGGTCAGGTTTTCCTGTACTGCCCAGTTCTTCAGACGAATCTTGTTGCGGTTGCCGGTGGTTTCGATGACGATGTTGTCCTCGTTGACCTGTACGACCAGACCTACGATACCGCCAATGGTAACGATCTCGTCACCGACCTGCAAGCTGCTCTGCATTGCCTTGGCTTCCTTATCCTTTTTCTTCTGCGGACGAATCAGGATAAAATACATCACTGCAAACAGCAGCACCATGAAAATCAGATAGCCCACTGTGCCGAAGCCGCTTCCGCTTGCACTTGTGCCGCTGCCGCTTTCTGCGAATGCAGTCACGCTGCAAACCGCACCTGTCAGTGCTGCCGTGCTGGCAGCCAGTCCCAGTCTTGCGAAATTCTTACTCATGTTCAAAAGCCCTTTCTCCGTTGCCGTGTGATTTTGCCATAGGGGTTCACGCTTTTCCGCGTAATACCTCATCGATCGACGCAGCGGCAGTCTTTCCGGCACCCATCGCCAGAATAACCGTTGCTGCACCGGTAACGGCATCACCGCCGGCATAAACCTTGTCCTTGGTGGTAGCCATTTCTTCGTTGACCACTAAACAGCCCCAACGATTGGTGTCCAAGCCCTTTGTTGTCCCAGAGATCAGCGGGTTGGGAGATGTGCCGATCGCCATAATTACAGTGTCTACGTCCAGCACAAATTCGCTGTCCGGAATAGCCACCGGTCTGCGTCTGCCGCTTTCGTCCGGTTCGCCCAGTTCCATGCGAATGCACTTCAGACCGTTGACACGGCCGTTCTCGTCGCCCAGAATTTCCACCGGATTGCACAGGTTCTGGAACTCCACGCCCTCTTCCTTGGCGTGGTGTACTTCTTCCAGACGTGCCGGCATCTCTGCCTCAGAACGACGGTATACAATGTACACATGTTCTGCACCCATACGCAGTGCACTTCTGGCTGCGTCCATTGCCACGTTGCCGCCGCCGACAACTGCCACAGCCTTAGACTGAATGACCGGTGTCGCATACTTCGGATCGTAGCCGTGCATCAAGTTGATACGTGTCAGATACTCATTGGCAGAACATACGCCCACCAGACCTTCGCCGGGGATATTCATGAAGCGGGGCAGACCTGCACCGGAACCGATAAAGACCGCATCATAGCCGGATTCCATCAGTTCATCGACAGACAGGATCTTGCCGATGACCATATCCGGCTGAATGTCTACGCCGGCATCTTTCAAAGACTGGATCTCCTGCTGTACGATCGTCTTAGGCAGACGGAATTCCGGAATGCCGTACATCAATACGCCGCCGGCAACCTGAAATGCCTCGAAAACAGTTACCTGATAGCCCAGCCGTGCCAGATCTCCGGCACAGGTCAGACCAGCCGGACCGCCGCCGACAATGGCAACCCGCTTACCGTTGGGCTCTGCTGTTTCCTGCTTGCCGGTATAGCCATGCTCTCTGGCGTAGTCTGCCACGAAGCGTTCCAGACGACCGATTGCAACCGGTTCGCCTTTCTTGCCGCGGACGCACTTGCCCTCGCACTGATTCTCCTGCGGACAGACACGGCCGCAGACTGCCGGCAAACTGTTCGTGGTACGGATAATATCATAAGCCTGTAAGAAATCACCGGCAGCAACTGCTGCGATGAAATCCGGAATCGGCACGCCTACCGGACAGCCGCTGACGCAGGGCTTTGCCTTACAGTGCAGGCAGCGTGTTGCTTCTTCCCGTGCCTGTTCGGGAGTATAGCCCATTGCTACTTCCTGAAAACATCTTGCACGTTCCTTGGGGTCGCGTTCCGGCATGGGAACCTTATTCGGAGCCATATTGAACTTTCCAGCCATGATCACTGTACCTCCTTCCGAAACAGGTTGCATTCCTGTTCCTGCCGCTTATAGGTACCGTTTCGACGCATCAGTTCATCAAAATCCACCTGATGTCCGTCGAAGTCCGGTCCGTCCACACAGGCGTACTTGATTTTTCCGCCGACAGTCACGCGACAGCCGCCGCACATACCGGTGCCGTCCACCATGATCGGATTAAGGGAAACGATCGTCTTGACACCGAACGGCTCGGTCGTCTTACAGACAAACTTCATCATGGGAACCGGTCCGATGGCAATGACAACGTCATACTTCTTACCCTGTTCCAGCTGCTGCTGCAACACATTGGTAACAAAGCCCTTTGTGCCATAGGAACCGTCGTCTGTGCAGAGATACAGGTTGTCACTGCATGCACGGAACTCGTCCTCCAGAATGACGATGTCCTTGTTCCGGAAGCCAACAATGGTATCCACTTCCAGTCCCAGACTGTGCAGGTGCTTTGCCTGCGGATACGCAATGGCACAGCCAACACCGCCGCCGATCACGCAGACCGACTTGGTGCCCTCCGGCAATTCGGTGGGAACGCCCAGCGGCCCTGCCAGATCCAGAATGGAATCTCCTGCTTCCAGCAGAGAGAACTGCCGTGTGGTTTCACCGGCGATCTGGAAAATCAATGTGATCGTGCCGCCATCGCGGTCATAATCTGCTACAGTCAGCGGTACACGTTCACCAAACTCATCCAGCCGGAAAATGATAAACTGTCCCGGCAGGACTTTTTTTGCAATCAACGGTGCAGCGATCCGTACCATGACCACTGCGTCGTTCAGCTTTTTCTTTTCTACGATTTGAAACAATTCTTTCACCTCATGCAATCGCATTGGCTATAACAGCAATTCTGTTACAATCCGAATGAAACAAGCCGACAGACCGCCGGCTTGTTGTTTGATCCATATTCAGGGAAACACTGCATAAAGGCAACACCGCACAAGTTTATGCAGCGTTTCCTTCGCTGCCGATGCATTCCGGCAGCAGTTGAATCTTATTCCGCAGAACCGTCCTCTGTGGGGTCATCGATCGGCACTTCAAAAGTGTCGCCGTCCAGATCGCTGTAGTCAAACTCCAGCATCTCGCCGCAGCACGGACACGGCATTTCGCCTTTCTCCAGAATCGATTCGCTCAGTGCGATGACATTGTTGCAGGACGGGCAGACTGTCTCATAGAGTGTCTCATCATCGTCGTCGTCAAAATCGTCATCATCAAAGTCGTCGTCACAGGAATAGTATGCGTCATCGTCATCATCTTCATCATAGACAATGTCTTCCAGATCGCCCAGATCCTGATCAAACAGATCGCAGACCTCTGTCAGTTCATCTACCTGTGTCTGCAGGTCTGTGACATACGCAGTCATTTCCTGCATCACGTCCAGCAGCTGTCCCAGTACTTTTCCTTCTTTGGTAGTGGTCAGATCCAGCTCCATGCCGTCTACCATACCACGCAAATATGCCATCTTATCTGTCAGGTTCATTTGAAATACCTCCTGTTCAGCACACGGTGTGCATTGCATGCAGCACCGAAAATAATCACATCATGCAAGAGCCGCAGACTTTTTGTACTGTCTTATGCTCTTTCCATGTATTCGCCGGTTCTGGTGTCGATACGGATCATGTCGCCCTGATTGATGAACAGCGGCACCTTGATCTCTGCACCGGTTTCCAGTGTTGCCGGCTTGGTTGCGTTTGTTGCAGTATCGCCCTTGAAGCCCGGATCTGTTTCGGTAACTTCCAGTTCTACGAAGTTGGGCGGCTCTACGCCGAATACGTTGCCCTTATAGGACAGGACCTTTACTTCCATGTTTTCCTTGACGAACTGGAAAGCCGGACCCAGCTTGGACTTGTCGATCGGCTGCTGCTCATAAGTTTCCATGTCCATGAAGTAGTACAGATCGCCGTCGCTGTACAGATACTGCATGTCCTTCCGTTCAATGTAAGCGGTCGGATACTTATCAGTCGGGTTGAAAGAACGTTCTACCACTGCACCAGTGATGACATTCTTATACTTGGTGCGGACAAAAGCGGCACCCTTACCCGGCTTAACGTGCTGGAATTCGATAACCTGTACCACGTTGCCGTCCATTTCGAATGTGATACCGTTTCTGAAATCGCCTGCTGAAATCATAAATTGAAACCTCCGTTTTATTTCTAGGGAATGGGGGTCGATCCCTTTGATACTTCCCTATATTTCATGCAACGACAGGAAACGCCCTGCATAAGTGCAGAGAATCCCCTCAAAAAACATTGCTTAACTTTATTATACAACATAATTGCTTGCTTTGCAAGACTTTCTGCAAAAAAATTTACGTTTCCACTGGAAAAATCTTTCGGCAGCACCGCACCGGTCAGCCGATCATCACCAGCACTGCGTTTCCCTGTTCTGCGGCATTGTCATAGAATGCCTGCAGATCTGCGAAGCACTCCTGTAGTTCCGCACGAATGTCATCTTCCTCCTCCGGTCTGTCCCAGATATTTGGATAGATCTCTGCCGCCGCAAAATCGGACATCTGCAAGGCTGCCAGACGTGCGGCAAAGTCCACCTCGTGCAGAGCCTGTACAATTTCTTTCACACGCCTTGCCGGAATGCCGCCCACGTGCATCTCCTGTGTCAGAAGAAAGTCACTGCCGCATACAGCCTCCGACAGCGGGTCATGGTCTGCGGTATCTGACAGCGTATCTCCGGTCAGCACAAAATGCAGTGCGTCCCACATCTTATCCAGATCACACGTTTCCGCAGTTTCGTCCTCTGTCAGTTCTTCCACCCGTTTCAGCAGTGCCCGTTCCTCCAGCTGCCGCAGCTGTTCCAGTTCTGTGTCGGAGATCCGGTAATAGCCGGCATACATACCCATAGTACAATTCTCCTTTTACAGCACCAGCAGCTGCTTCGGTGCTTTCGTCAGATTCTCGCAGCCATTCTCCCGAATGACTACAAAATCCTCGATACGAACGCCAAATTCGCCGGACAGGTAAATGCCCGGTTCCACTGTGACTACATTTCCGGCTTCCAGTTTGGTCTGTGTCGCCGGCGAAGCGTTGGGGAACTCGTGAATTTCCAAGCCAACGCCGTGCCCCAGCGAATGCCCGAAAGCATCGCCGTAGCCGGCTTCGTCAATGATGTCCCGTGCCAGCTTGTCCATTTCTCTGCCGGTGATGCCCGGCTTTGCCCCGTCAATACCGGCAGCCTGTGCTTTCAGCACAATGTTATAGACCTGCTGCATCTTTTCGCTGGGCTGTCCCACGCAGACGGTACGGGTCATGTCGCTGTGATAGCCGTCTACCATTGCACCGTAATCCATCAGCACAAAGTCGCCGTCCTGAATGATTCGCTGTGCAGAGGGTACGCCGTGGGGCATGGAGGTAGCACTTCCCGCCAGTGCAATGGTGGGGAACGATTCACCCTCGGAGCCGTGCTCCATCATGGTCTGGTTCAGGCGGAGCATTACATCCCGTTCTGAGATGCCAGCCCGCAGGAAATTACAGATGTCCGCAAAGGCAATCTCTGCGATTCGCTGTGCCTTTCGAATCTTGTCGATCTCGGCTTCTGTTTTCACTGTGCGGCACGCGAAAATGGCACGGCTCAGGGCATCGCTCTGATCCAGCTGCACCTGATTTCCCAGCTGCTGTTTCAGCTTGGAGAACTGGCTCAAGGTCATGGTCATCGACTCCACGGACAGGGTGCGGGCGTTGTGTTTCCGGAGCAGTTCCCGAATTTGTTCATACAGGTCGTGCTGTTCCAGAACGGTGCAGTTTTTCACGCATTCTCGTGCTTTTTCAATATACCGGAAATCAATGATCAGATACGCCCCGTCGCGGAAGCAGAGCACTGTTCCCGCGGAGGACTGCATGCCGGTGAGATACCGGCGGTTGACATCAGACTGGATCAAAGCCGCATCGGTTCCTGCCGGCAGCTTCTGCATCAGGGTTTCCATACGCTTTTGCATCATGACAAGCCATCTCCCTTACATCTCTGAAAGTGCCTGCAATGCCAGAAAATAGCCGTTAATGCCAAATCCGGCAATGGTTCCGGCACAAACCGGACTGAGCACCGAGTGAGAACGGAACTCGTCCCGTGCATAGATATTGCTGATATGTACTTCCACGCAGGGAATGCGAATATCGTGAATGGCATCATGAATGGCATAGCTGTAGTGGGTATAAGCTCCCGCATTGATGATTACGCCGTCAAACGTGGTGCGTGCCGCATGCAGCTTATCAATGATCGCTCCCTCGTGGTTGGACTGGAAGATCTCACACTCCAGTCCCAATCCCTCTGCCCTGCTCAGAATCATACGGTTCAGGTCGGCAAATGTGGTATTGCCGTAAACGCCCGGTTCCCGTTCACCCAGCAGGTTCAGGTTCGGTCCGTGAATGACCAGTACTTTTTGCATCATGTCAGTTCAGCTCCTTGTTTTCTTCATATATCTTTTTCGGCAGAAATGGGATTTCCATTCGCCGCTTGAATCGGAAAAATCTCGTTTTCTCCATTTCCATGGGAAAGACAAAAATGCAGGGCACACCAAACAGATTTGCCCCCAGCACATCGGTGAAGATCTGATCTCCCACAGCAGCCACTTCTTTACGGGACAGTCCCATTTTCTGCACTGCCTCCCGATAGCCTTTCGTCAGCGGCTTTTTTCCCTCGCAGACGAAGTCCAGCCCCAGTCGTTTGGCAAAAGGTTCCACACGGGGCGGGTGGTTGTTGGACACCAGACACAGCGAGATCCCCGCCGCCTGCATGCCTGCCACCCACGCCTCCACGCCGGCAGCCGGCACCGGATTGTCGTGTGTTGTCAGCGTGTTGTCAATATCCAGCAATAGTCCGCACACGCCCAGCTTTTCCAACAACTGGGGCGTGATGTCGCACACACTGCGTAATGCAATTTTTGCACGAAACAGCATTGCTTCTCCTCCTTTCGGCAAATCTTCGCGATGCTCCGCCTTACAGCATGCCTTCAGTGTTTCCTTCATTATACGTCTTTTTTCCCGCCGGAAATGTCGAATCTCCGTTTCTTTCCACAAAAAAACGGGCACACTCTTGTCAAGTGTGCCCGCCTGCTGTGTATCGCAATACTTTTTATTAATACTTGCGCTTACGAGCAGCTTCAGACTTCTTCTTACGCTTTACTGAAGGCTTTTCGTAATGCTCTCTCTTACGAACTTCAGCGATAACGCCGTCCTTCGCACAAGATCTCTTAAACCGCTTCAGTGCGGTGTCCAAAGACTCGTTCTTACCAACGCGAACTTCTGCCACTTACATTTCCCTCCCTTTGCCGCTACGGCAGAGGCTAATCTTCCGTCTAACCATAATACAGCCAAACTTCTGATTTATACCACCAACAATCCCTTTCGGGAACATCGGGTATCAGCTTAACCTTTTTCGCTGCAAACTATATTTTGCAATATGATTTATTGTACCACATATTGCAGAATTTGTCAAGGGTTTTTTCTGCAAACTTAGAAATTTGTTATTTTACCACAAAATTCACAAGTTTCTTTGGTACATATATTTGCTTTATGATTGTTTTCCCTGCGGTAGCTTCCATTATTTTTGTATCTGCCGCAGCCTGCTCCAGAACCGTTTCCTTTTCAGCATCTGCCGGAATATTCATTTTGGTCTTGACCTTGCCGTTGATCTGCACCACGATCTCGATCATATCATCCACGCACAGAGCCTCGTCATAAGTCACCCATTCCTGTTCGCTGAGCACGCCTTCACAGCCGATCAGCTGATACAGTTCCTCGGAAACGTGCGGTGCAAACGGATACAGCAGTACCAGCAGATCGCGGAATTCCTTCCTGGTGATCGAGCCTGCATCGTAAATGTCATTTAGCAGTGTCATCATGGCAGCGATCGCGGTATTGAACTTCATGGATTCAATATCCTCGGAAACCTTTTTAATGGTCTTGTGCATCTTGGAACGCAGTGCGTCGCTGTAGCTGTCGCTGTCTGTTACCTTATCCTGCAATGCCCAGATACGGTCTACAAAACGCTTGCAGCCCTTGACGCTGCTGTCGCTCCACGGAGCAGCCTTTTCATAGTCGCCCATGAACAGCACGTACAGACGCAGCACGTCTGCACCGTAGACATCGACAACATCATTCGGGTCTACCACGTTGCCTCTGGACTTGGACATCTTTTCGCCGTCCGGTCCGAGGATCAGTCCCTGTGCGGTACGCTTTGCATAGGGCTCCGAAGTCGGCACCAGATCCAGATCGTACAGGAACTTGTGCCAGAAACGGGAGTAGATCATATGGCGGGTCACGTGTTCCATACCGCCGTTGTACCAGTCAACCGGCATCCAGTACTTCAAAGCTTCCTGCGATGCGAATTCCTTGTCGTTATGGGGATCACAGTAACGGAGGAAGTACCACGAAGAACCTGCCCACTGAGGCATAGTGTCGGTTTCCCGTCTTGCTGCCGCACCGCATTTCGGGCACTTGCAGTTGACGAACGATTCGATCTTTGCCAGCGGGCTTTCGCCGTCCTTGCCGGGTTCGAAATTCTCTACCGGCGGCAGACGCAGCGGCAGCTGGTCATAGGGTACCGGCACCATGCCGCACTTCGGGCAGTACACGATGGGGATCGGTTCGCCCCAGTAACGCTGACGATTGAACGCCCAGTCCTTCATCTTGTACTGTACACCCTTTTCGCCGCAGCCCTTTTCTGCCAGCACTTCCAGCATCTTCGCAATGGCATCTTTCTTGTTGGTGATGCCGTTGAGGATACCGGAGTTCACCATTTCACCGTCACCGGTATAGGCTTCCTTAGAGATGTCACCGCCCTTGATGACTTCGATAATATCGATACCGAACTTCTTGGCGAAATCATAGTCACGGGTATCGTGTGCCGGCACTGCCATAATGGCACCGGTACCATAACCCATCATAACATAGTCGGAAATGTAGATCGGAATCTCCTTGCCGGTAACAGGATTGATACCGGTCAGTCCGTCGATCTTGACACCAGTCTTATCCTTTACCAACTGTGTCCGTTCAAACTCACTCTTTTTTGCACATTCCGTTTTGTATGCGTCCAGTTCTGCAATATTGGCAATGCTGTCGCGGTACTTCTGAATGATCGGATGCTCCGGAGCAATAACCATAAAGGTGACACCGTACAGGGTATCCGGACGGGTGGTATAGATCCGCAGCTTTTCGTCTGCGTGTTCCTTGACAGCGAAGTTGACAAATGCACCAGTAGACTTGCCGATCCAGTTCTGCTGCTGGAGTTTGACATTCGGCAGGTAGTCCACTTCTTCCAGACCCTGCAGCAGCTTGTCTGCATACTCGGTGATCCGCAGATACCAGACTTCCTTGGTCTTCTGGACGATCTCACTGTGACAGATGTCGCACTTGCCGCCCTGTGAGTCCTCGTTGGACAGAACTACCTTACAGCTGGGGCAGTAGTTGACCAGTGTCTTGTCACGGAATGCCAGTCCCTTTTCAAACATCTTCAGGAAGATCCACTGTGTCCACTTGTAATATTTTTCGTCAGTGGTATCGATCACTCTCGACCAGTCGAAAGAAAAGCCGACACGCTTGAGCTGTCCGGTGAATTTGACGATATTGTCATCGGTGACCTTCCGCGGGTGTACACCAGTCTTGATCGCGGTATTCTCTGTCGGCAGACCATAAGCATCGAAGCCGATAGGAAACAGCACGTTGTAGCCCTGCATGCGGCGTTTCCGGCTGACAACTTCCAGACCGGAATATGCCTTGATGTGTCCGACATGCATGCCGTGACCGGAGGGGTACGGGAACTCTACCAATGCGTAGAACTTCGGCTTGGTGTGATCCTCGCTCGCACGGAACGAGCCGTGCTCTTCCCAGTACTTCTGCCACTTTGGTTCGACAGAGGCAAAATCATATTTGTTGCTCATGTATTTATCATTCCTTTGAATATAATTTACTTACCGAAAAATGCCTTGACATTCTTTTCAAACACCAGCACGGCTGCTGCACCCAGATCCAGCAGTCCTTCCAGCAGATAGATCCACTGGCTACCCAGATTGCTGATATTGCTTCCCACATGCATCAGGAACATCAGTGCCAGAAAAACGGCGACAATGTAATTGATGTAGGGAACGCGGTTCAGCATCAGCACCAATGCCACAACGCTTACAATCAGCATCACCAGATTCGACATGCTGAACCCCAGAATCAGGTTCAGAGCACCCTTGATGATGAGATACAGTCCGATCCCGAATACCCATTTTCTTCCTGTGGTTTCCATGATACCAAATCCTTTCCTGTTGTGCGGTATGCTCTTACGCAATGCCGTTTGGCTTTGTCCACTGAGAAATGTCTACCGGTTCCCCGTCTGCCCACAGACGTTCCAGCTGGTAGAATTCCCGTGTGTCCTTGCAGAACACGTGTACGATAATATCGGCATAGTCCAGCACCACCCAGTTGGAGCCGTTTCCGCGGCCCTCGCGGTGCAGCGGTTCTACGCCTTTTTCCGACAGCTGATATTCCACTTCATCTGCCAGTGTCCGTGTGTGGGTGGTACTGGTACCATTGGCGATAATGAAGTAATCACCCAGAATGGTCAGGTCATGCACCCGAAGCACCTGAATATCTTCGGCACGCTTGCTGTCCAGTGCTTTTACAATGATTTCCAAAATTTCCTGCTGCGTCATATTTGTTCCTTTCTCGTTCTTATTGTGCTCCGTCGTTGCTGTCGCCCTTGTTGATGTCGCCGAGATTTTCCTGTGTGTCATCATAATCTCTTGCCAGATACTCGCCTTCCGGCACCAGTTCCACAATGGTGCTTTCCTCCGGATAGATCTCGTTCTGATAGGGGCGGAAATACTGGTTCAGCAGATCCACAGTTGCAGACTTGTGAATAGAATACACCGACTGGGAAGAGCCGTCCCCCGGATAGTAAGTTGCTCCTTCTCCCGGCACCATAAACACATTGACATTGTCCATAGTCAGACGCTGTGAGGCAAAGTCTGCCACCATGCTGATCTGTTCCAGCGACAGATCGGTAGCGATCCACTGATTCTTATAGATCTTCTGCATGGCACTCATCAGTTCCGTCTGGCTCATGTTCAGCATTTTCTCCATTGCTGCTGCAAGGAAGATCCGCTGTGCCTTAACACGTCCGATGTCCCCTTCGGCATAGCCGTGGCGGAACCGGACAAACCATTCGGACTGCTGACCGTTCAGGGTCTGTTCTCCTGCCGGCAGGATCTTATCTGCTTCATAGGTGATCTGCTCCGGCAGCGTAATGGGAATGCCGCCGACAGAATCCACGATATTGGCAATATCCACGCAGTTCAGTTTCACATAAGCATCGACATAGATGCAGAAGTTTTCCTGAATGGCATTGACCACACGCTGGATCGGTGTTACGCCGGTTTCCTGTCCGCTGTGATAAATGCTGTTGAACTTTGTGGTGGAATAGGAAGCATAATCCGGCATGTAGGAGTCACGGGGAATTTGCAGAATGTTCATGCTGCCTGCTATCAGGTCGAACTGCAATACCCAGTCTACATCAGACAATTCGCCGCTTTCGTCCATGCCCAGAAACAGGATGGTATACTGTCCCTCAATGGTCTGCTCCAAATCCAATCCGTCATTTACATCCGAATCCAGATCGCTTTTCAGGTTCAGTGCCGCATCGTTAGAGTCCACCTTTGCCAGCGTACCCTCCTGATCTACCAGCGGCTGCCACAGTTTCCAGTACTTCATGATCGAAACCTGCTGGGTGGTCAAGGTCGTTCCTTCCAGCTTTTTAAAGTTGATGATCGGTGCATTCAGGACCATCAGCAGGATCAGCACAACGCTGACTACGATTGCCGCAATCATAACAGCAATATCCCGCGGGCTGTTTTTCTTTCGTTTTTTGGGGGCATAGTAGCCGTGTTCATCTGAGTAGTTTTTTCTGCTCATCTGCAATAATCATCCTTCCTGCTGTTGCAGCTCCGTTAAAACTTCGTTGTAGGCTTCTACTGTGTGATGCGGGATCAGTGCTTCCCGCCGCACCAGCTTTATCAGGGAATATTTCAGGGCATATGCCATGCCTGCATTGAGGCTTTCTGCTGCCTTTTCCCGCATCACGTCCACATCGGGATAATCCCGTTCCGCAGAGATCATATCTGCCAGATAGACGATCTTTTCCAGATTGGACATGCCGGCTCTGCCCACGGTGTGAAACCGTACTGCATGCAGCACATCTTCATCAGTCACACCGAATTTCGTCCGCAGCAGCTCCGCACCGGCGATGCCGTGCCAGACCTTGAATGCCTTGCGTTCTTCCATGCACACGTCCATAGAGGACTGCATCATCAGCGTGTACTGTACGTCTTCCGGTTCTTCCTTGCAAATATCGTGTACCAGACCGGCAAAACGGGCGGTTTCCACATCTGTGCCGCCGAATTTCTTTGCCAGCATCACACTGGCCTCCGAAACATTTTTGGAATGGATATAGCGTTTTTGCGAAAGACGGGCTTTCAGATACTCGTCATATTGCTCCAGTGACTCCATGAAAAATGTGAGCTCCTTTCCTCGGGAACATCTTAGGGCAATACCGCACAAAGATTGTGCGACAGATGCATCGTCAAATTTTTCGTCAGATGAAACAAAAAGCGGAGTGAATACTGGATGTATTCACGAGCATTTTTGTGAAATATGACGGGAAATTTGCAAGCAGATGGCGTGCAAAGTCGCCAGACGCTCTTTGTGCGGTATTGCCTTATGCATATAAATTATGAGATATTATATATTGTACTACTTTTTGCGGTAAATAGCAAGAAAAATCTGCATGATTTTTTCGATTCCTGCGAATTTTTGTAGAAGATACCGTGCAAACCTCAGCGGGACACAAAAAAATTTTGCCATATTGCAATAAAAATGCTCTCTGTGCCTCCAGTTCCGCCATGTCCCCGTCCATGCGGGACACCACGCCCAGTGCTGCCATTTCCAGAATTTCCTGCCAGCAGTGCCACTTCGGAAATGACAGGAACATATCGCTGCCCACCAGCAGCACCAGTTCTGCTTCGGGATACCGGTTCCGGAACAGCCGCACGGTGTCCACGGTATAGCTGACACCGGCACGTTCCAGTTCGCAACCGTCTACCGTGCAAAAGGGCAGCGTTTCCGCCGCCAGACGGCACATCGCCAGACGGTCTGCACCGGAAGCCATGTCCGGATTCTGCTGCTTGAACGGCGACACATTGGCGGGGATCAGCACCACCTGATCCAGCCCCAGACTTTCCCTGGCAGTCTGTGCCAGATGCAGGTGCCCGTTGTGAATGGGGTTAAAGCTGCCGCCAAACAATCCGATTCGCTGCATCAGAATTTAATGACCGGTTCTTTCGGATTCCGCTTGAACAGAACCAGCCGGCTGCCGATGACCTGTACCACATCGGATTCCGTCTTTTCCGACAGTTCCTCTGCGACTTCACGGGCACTCAGCGGACAGTTGTCCAGTACGTGGATCTTGATGAGTTCCCGTTTCCGCAGAGCATCGCTGACCTGCTGCACCAGTGTATCGCTGATACCGCCTTTTCCCACCTGAAAAATGGTTTCGTATGTGCTGGCGATGCCCCGCAGAGTCGCCCGTTGTTTACTTGTCAACATCAATTTTTCTCCTTAATCATTTTTATAAGCTTTGAATTTATAAAGTTTTAAAAAAATCTTCCAGCTGTTCCAATGCCTTGCCCCGGTGGCTGATCTGGTTCTTCTCTGCATCAGTCATTTCTGCCATGGTCTGTTCGCCTACGCAGAAAACCGGATCATAGCCGAAGCCATTTTCTCCTCTGGGAGAGGTTCCGATCACACCCTCGCAAACGCCGGAGAAGAACTGCTCCTCCCCTGCCGCATTCACATAGCACAGCACGCACTGAAACCGTGCAGTGCGTTTTTCTGCGGGAGTGTCTTTCAACAGTTCCAGCAGCTTTTCGCAACGCTGGGCATCAGTGGCATTTTCGCCGGCAAACCGGTGCGAGTATACCCCTGGTGCTCCGTCCAGTGCGTCTACCAGCAGTCCGCTGTCATCTGCAATGACGGCACAGTGCAGGGCTTCGTGGACCGCATGGGCTTTCAGTGCCGCATTCTCTGCAAAGGTAGTGCCGGTTTCTTCTACTTCCGCATCAAAGCCGGCTTCTTTCTGGGAAACTGCGTCCAGCCCGAAGGGGGCAAGGATCGCACGGATCTCCCGCAGCTTTCCGGCGTTATTCGATGCAATGACAATCTTCTTCATAGTGATTCCTCCGTAGGTTCAAACAGGGCACGGACAAAATCCTGTGCGTGGAACGGCTGGAGATCGTCGATCTTTTCGCCCACGCCGATCAGCTTCACCGGAATGCCCAGTTCGTTGCGAATGGATACGATGATACCGCCCTTGGCAGTACCGTCCAGCTTGGTCAGCACAATGCCGGAAATGTCTGCCACTTCCTGAAACAGCCGTGCCTGATTGACTGCGTTCTGCCCGGTGGTAGCGTCCAGTACCAGCAGGATTTCCCGATGGCAGCCCTCTGCCTTGGTTTCGATGATGCGGTTGATCTTCGCCAGCTCCTGCATCAGATTCTTCTTGTTGTGCAGCCGTCCGGCGGTGTCGCAGATCAGCACGTCACAGCCCCGTGCCTTGGCGGCATCAATGGCATCATACACCACCGATGCAGGGTCAGAGCCCTCTGCATGCTTGACGATGTCCACACCGGCACGCTGTGTCCAGACTTCCAGCTGATCAATTGCCGCAGCACGGAATGTATCCGCCGCAGCCACCAGCACCTTTTTGCCCTCGCCTTTCAGCTGGTGGCAAAGCTTGCCGATCGTGGTCGTCTTTCCGGCACCGTTGACACCAATTACCATGACAATGGTAGGCTGGGTGGGATATTCCAGTGTCTGGTCTTCACCCAGCATCTCACCGATGATCTCCTGAATCATGCCCATGATCTCCTGCGGATCCTTGACACCCCGTTCCTTGACGCGTTTCCGCAGGGTTTCACAGATCTGTACAGAAGTTTCCGGCCCCAGATCGCTGGTGATCATGGTTTCTTCCAACTCATCAAACAGGTCGTCGTCGATCTTGGTAAAGCCGCCCAGCACCTGCTGCATACGGGAAACCATTGCGTCCTTGGTCTTTCGCAGACCGTCCCGAATCTTCGCAAAAAAGCCCTTTTTCTTTTCGGGTTCTGCTTCTTCCGACTGAGATTCGCCCTCGGGTTCTATTTCTGCTTCCGGCTCGGATTCTTCTGTCAGTTCTGTTTCTGGTTCAGTTGCTTCTTCTGATTCCGGTTCAACTGCTTCTGCCGGTTCCGTTTCTGATTCTGTTTCTGCTTCCTGTTCGGGTTCTTCAACAGGCTTTACTTCTTCCGGTTCTTCTGCTTCGGGTTCAGTTTCTTCCTCCGGTTCAGTTTCTTCCTCCGGTTCGGCTTCTTCCGCCGGTTCGGTTTCTTCCTCCGGTTCTGCCTTTTCTTCATTTTTCAAAATGCCGGCAGCTTCCAGAGCCGCCTGCCGTGCCAACGCAATTGCAGCCTGATGCTGTTCAGATTCCTCCACAACTTCCTGTGCGGCAAGGCGAGCCTTTTCGATCTCGTCCTGCTCCTGTGCCGCCAAGTCATTGAGGGCAGCCGCGGCAATGTCTTCTTCTGCTTCTGCATCAGCCGTTTCCGCAGTCTGTTCCTCCGGTTCCAGTACCGTTTCTTCCTCTGCCTGCTGCTTGTTCCGCCGCCAGAACGGTACGCCTTTTTCCTTGTTTTTATTTTTCTTTCCGAATAAGCCCATCTTACACCGATCCTTTCCTTGAAAGCATAGACATCGCCGTACAAAGCGGACTTTGTGCGGTATTGCCTTATTCCGTTTTCTCGAGTTCTTCCTGTTCCATTCGCAGCAGACGGGAAATACCGTCCTCCTGCATGGTGACACCGTAGAGTACGCTGGCTTCTTCCATGGCACTCCGGCGGTGCGTCACCAGAATGAACTGGGTGGTATCTGTAAAGTTTTGCAGATACTGTGCATAGCGGCGGACGTTTCCCTCGTCCAGTGCCGCATCGATCTCGTCCAGAATGCAGAACGGCGACGGCCGCAGCCGCAGAATGGCGAAGTAAATGGCGATCGCCACAAAGGACTGCTCCCCGCCGGAAAGCGAGATCAGATTCTTGATGACTTTTCCCGGCGGTGCGACCTTGATCTCAATGCCTGATTCCAGTACATGTTCCGGATCAGTCAGTTCCAGCCGTGCTTCTCCGCCGCCGAACAGGTCTTTAAAAATTTCCTGAAAGTTCCGGTCAATGACAGAAAAGCTTTCCGAAAAGATTCGCTGCATCTCCTCTGTCAGAGAGGTGATGAGGTCTTCCAGTTCCCGCTTGGCAGTTTCCGCGTCCTGCATCTGCTCCGACAGGAACTGATACCGCTTGGAAACCTCTGCATATTCCTCGATCGCCGCCACGTTTACCGTGCCCAGCCCCCGAATCTGTGCTTTCAGGCTTTGCAGTTCCCGCTGTGCCGTCTGTAAATCTTCCAGCGGCTGTGCCTGTGCCTGTGCTTCGGAGAGGGAAAGTTCGTACTGCTCCAGCAGCTGCCGGATCACGCCGTCATAATCGTTCTGCACGGAAATTTTCCGTTCCTCCAGCCGGCTGATCTCGCCGGAAAACCGCTCCCGCACAGCGTTGGTTTCCTGCAAACCGCTTTGCAGTTCCCGAATCTGCTGTTCCTGTGCATCATGCACCTGCTGCCAGTGCCGGATCTCTGCCTGCCCGTCGGTGCGGCTGTTCTGCATCTGTTCCAGCCTGGCTTGATTCTCGGTGATCTCCGTCTGCTTCTGACGGATCAGGTCTTCCTGCACGGCAATATCCTTGTCGATCTGCACCAGTTTTTCCGCCATAGAATCCTGCTGGTCGCTCTGCTGCTGCATTTCCTTCGCCAGCGTGTCCATGTCCTTTTCCAGTTCCATCATGCCGATCTTCAGCTGTGAACGGCGTTCTGCCAGCCTGGACTGCTCCTGTTCCAGAGCCGTCCGCTGGTCGGCTTCCTGTGACAGCATTTCCTGTCCCTTTTGAATCGCCTTTTCCACTTCCTCCGCTTCTTCTGCGGCGGCAGTGTGCCGGTCAACGGTTTCCTGCAAGCGTTCCTGCAACGCCGCCTGTTGTCCGGCAGCTTCTTCGGCACGCTCGGTGGTCTGTTTCCGGAGATACTGTTCCTTTTCCAGCTGTGCAGCTGCGGCAACCTGTTCAGATTCCGCCTGCCGGCACTGCTGCTGCAACGCTTCCATTTGCTGCTGTAACTGTGCGGACTGCTGCTGTGCCTTTTGCAGGGCAGCAGAAGCCGCCTGTTCCTGCTGTTCCAGTTCCTGTATCTCGCCGGAAAGAGCCGTCAGTTCTGCCCGTCTGGTCAGCATGCCGCCGGCACGCATGGCAGAACCGCCGGTGAAAGAACCGCCGGCATTGATGACCTGCCCGTCCAGCGTGACGATACGGAACCGGTACTGATAAGCTTTCGCCAGAGCCGTCGCCGTGTCCAGATCTTCCGCCACGACGATTCGCCCCAGCAGGAACTGTACCACGCCGGAAAACCGTTCCTCATACCGCACCAGATTGCACGCCAGATCCACAAAGCCCTCGTGCTGTTCCAGACCGGTTTCGTACAGTGTCTTTCCCCGCACGGAAGTCAGCGGCAGGAATGTGGCACGTCCGGCGTGCTTCTGCTGCAAAAAGCGGATCCACTGCTTGGCAGCGTTTTCGTTTTCCACGATCAGATTCTGCATGGCACCGCCCAATGCGGTTTCCAGTGCCACGCCGTATTTCTGGTCGGTGGTAATCAGCTGTGCCACCGTGCCGAATACGCCGCGGGGCCTGCCGCCGTCTGCCCGCAGGACTGCCTTGACACTGCCGCCAAAGCCCTCCATGTTTCGTTCCATATCCTGTAGCAGTCTTTGCCGCTGCCGTTTTTCCCGCAGGGCGAATGCCGCCTGCTCCTGTTGCTTCTTGCCGGCTTCCAGTGCCTGCACTGCATGAGCGTAGCGTTTCTGAAAACCGTCCCGCTGGTTCTGCACCTGTTGGAACTGTTCCTGTGCCTGCTGTGCCTGTTCTCTGGCGGCATCATACGCGGCATTCTGCTCCGTGCATGCCTGCCGGAGTGCACTCTGCCGCATGCCCTGTTCTGCCAGCTGAGCTTTCAGTTCTTCCTGCTGTCCGGCAGCGGTCTGCTGCAAGACACGCAGTTCACTCTGCCGCACCAGCAGATTTTGCAATACCTGGTTTGCCTGTTCGTATTCCTGTCCCCGCCGTGCAGCCTGCTGTTTCAGGGCGTTCCAGTTCTGTTCGGTCTGTTCTGATTCTACCTGAATCGCTTCCCGCTTCTGCCGCAGCTGCACCACCTGTTCAGACAGGGACTCCATGCGGTTTTCCATACTGCGGGACTGCTGAGCCGTTTCCTGTTTCTGCTGCCGCAGGCTCTCCTGCATCTGCCGGCTGTGGAGAATGTCGTTTTCACAGACTGCCACCGCAGATTTCAGCTGGGTGGTTTCTTCCTCTGCCTGCTGCATCTGCTGGCGAATTTCCTCCATTTTCAGCGTGCTTTCCTGCATACGCCGATAGCCGTCCTGCACCTGTGCATCTGTCCGCTGGATCTCCCGTTCGGCGTTCTGGTATTCCGCCTGTGCCTGTAACAAGCCGTCAGACAGCCCCGTCAGCTTTTCCCGCAGAGCACCCAGCCGCCGCACCCAGAGGGAAACCTCCAGCTGTTTCTGCTGACTTGCCAGTTTCACGTACTGTTTCGCTTTTTCCGCCTGCTTTCGCAGCGGTTCCACGCGGGATTCCAGTTCAGAAACAATATCCTGCAAACGCACCAGATTTTCCTGTGCCGCGTCCAGCTTCCGCTGTGCCTCCTGTTTCTTATAGCGAAACTTGGAAACCCCCGCAGCCTCCTCGAAAATGTCCCGCCGGTCTGCACTCTTGGCACTGACGATTTCTGCAATGCGTCCCTGCCCGATAATGGCATAGCCGTCACGGCCCATACCAGTATCCATGAACAGTTCCGTCACGTCCTTCAGCCGGACGTTCTTGCCGTTGATGCGGTACTCACTGTCACCGCTGCGATACAGCTTTCGGGTAACACTGACTACAGCACCATAGGCTTCTCCCAACTCGCCGGCTTCGTTGCTGATCTCCAGCGTAACTGCCGCAAAGCCCATGGCCTTTCTGGTTTTTGTGCCGGAAAAAATAACGTCCTCCATCTTGTTGCCGCGGAGCGTCTTGGTGGACTGTTCCCCCAGCACCCAACGCACGGCATCGCCGATATTGCTCTTGCCGCTGCCGTTCGGTCCCACCACGGCGGTCAGACCTTTGTCAAAGTGCAGCTTGATCTTGTCAGGGAACGACTTGAATCCCTGCAGTTCCAGGGAGCGTAGATACATGTTTGCATTTCACCTCTTTTTCCGGCGGCGTATCCCGCATTCTTTACGATTGCAGCACACGCACTGCATAGATTTTCCCGCCGAAGTCCGACAGCGGCACTGTCTGTTCTTTGGCTTGCAGCGGATCCATGCAGAGATACGTTTCGTCAGCACTGCCCACCAGCAGCACATAGTGATAGCTGCCGGACCTGGGCATCTTCACCCGTACAATGGGGTATCGTCCTGCTGCCAGTTCCTGATCCAGTTCGCCGTCCTGCAATTCCGCCGCGTCCTGTTTCCGGACAGAAACACCGGCAGTCTGTTCCAGCATCTCCCACAGAAGATTACCCGCACCGTCGTACACGCCATGTTCCGAAAAGAACTGATTCACCTCTCCGGCATCGGCATTTTCCGGCAGACCGTCCACAGAGATCTGCTGCATCTGCAACGCCGCCGCTACGCAGCAGGTCAGACAACCGGAATCCGCCATATGATAGACAGAATCTCCCAATGCGTCCGATTTCCAGCGGTCATCTTTCTGCCGGAAAAAGACCACCTGTTCCGCCGCGTTTTCCTGTGTGGTTTCCACGGCAACAGAAGTCGCCCCACGGTGCCGGTTCCAAAAAAACGCACCAGCTGCGGCACCCAGCAGCAAAACCGCTGCCAGCACCGCCGCCAGACAACGTCTGGTATGTTTTGTCCTCATCGTTGATTCCTTTCCGAAAAGATCTCATAGACCTGCTGCTCCGCCAGAATCGTTCCCGCAGCAACGGCAGCATTTTCCCGTACATGAAGCGAAACGCCCTGCTCCGCCAGTACTTTCCGGTTGCAGCCGTGCTGCCCCAGCACCTTGCTCATGGTACGGGGAGCCGTTTCCACAAAAAGTTCCGGTTTTCCACAGTCTGCTGCCGCCGCTTTCAGCTGCCGCAGATACAGACGGGATTCCGCCAGTTCTCCATAGGCAGGGTGAAAATACCCCGCCAGCAGATGTTCCCGCAGGGACGGCGTATCATGCAGCCCCAGCCGGATCACCCGCACGCCGGCATGGTGACAGCGGCACAGGGCATCTGCACAATAGTCCAGCACTTCTTCCTGTGACAACTGCGGATAGCCGCCGCGGAAATAATACGCCGCCAGCTTGGTACCCTCCAGCACTGCCGTGGGATAGATTCGAAGGGTTTCCGGCTGACACGCCAGAAGCTGTTCCAGCGTGTCATATTCGTCCTGCAATGTGCTGCCGTATAAGCCAACCATTTGCTGCAACCCCAGCGAAAAGCCCCGTTCCCGCAGCATGGCACTTGCCTTCCGGACTGCCTGTGCATCGTGTCCCCGTTCATTCTGATACAACACACGGTCACACATGCTCTGTGCTCCCAGTTCCACCGCAGTGACATGATAACGTTCCAGCCGTTCCAGAACCGCACTGTCTACCGCGTCCGGTCGGGTGGAAATGCGGATACCGGAAAACATGTCCTCTCCCAGAAACGGCTGTGCCGCCTCCAGCAAGGCGATCTGATACGCCGGTTCTACCGCTGTGAAGCTGCCGCCGAAAAAGGCGATCTCCGCCGATTCCAGCGGCCCGCTGCGTTCCAGCATCGCCTGACAGGTCTGTGTCACTTCTTCCGGCGTGGGAGCCTGCACTGTGCCGCTGATCGTTCGCTGGTCGCAGAAGCTGCACTGGTGCGGACAGCCCCGATGCGGAATGAAAAATGCCAGCGTCTTATGTTTTGTCATAGCCCATCAGGGACAGTGCTTCCTTGGCAGCCAGCTGTTCCGCAGCCTTTTTGCTATGTCCCACGCCTCTGCCGATCACATTGGAATTCAGGCAGACAGCCACTTCGAATGCCTTGTCATGATCAGGACCGCATTCGCTGATGAGCAGATACTCCACCTTTTCCTCCGGATTTTTCTGTACAACTTCCTGTAACTGTGTCTTATAGTCGTGGAAGCCGGCAGGCTGCTGTCTTTCTGCAACCGGATTCTTCGGAATGAACCGCATGATATGCCGCTTTGCCGCGTCCATACCGCCGTCCAGAAAGATCGCCGCAATGACAGCTTCAAACGCGTCTGCCAGAATCGACGAACGGGAACGTCCGCCGGTGTGCTCCTCACCCTTGCCCAGCAGGAGGAATTCGCCCAGATGAATCTCTCTGGCGAACACATGCAGTGCCTTTTCACATACCATTGAGGCACGGAGTTTGGTCAGTTCGCCCTCCGGCAGGTCGGGATACTTGTGAAACAGGAATTCCGAAACCACGATCGACAGCACACTGTCCCCCAGAAATTCCAGACGCTCGTTGCTGTTGCGGGTCTTATGCTTTTCGTTGGCATAGGACGAGTGGGACAGTGCTTCCAGCAGCAGGTGCTTGTCCTTAAAGTGGTAATGGATATACGTTTCAAACCTTCCTAAATCTACATACTCTGTATGTTCCATGATTGCTTTCCCTCTATTTCTTTACCGGCTTTCCGGTATTTTCTGCAATGGTCTGTACCACATTTCCGGCAACGCAGTCTTTCGCCTGCCGGATCGCATTGAAAAATGCTGTGCCGTCGGAACTGCCGTGTGCCTTGATGACCGGCTTCTGTACGCCCAGCATCACTGCACCGCCTACGGCTTTGTAGTCCATTTTTTTGGTGAGTGCCTTGATCTTCGGCAGGATCAGCAGTGCCGCCAGCTTTCCGGCAACGCCTGCGAACAGGTTGCCTTTCATCTGGTGTGCCATAAACTTGCCCATGCCCTCGTACAGCTTCAGTGCTACATTGCCGGTAAAGCCGTCTGTGACTACCACATCTGCTGCACCGGCAGGCAGTTCCCGTGCTTCGATATTGCCGATGAAATTCACCGGAGCCTGTGCCAGCTGGACATAGGATTCCAGTTCCAGTTCCCGTCCCTTGGTTTCCTCGGCTCCCACATTCAGCAGAGCCACGCGGGGCTTGTCCACGTGCATGACATTCTGCATATAGGCACTGCCCATGATCGCAAACTGCACCAGCATTTCCGGACGGCAGTCGTTATTGGCACCGCCGTCGATCAGCAGAAACGGTGTCGTTTCCGTGGGGAGCACCGGAGCCACTGCCGCACGCTTGATGCCGGCGATCCGCTTCACCAGAAATGTGGCTCCCACCAGCAGAGCACCGGTACTGCCGGCACAGACAAAGGCATCACCCTTGCCGTCGTGAAGTGCCTGCATGCCCACTGCCATGGAAGTATCCGCATGCTGTTTCAGCAGGGACGTGGGTTCCTCGTGAATGTCGAACACTGCCGGAGCGTGCAGAATTTCCATGCCGTCCAGCGGCAGCCTGTTTTTCTCGGCACAGGCACGAATTTTCTGCTCGTCCCCCACCAGCGTCACAGTCACACCCAGTTCCTGCACCGCCCGTGCACCGCCGCGAATCACCTCCAGCGGGGCGTTGTCCCCGCCGAATGCGTCGATTAAAATATTCAAAATCTATGATCTCCCTTGTGTTATGCTCTTTGTGCGGTATTGCCTTTATTGTTCCGCGGTCTGCAAGTACTGTTCCAGTGCCGCCATGCCGCGATCCGCGTATGCCTGATACTTTTCCTGTTTGCCGCGGATTCGCTCTGGCAGATCCGGCAGAATACCCATATTGGCACCCATCGGCTGGAAATTCTCCGTGGGAGCACTGCTGATGTATGCCGCCAGTGCTCCCATCATAGTTTCCCGCGGGAGAATCAGCGGCGGCTTGCCCTGCAGCTGTCTTGCCAGATTCTTTCCGGCAAGAATGCCGCTTGCCGCCGATTCCATATAGCCCTCCACACCGGTCATCTGTCCGGCGAAGTACAGCCCGTCCTGCCCGCGGAAGTGATAGTCCGCATCTAACAGGCGGGGACTGTCCAGAAATGAATTCCGGTGCATCACGCCATAGCGGTGGAATTCCGCATGCTCCAGTCCGGGGATCATGGAGAACACCCGCTTCTGTTCCGGAAATTTCAGATTGGTCTGAAATCCCACCAGATTATACATGGTGCCCTCCTGATTTTCCCGCCGCAGCTGCACCACTGCCCACGGACGGTGACCAGTGCGGGGGTCTGTCAGCCCCACCGGCTTCAGCGGTCCGAACCGCATGGTGTCCATGCCGCGGGAAGCCAGCACCTCAATGGGCATACAGCCCTCATACACCCGAAAAGCGTCCTTGTCGCAGTCGTGCAGCGGTGCACGTTCTGCCCCGATCAGTGCCTGATAAAATTCCTCATACTCTGCCTTGTTCATGGGACAGTTGATATAGTCTGCATCGCCTCTGCCATAGCGAGCCGCAAAGAACACTTTCTCCTTGTCCAGACTCTCAAAGCTGACGATCGGTGCGGCGGCATCAAAGAAACTCAGCCGTGTGCCGCAGCGTTTTTCAATATCCGCCGCCAGTGCCCCCTCGGTGAGAGGTCCTGTGGCAACCACCGTGGGCGTATCCGGAATTTCCGTGACCACAGCCGTTTCCAGCGTGATGTTGGGGTGATTCCGAATCGCTTCGGTGGCAAGGTCGGAGAACTGTTTCCGGTCTACCGCCAGTGCCCCGCCGGCAGCAACTGCCGACTTTCTGGCACACTGCATCAGCAGCGAGCCAAGACGAGTCATTTCCGCCTTGAGCAGTCCTGCCGCAGAATTCAGGCGGTCGGCTTTCAGCGAGTTGGAGCAGACCAGTTCCGCCAGCCCCTCATAGTGATGAGCCGGTGTATACTGCACTGGTTTCATCTCCAGCAGCCGCACGGAAAAGCCGGCTTCTGCCAGCTGCCACGCCGCTTCACAGCCTGCCAGTCCGCCGCCGATCACAGTCACTTCTGCCATTTAAGCACCTCCTCCCACAGGACGGGAATAGCCGCATCCCGGCTTTTCGCAAACCAGTGTGCCGGACTTGCCGCCCTTCTGGAACAGCGTACAGCCGCACTGGGGACATTTTTCCTCGGTAGGCACATTCCATGTCATGAAGTTGCAGTCCGGATAGGCGTTGCAGCCGTAAAAGCTTCTGCCACGCTTGGACTTTTTCAGAATGATCTTATTGCCGCACAGCGGGCAGGAGCCGGCAGTTTCCTGTACGATCTTCTTGGTGTTCTTGCACTCCGGAAAACCAGGGCATGCCAGAAATCTGCCGTAGCGTCCGATCTTGATGACCATGTTTCTGCCGCACTGGTCGCAGACAATGTCCGTTTCCTCGTCTGGCACCTTGACACGTTTGCCCTCCATTTTCTCCTCGGCAGTTTCCAGCGTCTTGGAGAAGTCGCCGTAGAAATCTTCCAGTGTATCCACCCAGCTTTTCTTGCCGCGTTCCACATCGTCCAGACTGTTTTCCATATCGGCGGTGAACTTCACGTCCAGAATGTTGGGGAAATGTTCTTTCATCAGTTCTGTTGTCACTTCACCCAGAACGGTCGGCTTCAGCTGTTTGCCCTCTCGCTCCACATACAGATGTGTGGTAATGGTGGTAATGGTAGGAGCATATGTACTCGGTCTGCCGATGCCGTTTTCTTCCAGTGCCTTGATGAGCGTTGCTTCGGTATAGCGGGGCGGAGCCTGTGTGAAATGCTGGTTGCCCTCCAGCGATTTTACCTTGATCTCCATGCCGTTTTCCAGTTCCGGCAGGTTCTTGTTCTCGCTCTTGTCGCCCTTGGCATCGTCATACAGCACCGTGAAGCCGTCAAACTTCACCGTGGAGCCGGTTGCCTTGAACATACAGTTGTCGGCTTCAATGTCCACGGAAACCGTATCCAGCAGAGCATCTGCCATCTGGCTGGCGATAAAGCGTTCCCAGATCAGACGGTACAACTTATACTGATCCGCAGTCAGGCTGGATTTTACCCGTTCCGGTGTCATGTCCGGCATAGACGGACGAATGGCTTCGTGAGCGTCCTGTGCATTTTTCTTGGACTTATAATTTCGGCGTTCCGGCGGCAGGTACTCTGCACCGTATTTTCCGGTCACATAGTCCGCGGCTGCCTGCTGTGCCTCTGCGGAAATCCGCAGACTATCAGTACGCATGTAGGTAATCAGACCCACTGCCCCCAGTCCGTCGATGTCCACGCCTTCGTACAGTTCCTGTGCCACTTTCATGGTACGCTTGGACTGAAAGCCCAGCCGGTAGGAAGCGTCCTGCTGGAGGGTAGACGTGATAAACGGCGGTGCGGGGTGCCGCTTGGTGACACGCTTTTTCACGTTCTGCACAGAATAGCTGGCATTTTGTAGCCGTTCCAGCAAAGCATCTGCGGTGGCTTTGTCCGGAATCTCCGTTTTATCCACCCGCTTGCCGTCCACCTTTACCAGCTTGGCGGCAAACACCTTGCGGGACGGCGGGGCGGTGAATTTCGCATCGATCGACCAGTATTCCTGCGGAACAAATGCCCGAATCTCATTTTCCCGATCGACTACCAGACGCACGGCAACCGACTGCACACGACCGGCGGACAGTCCGCGGCGGACTTTTTTCCACAGGAACGGGCTGAGCTTATAACCCACCAGACGGTCCAGAATCCGGCGTGCCTGCTGGGCATTGACCAGATCCAGATCGATCTTGTGGGGATTGCTCATACCTGCCTGAATGCCGCTGCGGGTGATCTCGTTGAATTCCACCCGATCGTCGGCGTTCATATCCAAATGCAGAAGCTGTGCGATATGCCATGAAATGGCTTCTCCCTCTCTATCCGGGTCCGTCGCCAGATAGACATGGTCGCACTTCTTCGCATGTTCTTTCAACTTTTTAATGACATCTTCCTTGCCCTTCATGTCCGTGTACTGAGGCTGGAAACCATTTTCCACATCGACACCCAGCTTGGACTTGGGCAGATCACGGATATGCCCCATTGAGGCAATGACATCATAACCTTTTCCCAAATATTTCTGAATGGTTTTCGCCTTTGCCGGCGATTCCACGATCACTAAATTCGACATATTCCTCTCGTTCTCTCTGCTGGCTGTTTCTCACAGCTGTTTTTTCTCAAGATTTGTCCATAGCGAACAGACACAGGACAGCCTCAACGCATGCACCGGAATTGTTTTCCCGGCAGGCGTTCCAATTTCCCATACAGTTCCAGTTCGGTCAGCGTGGTGGTCAGTTCCTCCATAGAAACTTCCAGTTCCGCTGCGATCTGATCCATGTGCATCACGTCCTGCTTTTGCAGCAGGGACAGGATCTCTCCTGCCAGCCCTTCCAGTTCTTCCTCCGGCATGGGATCCAGTACCGGATCGGGTTCGGCTTCTGCCGGCGGTTCCGGAACGGAAACCTGTGGTTTCTTCGCCGGTGTCTTTGGCTTCGCTTCCGCCTCTCCCAGCGTCATCACAGAACTTTCCGATTTGTCCCGATCCTCTCCGTACAGTGCCGCCGCCCCGATCATATGGGCGTGGCTGGTGTAATACTCATAGACAATGTCCCGACTGTCAAACACGGGAATTGCACCGTCCCGAAGATATTTTATCACACCCATGTACCGTTTGTCAAATATGTCCGCCGGTGGAATACAGAAAACATCTCTGCCCTGCTCCATGGCGTTCTCCGCCGTAATCAGTGCACCGCTTCGAACCGGTGCCTGTATCACGAAAGTGCCCATGCTCAAGCCGGACAGCACGCGGTTCCGCAGCGGAAAATTTGCCGGTGCCGGAGAAGTTCCCGGCAGAAACTCTGACAAGATCAAGCCGTGCTTGGCGATTTCATATTTCAAGTTTACATGGGATTTCGGATACGCCACGTCCAGCCCGCAGCCCATCAGGGCAATGCTGGGCTTGTCCGCCTCCAGAGCACACAAATTGGCGGTGATGTCAATACCGGCGGCATAGCCCGTCACCGGCACAAAGCCCATCTGCACCAGATCATGACAAATGGTTTTCTCCACCCGCAGACTGTACTCCGCCGGATTGCGAGTTCCCACAATAGTCAGCAGCAGGTGATTTTGCAGCAGGGAGCTGTCCCCCTGATAAAACAACAATACCGGCGGATTCACAATGGACAAAAGCTGTTCGGGATATGCCGCATCTCCATACCAGAGAATGGACAGACGCAGCTTTTCACAGCGTTCCAGCATTTCGTCCACTTTATCCTCACCGGTCTGACGAATTCGCCGCAGAGTGTGCTCCGGCAGATGCAGATCGGCATCTGTTTCCGGTTTCCGTAAGATCTCCACGGCTTTCTGCGGAGAATGATAGCGGTGCAGTGCCTTCCAGATTCGCGGATTTCCTGCACCGAATATCATGACCAGCCACAGCAGACAACGTATTTCTTCCATGTCACTGCCCTCCGTTCTGGTCCTGTGCCGTTCTCTGCACTTCCCACAGAATGATGCCGGCTGCCATAGCGGCGTTAAGGGATTCGATCGTCCCGTGCATGGGAATCGTCACGCGGCGGTCACAGGCAGCCGCTACCGTTTCCGGCAATCCGTTGCCCTCGTTGCCGATCACGATTGCCGTGCTGCCGGAAAAACGGCATTGCCCCACCAGTTCCGCCGCACCGGAAACCACAGCCGCACAGGTTTCCACACCTGCACACCGGCAAGCTTCCAGCACAGGGGCAATATCCGGCACACAACAGAGCGGCACACGGAACAGCGAGCCCATCGTTGCCCGCACCACTTTCGGACTGTAGATGTCACAGCTGGCACTGTAGATCACGCCGTCCAGCCCCAGTGCGTCCGCCGTCCGCAGGATCATGCCGGCATTGCCGGGATCCTGTAGCTGATGCAGCACGGCGTAGCTGCCGCCTGCGTGGATCAATGCGGAAAGTGCCGGCGGCTGGGGCATCTGACAAATGGCATACACACCCTGTGAATGTTCCGTCTGAGAGAGTTCCGCCGCCAGACTGTCCGAGAGCTGTGCACAACGCACACCGTCCCACGCTGTCGGCAAGCCCTCTGCCTGCCAGCGTGCCAATCCGTCCTCCGTCCAGAACAGCTGGGTCAGAGCCGCACCATTTTTCACCGCGTCCGACACCAGCCGGAAGCCCTCCAGCACAAACAGCCCCGCCTTGGTGCGTTCTTTTCGGGAACGTGCCAGTTTTCGATATTGTTTTATGGCGGCATTGTCGTGTGCCGAGATTTTCAACAGTGTTTCCATGTGCTCTTTCCCCCTCTTTTGCAAGAGCCTGTTTCGTATCCGTTTCTGTGCAGATGCGAAACAGGCTCTATGGCAACGCAGTGTTTCCCTTATAATACAACAAAACACGCCCCGTATCATTTCCAGAGCGTGTTTCGCATTCAAATCCTTACAGAGCAGCCTTAGCCTGTTCTACGATTGCAGTGAAGCCTGCTGCGTCATGAATTGCGATTTCAGACAGCATCTTGCGGTTCAGGGTGATGCCAGCCTTCTTGCAGCCGTTCATGAACTGGGAGTAGTTGATGCCGTTCATCTTGCATGCAGCGGAAATACGAGTGATCCACAGCTGACGGAACTCTCTCTTCTTCTGCTTTCTGCCGACGTAAGCATAGTTACCGGACTTCATGACAGCCTGTTTTGCCATCTTGAAGTGCTTGCTCTTGCTGCCCCAGTAGCCCTTTGCCAGCTTCAGTGTCTTATTTCTTCTCTTGCGAGTCATCATTGCACCTTTAATACGTGCCATAGTTATTTACCTCCGTTATTTCTCAGATTCCAATCAAAGCCCGAATATTCCTGCGGCTTAGAGATACGGCATCAGCTTTTTCAGTGCCGGTGCGTTTGTGCAGTCAGCGATACCAACGGTACGAGCGATTCTCTTTCTCTTGGTATCCTTCTGTGTCAGTCTGTGTCTTTTGTTGGTCTTCTGATACTTTACCTTTCCGGAAGCAGTCATCTTAAAACGCTTCTTTGCACCGGAATGAGTCTTGGTCTTGATCTTTGCCATTGTGAATTCCTCCTGTTTACTTCGATGCCTTCGGTGAAATGAACATGACCATGCTGCGGCCTTCCATTTTCGCGGGCTTGTCAACAACGCCGACTTCCTTGCACGCTTCCTGGAAACGCTTCAGAAGTTCTTCGCCGATCTGCGGGTGTGCAATTGCACGCTTCCGGAAACGGACGGAAACCTTCAACTTGTCGCCACCCTGCAGGAATTTCTTTGCCTGATTGACTTTGGTTTCAAAGTCGTGGGTGTCGATGGCAGAAAACATACGGATCTCCTTAATCGAAACGACCTTCTGGTTTTTCCGTGCCTCTTTTTCCCGCTTCTGCTGTTCAAAGCAGTACTTGCCGTAATCCATGATCCGGCATACCGGCGGTTTTGCACCCGGTGCGATCTTCACCAGATCCAGATCCTTTTCATAGGCGATTTTCTGTGCATCTCTCGCAGACATTGTTCCGAGTTTTTCACCGTTCTGGTCGATGACCAGAATTTCTCTGTCCCGAATTTCCTCGTTGATCTGCAGTTCCTGTTTGCTGATAAGCCAGCACCTCCAAACATGTTATTTTCAAACAAAAAAAAGCGTTCACTGTTGGGTGAACACTCCTTCTCCATTCGTCAAAAAGCGTCCCTTTTCCGCAGAAAAAGGTCGTTATACACGAGTATTGACCGTTTCGACTCTACGCCAAACGGTGAGAACGGGAATGCTCTTCTTTGTTTACTTTTGTTATTTTATCATACTCCCGTCCTGTTGTCAAGCATCTCTCTGAAAATTTACAGAACATCTATATTTCAGAACCACTGTTTCAGCCATTCCACGCATTTCAGCTTGACTGCATAGCGTTCATGGTGCTGTAGCATGTCCTGTTCCGACTTACCGAATGCCTCCTGTGCAGTTTCTTCGTCCGCCGTGACTTCGCAGGCATTGGGCACGCAGAGGGACGGATACATTACGCACCACCAGTTCTGTCCTGCGGCTTCGCCGATGGTGATCCGCAGAGCCTCATAGTCCCCTGCCGGCATGATCCATTCCCCGTAAGTGCGGTCGTCAAAGGGCATTTCCACCAGCTGTGCCTTGACTGCATAGGAATATCCCTCATCCCACACCAGCTGCTGTGCTGTCTGCTCCAGCGTTTCCAGATGCTCTGCCACAAGCTGTTCCGCATCGGCAGCATTTTCCGGCTGGGATTGAAACAGGTTTTCTGTCTGTGCAAGCACCTTGTCCCGCACCTTGAGTTTCAACGCCTGATCGTCGATGCTGTCCGAGTTCGCCAGAATGTGCAGCCGCAGCACATTCTGTTCCAGCGAGCCGTAACTCTGTGCCGTTCCCGCCAGTGCCGAACAGCAGACCGTTCCTACCATACCCAAAAGCAATGCCCATTCCCATTTCTGCATCTCACTCACCTCGATGAGAGTATGCACCGGAATCTGTTCCGTTATACTTGCAGAGGAAACTTTTTCATGGTATCATATACACTAACCATACATGCAGCCTATTGAGGGGAACCCTTTTGAAGAAGGGTTCCCCTCAAACTCCCCTCCGAAAACTTCACTTTATTTTTTCTCATAGGGGCTATAGCCCCTATGAGAAAAAATGGAATAAAAGTCTTTGAAAAGGGGTCTGGGGAGAAACTTTCCTCAGAAAGTTTCTCCCCAGTAAGATTGCATCTATGACTGCGGTGATTTGGTTATATCAGTTCTGCTAAAATGGTGTTGGATACGAGGAAACCCTTGGGCGTGAATGCGATGCGTTCGCCGACTTTTTGCAGAAAGCCCAGCTTGCAGTAACGTTCTGCCGCCGCTTGCTTTTCTGCCAGCCACGAAGCCGGAACACCCTCTGTCAACCGCATGCCCAGCAGCAGCTTTTCCTCTGGGGTGCAGGGCGTTTCGTCTTCGGTTTCGACTGGCTGCACCGGCTGTTCCAGAAAATCCGACACGGCAGACGGCACAAAAAACCGCTTGCCGTTCCAGCAGGAATGTGCAGACGGTCCGATGCCCAGATAGGGTTCGCAGTGCCAGTACTTGCAGTTGTGCCGGCTCTCGAAACCGGCTTTGGCAAAGTTGGAGATCTCGTATTGCAAAAAGCCAGCTGTCCCCAGCTGCTCCACCGCCTGCAAGTAGAAGTCTGCCGCGGTGTCATCGTCGGGACAGCATTCCGCCACGTGCTGCACGGCAAAAGGCGTTCCCTGCTCTACCTTTAATAAGTAGGCAGACACGTGCGTAATGGGCAGCTGCACCAGCCGGGAAATGGTCTGCTCCAGTTCGTCCGCCGTCTGCTCCGGCAGTGCCAGCATCAGGTCACAGGACAGGTTCCGGAAGCCCGCTTCTGCGGCAGCGTATACCGTTTCCACAGCCTCCTGTGCCGTGTGCAGCCGTCCCAGCCGTTTCAGCTGGGCATCAGACAGGGACTGCACCCCCAGAGAAAGCCGGTTGATGCCTGCGTGGCGAAGTTCCCGCAGCTGCTCCGGTGTCACAGTGGCAGGATTTGCCTCCAGTGTGATCTCCGCATCTGCGGACAGGGCAAACTGTTCCGCCGCCGTTTCCAGAATTTGTGCGATCTGTGCAGGCAGCAGCAGCGAGGGCGTTCCGCCGCCGAAATAGACCGTGTCCACGCGTTCCGGCTGGGCAGCGTTTCCGTAATGCCGCAAGTTCCGGCAGACTGCCGCAGTGTAGGCGGCCAGCAGTTCCGGCTGTGCCGGCACGGAATAGAAGTTGCAGTAGGGACACTTCCGGCGGCAGAACGGCACGTGCAGGTAAAGTCCGGCACCCATCAGCTTAACACATCGTTCCGGATCGGCTTCACCAGCGGACCGAAAAATGCATCAAAGAGCCGGCACAGCACGAACGCTGCCGCAACAGCCCCCACCATGTAGACGTAGTCCCAGTTGGAATTGCCCTTGAAGTAGACCAGCAGGACGACCACGAGAGCAGCGATATAGACCACTGCACTGAAGATCATCGATGCAACGCCGTTGACGCAGTGCTGTCCGCATTCCATGCAGACTTTTCCTTTGGTACGCAGTCCGCCGGCGAACGCCTTTTTCCACGGGTTAAACGATTTTGCTCCGCAATAGGGGCAGGTATAGATCGATTTCATAAATCAAATTCCTTTCGAAAAGTTTCCGGCGAGGCTGAAGCTGCCGGATAAATTTATTGGATAAATTTATTATAGTGTGTTCCGGACAAAATGTCAAGGCAGTAAAAACCGGCTCCTGCACCGAAATGCAAGAGCCGGTTTTTGGGTTATTGCAATAGAATTATGCTGTATAAGGCAGCTTCTGTACGATCTGCACCAAGAATTGCAGCAGAGCTACAGCATCGTTTCCGGTTATATCGCCGTCGCCGTCACAGTCACTGTTCAGCTTGGCAGCATCGTTCAGGATCACCGCACCAGAACAGAACTTGTTCAGCAAAACGGCATCAGTAATATCTACACGTCCGTCAAGGGTAATGTCGCCATAAATGACGGTGGGTGTTTCGGAATCTTGTTTGGTGGTGGTGGTTGTTGTTTTAGTTGTAACCATTGTTTCTGTAGTTGTTGTAACTGTTGTTTCTATAGTGGTGGTAGTGGTTTCAGTTGTTGTGATATTGCCCAGAGAAACAAAAGGAATGTCATTTTCCTTAGCATAGGTTTCTGCGTAGGAACCGGTGTACCCGTAGATTGTCAGATTGGTACAGTCGTAAAAAGCATAATCTCCAATGCTCGTCACGCTGTCCGGTATCGTGATATTAGTCAGACTGTCACAACAATAAAAAGCATTATCCCCAATGCTCGTCACGCTGTCCGGTATCGTGATATTAGTCAGACTGTCACAACAATAAAAAGCACTATCTCCAATGCTCGTCACGCTATCCGGTATTGTAATATTAGTTAGACTGGCACAACAAAAAAAAGCACTATATCCAATGCTTGTCACGCTGTCTGGTATCGTGATTTCGGTCAAACTGCTACAGGAAGAAAAAGCACCATCTCCAATGCTCGTCACACTGTCCGGTATCGTGATTTCGGTCAGACTACTACAGCCAACAAAAGCACTATCCCCAATGCTCGTTACACCATTAGGTATCGAAACAGCACCTGTACAAGTTTTTCCATCAATCAAAATATGATTGACAATTACCAATGGATCTTTCGCTTGTTTGGCTGTTAACCAAGGGGTTTCCTCAAAAGCATAAGATCCAATAGATGTCACGCTGTCCGGTATCGTGATTTCGGTCAGACTGTCACAGAAAGAAAAAGCACCACTGCCAATACTCGTAACGCTATCCGGTATCGTGATTTCGGTCAGACTGTCACAGTCAGAAAAAGCACGATATCCAATGCTCGTTATGCTGTCCGGTATCGTGATTTCGGTCAGACTGCTACATAAAGAAAAAGTACGATTTCCAATACTCGTCACGCTATCTGGTATCGTGATTTCGGTCAAACCACTACAGTTATGAAAAGCTTCATCTCCAATGCTCGTCACGCTGTCCGGTATCGTGATTTCGGTCAAACCACTACAGTTATAAAAAGCATCATCTCCAATGCTCGTTACACCATTAGGTATCGAAACAGCACCTGTACAAGTCTTTCCATCAATCAAAATATGATTGACAATTACCAATGGATTTTCTGCTTGTTTGGCTGTCAACCACGGTGTTTTTAAAAAAGTACTTCCTCCAATGCTCGTCACGCTGTCCGGTATCGTGATTTCGGTCAAACCACTACAGTTAGAAAAAGTACCAGCTCTAATGCTCGTCACGCTGTCCGGTATCGTGATTTCGGTCAAACCACTACAGTCAGAAAAAGCATTATCTCCAATGCTCGTTACGCTGTCCGGTATCGTGATTTCAGTCAAACCACTACAGTTAGAAAAAGCACCATCTCTAATGCTCGTCACGCCGTTCGGTATCGTAATTTTGGTCAAACCACTACAGTCAGAAAAAGCATAATCTCCAATACTCGTCACGCCGTTCGGTATCGTAATTTTGGTCAAACCACTACAGACAGAAAAAGCACCATCTCCAATGCTCGTCACCGGTTTCCCATCGATTTCCGCCGGAATTTCCAGCTCTCCAGCTGCTTCATTGTCACAATCTGTGATTTCAACTGTATCATCGTCAAACGCTTGATATTCCAATTGTGTCGTTCCAGTTCCCACACGAACGGTAGTCGTTCCCGTTCCCACAGGGACTCTTTCTGTTTCAGCCGTTTCCTCTGCACTCGCTGACAGCACTGTCCCTACGCTTTTCAGCACGTTTTCCACCCCGGAAAGCCCCACGCTCCCCAGGCAAAGCATCCCGGCGGTCATAGCTGCCACGACTTTTTTCCATATTTTCATTTTGAACACCCTCCTAAATTTGTTATAGTAAAAGGTTTCCCTTTCCATTATATCATATCTGCGAAGAAAATGCAAGAAAAAAATCAAAAAGCACCCTACAGAACCGTTTTTCCGTTCTGTAGAGTGCCTATTCACATGGCTTATTTTGCGAGAACTTCTTCCCAAGAGGTGTTGTGTCCTGCCCCGTGGAGAGCCACGTAGTACATGATATAGAAGCTGTCGGTGGAATCCACTGTGCCGTTGCCGTCTACATCGGCGGCAGCGATCTGTTCAGCCGTCAGCCCGCCGTCATTGCCTACGGCAACGTTGGCGATGTAGAGCATAGTGTAGAAGATGTCGGTGGAGTCGATATTGTCGCTGCCATCGAGGTCGCCGCAAGTATAAGTTGCATTTACATCTGCAAATCGAATATTATGTTCCCTTGCGTAAGTTTCGGCGAAAGAGCCGGTATAGCCACGAATGATCAGATTATTGCAGTTATCAAAAGTACCATTTCCAATGCTTGTCACACTTTCCGGAATGGTGATTGTCTTTAAGCCGGTACAGCCGTCAAAAGCATGATCTCCAATACTCGTTACGCTGTCTGGAATGGTGATTTCCGTCAGACCAGTACAGCCGGAAAAAGCATTTTCTCCAACAGTTGTCACACTTTCCGGAATAGTAATTGTCTTTAAGCCAGTGCAGCCGCGAAAGGCATAATCGCTAATACTCGTTATGCTGTCCGGAATGGTAATTTTCGTCAAGTTGGTGCAACTATCAAAAGCATAATTGCCGATGCTTGTTACACTTTCTGGAATGGCGATTTCCGTCAAGCCGGTACATCTGTAAAAAGCACTATCTCCAATGCTTGTTACACTTTCCGGAATGGTAATTGCCGTCAGACCAGTACAGCTATCAAAAGCTCCTCCTGCAATACTTGTCACGCTGTCTGGTATGGTAACACTCCCAGTACAAGTTGTTCCATCAATCAAAGTTCCATTGATGATCACAAGTGGATTTTCCTCTTGCTTGGCTATAAGCCATGGTGTATTCGTAAAAACAAATCCTTCAATATTCGTCACACCGTCTGGAATGGTAACTTCCGTCAAGCTGGTACAGCCATAAAAGGCACTGTCACCAATACTCGTCACACTGTCCGGAATCGTGATTTCCGTCAAGCTGGAACAGCCTCGAAAAGTACTGCTCCAAATATTCGTCACACTGTCTGGTATGGTGATTTCCGTCAAACTGGTACAGCCGTAAAAAGTACTGCCTCCAATACTCGTTATACTATCTGGAACAACAATTTTTTTCAAATTGGTACAGCCGCAAAAAGCACACTCTCCAATATACGTTACACTGTCCGGAATAGTCATTTCTATTAGACTGGTACATTTGTAAAAAGCCCCGCTGTAAATACGCGTCACACTGTTTGGAATGACGACTTCCGTCAAGCTGGCACAACCGTAAAAAGCGTTATTTTCAATGCTTTTTACGCTGTCTGGTATGGCGATTTCCTTTAAGCTGATACAGCCGGAAAAGGTCTGAAATCCAACACTTGTTACGCCGTCCGGTATTGTGATTCCTGTCAAACTGGTACAGCCGTAAAAAGCATAATCTCCAATATTTATCACGCTGTCTGGTATCTTGACCTCTGTCAAACTGGTGCAGTCGCGAAAAGCATTATTTCCAATACTCGTCACAGGTTTTCTGTCAATCTCAGCCGGAATTTCAACGGAAGTAACACCCATATTGCACCCCGTAATTTCAATTTCACCTGCATTGGTTACACCATAGGACAAATTTCCATAAGTACCTTCTTCCGCACTCGCTGTCAGCATCGTTCCCGCAGATTCCAGCACACCCTGCAAATCTGTCACGCCAACGCTTCCCACGCAAAGCACCCCCGCAGTCACCGCGGCAAGCACTTTTTTCCACAACTTCATCTTCATTCCTCCGTTTCTTTTTCGTTGCAAAATACTTGCAATCACAATATACCATATTTTTCGAAAAAAGTCAACTCTTTCACAAAAAAACATGGAAAGGAATTTTCAAAAATATGTTGATTTAAATTGTGCCAAATTATGAAGTTTGACAAGTGAGGCTCCCCTGAAAGGGCACCCGCAGGGCGTGCCTTGTGCTGAGCTGGCAGTGCGTAGCACTGACTGAGGGGTTTCCACTTATGCAAAAAACGTCATAAAAAGATTTTACGAAAGAACCTCTCCACCGCCTAACGGCGGTCCCCCTCCCCTTTCAGGGGAGGCTATCATGAAAAAATTGATTTCCGTGCAAAAAAGCGGGACAGAGAAACTTCCCTGTCCCGCCTGTATCTATTCTTTCGAATGACTTAATAAATGGTTTTCTTTGCGGTTTCTACCACAATATCCGCACAGAGTTCCAGCCCCAGTGCTCCGCTGTTCAGGCAGAGGTGGTAGTTGTCCTTGTCGTACCAGTTTCCGCCGGTGTTGATGCTGTAGAATGTTTCACGACGCTTGTCGATCTTCCGCAGCATTGCCTCTACCCGCCGTTCGTCCACGTGATACTCCTGCACGGCACGTTCCGAACGGGACTTGGTGTCCGCGTAGATGAACACGTTGAACAGGTTTTCCAGATCCCGCAGGATATAGCTTGCACAGCGTCCCACGATCACACAGTCGCCTTTTTCCGCCAGTTCCCGAATGATGTTGGTTTCGATGATGTAGACCTTATCGGACAGCGGCAGGTTTTCCTCAATGGTGCGTGTAGGGCTGGAGGTCAGCATCAGAGTGTACAGAAAACTCTTGGGGGCAGCTTCCTCTGCGGTTTCCAGATAATCCATGGAAACATTGCAGCGTTCAGATGCCATTTGTAAAATTTCTCGATTATAACACGGAATGCCCAGCCGTTCTGCGATCATTTCGCCGATCTCACGGCCGCCGCTTGCATATTCTCTTTCAATGGTAATGATTCGATGACTCATAGTAAAATGCCTCCTCTTGTTTGAAAAGCGGGCGTACCCGTTTTCCAGTGCTTTCTCTTATTATAGCATACTTTGCAGTTTTTTGCACGTTTCACACGGGATTTTTTCTGGCTTCTATAAAAATTCTACATTTTGCACATCTATATGAGGAATGATTTATGCATTATGACAATATCCGTTTACTTGGTAGCATTCTGAATGGCTTCGATGATTTCCGGATAATACCATGTGCAGTCCTTGCGGTTCAGCAGACCGAAACCGTTCTTCGTTTCGTTGTTGTCCCAGATAAAGCACTTGATGCCGTGCTTCTTGGCTGTGCTGAGATAATAGCTGAACCATGCCACTCTTGCGGAGGTGTTTTCGTTCTTGTTCACGCAGCCGGTTTCGTCAATGATGACCGGAATGCCCTTGCTGACAAAGGTGTCGTCCAGATACTGGAACATGGTGTCCAGTTCCTGCTTGTCGGCATCGCTGCCCCAGTCGGCACGGGTGTCGTCCGGACCGCAGAAATTCCACGGGGCGTAGATGTGCAGGGATACGATCACATGGTCGTCTTTCGGAACCACCAGACCGCCGACAGCGTTCTTCTCCACGGACTGAGCATAGGTGCTGACAACCAGCGTTCTGTCCTTGTTGGAGCCGCCGGAAGAACGGACTGTGTCCACAAATGCCTGATACAGGGCGTTGATAACGTCATAGGATTCCTGTGTGCCGCCGGTCCATTCCTCTGCGGAACCGATCATACGCGGTTCGTTCATGCCCTCGAAGATCAGGCGGTGGTCGTAGTTCTGGAATGTGGCACAGATCTGCTTCCAGATGTTTGTCAGGGTGGACTTATCGCTTTCCAGTTTTTCACTGGAGGGTGTCAGCCATGTGTAGTCATCGTGGTGTACATTCACAATGACATACAGCCCGTCGTTATAGGCGTAGTCTACAACTTCCTTGACGCGGTTCATCCACGCCGCATCGATGGTGCCATCGGCGGACATATGCTCGCTCCACGTTACCGGCACACGAATGGCATTGAAACCGGCAGCCTTTACAGTGTCGATCATCTGCTGGGTGGTTTTCGGGTTGCCCCAGCCGGTTTCCGTATCGCTGGAGCTGGTGTTGTAGCTGTCCAGTGAGTTGCCCAGATTCCAGCCCACCTTGATGTTCTCCACGATCTGCTTGCTGGTCATGGCGTTGACCTGCTCCGCAGTAGGCGTTTCACCGGAAACTGCTGCCACTTCCCCGCCCTTGGAGGACTCGTCCGACTTCGGCTCGGTCTTGGTGGTCGTTCCGGTGCTGTTGCTGTAGCGGACGCTGATGTTGTTCAGGGTAATGCTGGGCTGGTCGCTCCACCAGTACCCCAGCATCACATCGCCGCTGGGGTCAATGCTCTCCTTGACATCGTCCGGCACGATCCACGTCAGGGAAAGGCTGGAAGAATCTGTGAACACGCAGACGTTCTTGGTCTGATACCAGCCGGCATCGGTGGCACAGTCTGCGTTCTTGTCCACAGACACGCCGAACGCACCGGTGAACTTGCCCAGTGCACCAGTGCCGCTGATGTCAAAGGTGACTGTCTGAAGCGTATCCTCTGCCCCGATCAGGTCGGACAGAGCGATCTTCGCTGTCTTGGCTGCCTCATCGTTGAAACTCAAAGTTGCAGCCGGACTGGCGGAATTGGTACCGTCTACCGGCACTTCCTTGGTACGGGTGTAGGTGCACACAATGCTGGACAGCTTCACCTGCTGCACATTGCTCCACCAGTGTCCGAACAGGACTTCGCCGCTGGGGTCGATCTCCGTCTGGATCTCTGCGGGAACATTCCATGTGAATTCCGCATAGGCACTGTTCTGGGACTGCTCAAAGTCTGCCGCCTGATACCAGCCGGCATCAGTGGCACTGGCACAGCCGTCCTTGACGGAAACGCCGTAGCCGCCCTTGAAGTCGCCCAGACTGGACGAACCGTCGGCGGAGTACACGATAAAGGTAAAGGACTGTACCACGTCGCCCTCCTGAATAAAGTTATCCAGCTTGGCTTTGTAATTGTTGGTGGTATCGCTGCCCTTGTCCAGCATGGCATTGATGTCGGTCAGTTCCGTGCCCAACGTGGTGGAAACCGTTTCTGTGGGGCTGACGTGAACTGTGGTAGTTTCCGCGGTGGTGGTTTCTTCTGCGGCGGTGGTGGTTTCCTTTTCAGAGGATTCCTCGGCGGCAGAAGACTCCGGCTGGCTGCTGTCGCTGCTCTGCTTGCCGCAGCCGGTAAATGCCGAGCCAGCCAGCACACCGGCGAGAAGCAGTGCTGTCAATTTTTTCCATGATCTCATATGGTTGTTCCTTTCTAAAAAAACAACGGATGCCAAAAGGATTTCAGCATCCGCCGTTTGTCTTTCAGGCAACACTGCACATGCTTAGTACAGGATTGCCTTTCCATCAAAATGTGATCAGTCTACTGTGACGATCTCGCCCATCTGGTTGCGGCCTGCACCAATGGCATTGGATTCGTCCGTGTCGATGTGCATTGCAGTTGCATAGTTCGGGGAAACACGGCAAACCACGTCACCCAGAATTGCCTTTCTGCCGTCTGTTTCAACACGTACCCAAACGATGTCCTTATCCTTTACGCCAGCCTTTGCTGCGTCTTCCGGAGTGAAGTGAATGTGACGCTTTGCCACGATCACACCCTCAGAAATTTCCAGCTGACCTGCCGGTCCCACAATGGTACATGCACCGGAACCTGCAACATCACCGGATTCGCGAACCGGAGCAGCGATGCCGATCGAACGTGCGTCTGTTGCAGACAGTTCTACCTGATTGGCACTCCGGAACGGGCCCAGAATGGAAACGTTCGGCAGTTCCTTCTTCGGTCCAACGATCGTTACGCGTTCTTCACTGGCAAACTGACCCGGCTGCGACAGCATCTTCTTGACAGTCAGTTCCTTTCCCTCACCGAACAGCACTGCGAATGCTTCCGCAGTCAGATGTACGTGTCTTGCAGATGTTTCAACAATAAACTTTTCAGACATGGTGTAATACCTCCCATAAATGCTAACCGGCAATGCACCGGCTTCTTACAATATTGTACTACTTTTTGCCGCTTTCGTCAAGGGTATAGTCCGATTTTCGTGAAAATCACACAGCCGCCCGATTGTACACGCAATTTCCATATTTCTTGACATCTTTTTCAAAATGTGATACAATAGGACAAGAAAAAAAGAGAGGAATTTGCCCTATGTATTACGTCTGTTATGTACTGCTGTACTGCATCATTTTTGCTTTTGGTGCGGCGATCGGCAGCTTTCTGAACGTCTGTATCTACCGTCTGCCCAAAGAGGAATCTCTCTGGCGGAACAACTCCCACTGCATGACCTGCGGTACACCCATTCGCAAGCGGGATCTGATCCCGATCTTCAGTTGGTGCCGGCTGCGGGGAAAATGCCACAGCTGCGGGGCAAAAATCCCCTTTCGCTACACGCTGGTGGAAAGCCTGAATGCGATCTTATACGTGTTGATCTTTGCCTATTTCGGCATCTTTGAACAGCCGGTCTATGCGGCTCTGGTATGTCTGTTCTGTTCGGCTCTGATCGTGGTCTTTTTCATGGACTTGGACACCCAGTTGATCAGTCTGTACGTGATCGGATTCATCGGGCTGCTGGGCGTTGCGGTTACGGTTTACGATGTCTGCACCGGAAACGGCACGCTGCTCTCCCACCTGATCGGAGCCGCAGCGGCATCGGTTCCGCTGTTCCTGCTGGTAATTCTGTCCGGCGAACGTGCCATGGGACGGGGCGATGCGGAACTGATGCTGGCAGGCGGCTTGTTCCTCGGTGTCAAAGGTGTTGTGGTAGGGCTGTTTCTGGGGCTGATCCTCGGCTGCATCTTCGGCATGATCCACAAGGCAAAAACCGGCGATTCCAAATTTGCCTTTGGGCCGTACCTCTCCGCCGGCATGGCAATGGCTCTGGTGGTCGGAGAACCCATTGCAAATCTGTACTTACAGCTCTGCGGTCTGAAATGACCGCCCGAACACAGAAAGGCTCATCTCCGGTACGCTCCGGAAATGAGCCTTTTCTTTTTGGATTATTTCGAGCGTTACGCCGCCGGAGAAACACCCTCCACATGAATGGTGTAGTCCGTCATGATCTTATTGCTCCAGAAGAACCACTGCCCCGTCTTGGCGTTGTAGTTGTTCTTGGCAGACAGCACCTCCGTGCCAACCTTTACGGTATAGCTGTCAGAGAGCGTGTAGCCCGCCTTGGGGGTAATGGTGAAGTAGCACACGCCACTGTCGTTGAACAGCGGATCGCTGAACGTGATGTTGCAGCCCGCCGCACTGGATTCGTCCAGACCTACGTTTTTGCCGTTTTCGCTGGCAGCAATGGGCGGTGCGGTGGTGGTTGTTGTTGTAGTTGTGGTGGTTTGAGGGGCGGTGGTTGTTGTGGTTGTAGTAACAACTTCAACAGATTTAGGAAGGCAAGCAGCAATACTGTTTTCTCGATATACAGTGTTTACCATTTGAGCAAGTGGTGTGTCAGGATTAGCCTTATAAACAACTCCGTTTTTAATCCAGAGTTCGTGAAGACCATCTGTTACCATTTTAGTAGTAATGTGATATGTACACCAACCACACTGTTTTGTTTGCTCTAACTGATTTGGCTTACCGCTTATAGAAACATCGCTGTTATTATATTTGGGGAAAATATGCAAAACACCGTAATCATCATTAAATGTGATTAAGACATCTTCTGATTTGGTATAGGTAACTGGATTCTCATAATTGGGAATTTCACTGATACTTCCGCCGCTACGAAGAATGTGAACTGTACTATACTCAGGATCATCATAAATATAATGAATTAAAAGTTCATCAGAAGAAATTGTGGAATCAGTCTGTTTATTACTGGTTGTTGTTGCAGTGGTGCTTATAGTCGTGCTGGTTGTGGCGGAAGTTGTAGTCGTTGCAGCCGTAGTTTCTGTCGCGGAGGTCGTCGCCGTTGCGGTACTGCTTGCAGTGGTTTCCGCGGTGGTCGTTGCGGCAGTTGCAGCGGTTGCGGTTGTTGCAACCGTGCTTGTGGTTGCGGCGGTCGTTGTGGTAGTTGTCGTGGTAGTCGTTGTTGTGGTGGTTGCTGTAGTCGTGGTGGTTGTTGTCGTTGTTGTTGTGGTTGTAGCCGCAGTCGTCGTGCTGGTAGTCGTTTTGGCTGTGGTTTCGGTTTCAGGCGGCGGAGGTGTGGTAGTCGTGGTAGTTGTTGTCGTTGCCGTATTTTTCGGAGCAACGATCTCGCACTGAATCTCCTCCGGACTGACACCCTTACAATAGAGGTGCACGATCTTATCCGCCGAAGCAGCCGATGTCACAGCACTGTTTGAATTCATCATAAAGGTTTTCAGATTCTGATCCGGAGCCAGCAGGGTGTAATCCTTGCTGTACACATCATAATTCAGCGTGGACGGATACTTGACAAACTTCACGCCCACTTCGCCCGCATTGGTGATATAGTCGCACTTCGTCCAGTCGAGGGTGATGTTGGTGTAGGTGCTGTCGCCGTTGATGGTGAGCATGGGGGTATTTTGTGTTGTTGTTTCTTCGGTTGTAACTTCACTTTTCTTTGCCCATGAAAAGCTGGTATCTGCATCCGGTTGAAAATTTGCATATACACCCTTATAACTCAAAACATAATAGGGATAATCAGACCATTTCATCAAAATATAAATTGCAACTGTATTATCAGAAATTTTTTCTACTTTTCCAAGATTTGCGGTTTTCAAATCTGCGGAATCATAAAAATGAATTCCTGTATTATCGCCATCTGCCACTAAATTTCCAGTACGCTCATTAACTCGGTACATTTTCAAAAACTTATCATTACCATTCGCGTTTCTGATAAATTCGTCTGCATCTACATTTGTAAATTGAACTTTGACAACATCACCAACTGCATATCCACTATTTCTCAGATCAATCGCAAATGTGCCTTTGTAATGCGTTCCCCCTCTTTTTACAATGCTTTGAATAATTGCCTGCTGGTCAGCTGGAAGTGTATAATATCCATCTTTATAAGTCCCATAATCATAATAATAAGTTCCATCTTTTTTAATCTGTTGCAATAGGTTATTACTGCCAACTAATATCTGATACCCTTCATAACTCCAATAACCTCCACCCCAACTATATGGCACAAAGAAAAGCCCACTATAATCAAAATAAAATGTATTATTTTCTGTAGTCAATTCGCTTTCATCTTGAATAACTGTACTGAAATCTTCAATGTAATCCGGAATTTCAACTTTAATGCGAACATTATCATATATTTTAGCCAGTGTTCCGTCTGCTTTTGTCTGCATAGACGAACATGGTTCTACAATTGTACCACTGTCGGAATATGTGATTCTTCCCCAAATTGCCACCCAGCATTTTGAACGAATATTTCGATTTGTTGCGTCGGTTGGGTCAACTAGTTTTACTCGATAAATGACATTAATTTGTTTTTCAACATCACTCATTCCATAACCAACATCATTTATGCCATTTTTTCCATAAGACACATCACCATAATACGCTTTATAGTGATTAACAGCATCAATTTTTTCGGGTGATAATCCAGGTTGACTAATATCATAAGGAAAATTATTTTCGGCGAAAACATCCGTATAATTTACCCAACTATTATCATCATCCAAATCAGAATCGACCAGCACTTTTACATTTTGAAATCGTACTTCATAAGAGCCAGACACATCAGTTCCACAAGCAGCATACTCTCCGCCTCGTCCGTCGCCCTTCTGTGCTTCAACGCACGGAACAACTGCACGATATACAACATCTGTTCCATTGTAATTATATAAAAAAGAGTAGCGTTGCAAGCTAAATTCTACCTGTGATACTGAATTTAACGGATAATCTGTTAAATTGATTGCTGCACAATTGTCATGCGGCGGATTGTTACTTGTACCATTATATGTATTTACAAAGTCATTGTTTGGATAAAAATTGTTTGAAAAAGCAGATGACCAGTCATTCGAAGTATTTCCATCATCGTCTTTCCATTTTTTTACTCTATCATCCAACAGCGTTACATTACCATTTCGATTAGTTGTTGTTTTTTTTATTGTTGTCGTCGGATACGCACTCGCATCTGTATAATTCGTCTTCAACACCAAATTACACTCCTGCACCGACTGCACCGCAGCATACCCGTCGCAGGAAACCGCAATATCCACTTTCTGGCTGGTTTTCACCGCATCATGATAGGTCAGCGTCACCGTAAACACCGCATTGGCATCGCTGCTGGCACCGGTGATCTGATACACCTTTTGATTATCGGTGCTTTTTTCTGTATCCAGTGTCACGTATCTTCCGGCATCTGCACACAGAATGCCATGCGCATTCCGCTGCACCTCGTCCCAGTTCCAGTACCGGCTCTGGGGCAGCTGGGTCTGTAATTCGTCTGCCAGATTATTCGCCACAGTCTGATAATTCTGAACCTTTGCCGCCTGCACATAGGCAGAGATATTCGGGGCACAGAGTGCCGCAATGATTGCCATGATCACCAGCACTACGATCAATTCCACAAGAGAAAAGCCTTTTCGATTTCGTTTCATCTCTCTCACCTCTCCGAAAATATACAGACGGACACGCCGAAGCGAAGCTTAACTTAACAGATCCAGAATCTCATTCTTGTTGTTGGATACCCGAATGGCATCATCCCGCCGGATCGTGCCGGCTCTTACCAGCCGTGCCAGATCGGCATTCAGGGTGTGCATGCCCAGTGCTGCACTGGACTGCATGACCGTTGCCAGCTGGAAGCACTTATTGTCACGGATCAGACTGCCTACCGCATCGGTTCCCACCAGAATTTCTGTAGCAGCCACACGGCCGCCGCCCATTGCCAGCGGGATCAGAGCCTGTGTGATAACGCCCTTCAGAATCGTGGACAGCTGTGTCCGGATCTGGTTCTGGGCGTGGGGCGGACAGCTGTCAATGATACGATCCAGCGTCTGTGCCGCACCGGTGGTGTGCAGAGTGGACATGACCAAGTGTCCGGTTTCTGCGGCAGTGACAGCGGCGGAAATCGTTTCGTAGTCACGCATTTCTCCCACGAGAATGACATCAGGGTCTTCACGGAGGGCAGAACGCAGGGACGCTGCAAAGCTCTTGGTATCCACGCCGATTTCACGCTGGTGAATGACCGACATGCCCGACTCGTAAACATATTCCACAGGGTCCTCAATGGTGATGATATGCTCTGAACGATTCTTGTTGATATAGTCGATCATGGCGGACAGAGTGGTAGATTTACCGCTTCCCGTCGGACCTGTCACCAGAATCAGTCCTCTTGGCTGGTCTGCCAACTCCCGCAGCACTTTCGGCATTTGCAGCTGTTCCAGTGTGGGAATGGTGTTGTTCAGCAGACGAATCGTCGCTGCCACCTTTTTCATCTGCCGGAAAACATTGACACGCTGGCGGCAATAGTCCGGCGTTTCAATGGCAAAGTCCACGTCGTCGCCGTTTTCCAGCTGTTCCCGCTGTTCATCACTCAGCATGGACAGGATCATTTCCCGTGTTTCTGCCGCCGGAAATGAAAAGCCGCTGTCCAGCAGCTGCCCGTGGATACGGAACGAAACCGGCATGCCCTCGCTGATGTGAATATCAGAGCATTTCTTCTCCCGTGCTTTCATAATAAGTTCATTCATGGTCATGGCGGTATACCGTCCTTTCTGCAATCATTAGTCGGAATAATATGCGATCTTCATAACTTCTTCCGGCGTGGTCACGCCCTCTTTTACCAAATCAATGGCACTGTCCAGCAGACTCCGCATGCCCTGTGTTTTCTTGGCATACTCCAGCATTTCCTGACTGTCTGCACTTTTGGCGATCATACGTTTCAGCGTTTTGTCTATATATACCATTTCGTGAATGGAAATACGCCCTTTATAGCCCGTGTTGTTGCAGACCTTACAGCCCTTGCCGCGGGTGATCATGGGAATGCCGTCCCCGACAATGGCGATGTCATCTGCTGTCGCCGGTTCTTCGTATTTACAGAACTGGCAGACCTTACGCACCAGACGCTGTGCCACGATACCTACCACAGAGTTGGAGATCAGATACGGTGCCACGCCCATATCCGCCAGACGGACAATGGACGAAATGGCATCGTTGGTATGCAGGGTGGAAACTACCAGGTGTCCGGTGATTGCAGAACGCACGGAAATTTCAGCCGTTTCTGCGTCACGGGTTTCACCGATCATGATAATATCCGGATCCTGTCGCAGCAGGGCACGCAGTCCCACTGCAAAGGTCATGCCGGCAGTCACATTAACGGAAGTCTGCGTGATATTGGGCAAATCTTTTTCCACAGGGTCTTCAATGGTGGAAATATTTACCGGTCGCTGGGACAGATGCTGCAGCACCATATACAGCGTGGTCGTTTTACCGGAACCGGTCGGCCCCGTAATATAGATGATGCCGTTGGGAGCGGACATCATCTTCATCAGCATGTTATAGGAATACTCGTTCATGCCGAAGTGACCGGCGTGGTCGATCTTGGTATCCGACACCAGATAACGCATAACGATCTTCTCGCCGTGTGTCGTCGGCAGAACGGAAATACGCATACTGATGTCGATTCCCTCCAGCACAGCGTGGAAGTTGCCGTCCTGCGGGATACGTTTTTCCGCAATGTTCAGGTTGCTCATGATCTTGATACGGGCAACAATGGAGTTGTGCAGTGCCTTTTCCAGTGTCAGATAGCTGACCATCTGACCGTCGATACGCATACGCACCTGTGTGAAATCCTTAAACGGTTCAATGTGAATATCGCTGGCGTTGGTGCTGTATCCCCGCACCAGCAGCGAATTGATCAGCTTGATGATCGGCACATCGTCGTCCGCATCGTCTGCCGTCAGCTGGGGCACCTCAATATCTTCTGCGGAAATATTCGCCTTTTTGGCTGCCTGCTTGGTACTGATCTCGGCATAGTAATACTCGATTGCCTTTTTGATTTTCGGACTTTCACTGAGCAGCACTTCCAGCGGCATATCCACGATCTGCCGAATATCTTCCTGTGCGTAGAAATTCAGCGGGTCAGACATGGCGAGCTGTAGACGGCTGTCGTTTTCCGACAGGGCAATGACATTGTATTTTTCCGCAAGCTGCTTGGGCACCTTGGCAACCACGTCTACATTGACCTCATACTCCTCCAGATTGACCATCTGGAGATCCAGCTTTTTCCCCAGTGCCTCCAGAACCTGTGTTTCTGTGACAAATCCCATTTCCTGCAGCAGTGTGCCGAAACGCACCTTCTTGCCGCTTTGTGTCTTCTGGAATTGCAGTGCCTGATCGATCTGTTCCTGTGTGATATAGCCATATTCTTTCAGCACTTCACCAATGGGTAAATTCTGCAATGTTCTCACCTTTTTCTATTGTTTCTATAGCGACACCGCACAAAGAGCATCTGGCGACTTTGCACGCCATCTGCTTGCAAATTTCCCGTCATATTTCACAAAAATGCTCGTGAATACATCCAGTATTCACTCCGCTTTTTGTTTCATCTGACGAAAAATTTGACGACGCATCTGTCGCACAATCTTTGTGCGGCATTGCCCTATGTTTTATTCCAGACTGCCAATGTATAAATACCGCGAAGCTGCCACAGAACTGTCGTATATGTCGGAGGCATTCAGCGTTGCCTTTACCGTTGCCTGATTTTGCAGCTTGACCATTCTGGTTTCCGAGTAGTACACAGTATCGTTCCGCGAGATCCGCACATCTACTGTCACTGTTACATCATCGACTTTTTGGACAAGGATCTTTGCCTGATAAGTCCCCAGCTTACAGAGCACCTGATCGACCGTTGTTCCAGCACTGTCGGTGTCTGAATAGTAAATTGTCCCTTTTTCTTTCAGTTCGCTCTTTCCGTCTTGTGTGTCCACATACAGTACGACCTGATGGGCACAGCCGTCATCAGCAGCGATCGTTTCTGTTTCCTGCTGTCCGATGGTCTTGGCATACGCCAGATGACTTTCCAGCTGTTCCATGACCGCGATTCCCTTGGACTGGGCATTGAACATGATGACATTCTGGCAGAAGATCCGCATGGCATTCAGCAGGATTCCCGAAGCAGAAGCCACCAGAATGCCGATCAGCAGAACGGTAACCACTTCTTCTGCCAGCGTAAAACCTTTTCGGTTTTTCACAAGTTTCCGCATCTGCTTTCCTCCCTTACGGTTTCGGTTGATACTGAATGAAATTGTCCGCGGAACGCCTCTGCACATCAAAAGTTTTGGTCTTTTCGTCCCCGCTTGTGCGGTCCCGATATGTTACTGTAATCGTAGTATCAGAAGTTTCCGCAGCAGCTCCCGCCAGATCCACAGCGGCATTTTTCCGCTGCTGGTTCTTCAGCTTCGCACCGGAGTTCAGAAAGTTCGAGCCGGAAGCGATCCCGATCATGCCGATTGCAAAGGACATGGAGATCATGGCAAATGCAATCACCACTTCCACAACAGTGGTTCCTTTTCGCAGTTTCCGCATTTTGTCACGCCTCCCTTTACAATTGATAATAGCCGTCCCACCGCCACTGGGTCGCATTCGCGGGAACTGACAGCTTTCCACAAACTTCTGACAATTCCTTTTCCCCGCTGCCGGCAGTGTTCCGCGTCACCTTTGCCGTGAGATAGATCTCACCGGACAGCCGCCTTTTGTTGGCATCGGTTTCGCTGTCGTTGACCACAGAGTGATTCACCGTTACCGTACATTTCCAGTTTCCCGCATCGGGGAGTGAGATCGTAAAGGTTTCCGCGGTGTTGCCGTCGCTGACGAAAATGCTCTGATAAGTTGCTCCGGTGGTTTCGTCCGTCACCGTGCCCTCTTTCAGAATGTCCTGCTGTACCAAAGTGATCGCGGATTCTGCATAGAACTTTGCCTGTACGCGGTTGTTTTCCTCCTGCTCCCGCATGTAATACATACGGTCTACAAGAATGATCCCCGCCGAGATCAGTGAGATCATCAGCATGACCAGCACTGCCCACAAAATCGCTGCACCGTTTCGCTGTGCTGTTTTCCGTTTCATATTGGCATCACCCTGTTTATGCAGCATCTGCTGCTGTGGTTATGATCGTGGTCGTTGTCATTTCTTCCGCCGCAATGTCTGCTGTTGCCGACTGCATGGCTTTTTCCGCCGCTTCTTCGGTGGTTTCGTCGGAATCCACATCATCTGCATAGTCTGTTTCTAGCGGACTCTGATACATGTACGCGGTAATCGTCATGGTAAAATTATACCAATCCTGAAATTTATCCGCATTTGCCGCATCACCGTTTGCCGCAGCCTGTTCCTGTGCTGCCGGCTTTTCCACACTGTTGAAAGAATACGCAGTAACGCCCAGAAACGACACCCGATTGACAAAGTCCAACATTTGTTTCATGTTCTGATAGGTGCCTTCCATCGTATAGGTAAAGTCGCAGCAGTATTCACCGGTGGCGGTATATGCAGCACCGCTGCCGTCACCTGTGCTGCCGTCCGAAGCATCTGTTCCGGAGGCAGAACTGTCTGTGGTACCGGCTACCTCATCCGGCGAAGCAGTCACCAGATTGCCCTCACCGTCAATATAATACTGCATGGTCTGCCCGATGTTCAAGCCATCGACAGTGACACCCGCTTCATTCATCACAAAGGTAAGAAAACGGTCGATCCGTTCCGCATCGCTCAGCGGAAACAGCTTCTTGGTTTCCTCGCCATTTTTCTCTTTCCAATCCTTTAGTGAGGCAATATTCTGGTCATAACTCTGACTTTGCAGCAACAGGTCGGAATACTGCTGGTTCAGAACCACCAGCTGTTCCTTTGCTGCCGAGACTTTCGTCATCAGCGGACGAATCAGAAGCTGCACAAACAGTACAACGACCAATACGACACCCAGCACAGAAAGCAGAACTGCCTGCTTTCGGGTAATTTCCGTTGTCATTGTACCACCTCCGTTGTTGTTTCCACAGGATTGCCGTCGGCATCAGTTGCAGTAGTTTCCACCGACTTGAATACGGCGTTCACTGTATAAGTATACACGCTGTCCGAAAGCGAATAGCCGTCATAGGTGATCGAGGAGAACAAGTCCAGCCGTGTCAGGTTCGTCACAAATGTGGAAACATACTGGCTGTTCGTCGAACTTGCCGCAATGGAAAGGGTGCTGCCGTCATAGGAAAGTCCGGTGATCTCTGCCACCTGAATTTCTCCTCTGCCGGGGCTGACCGTTTTCTCACAGCCAACCAGCTTCTGCACCAGATCTTCGGAAAAGTTGTCGCAGATCTCCTGTGTCCCGTCAATGGTAGCCCGCACCTCAGTATAAACATCACCGGCAGTCCGCAGTGTGCTGATGTCATTCGCCACAGCGTTGGCGTTGTTGATCTTTTCCATCAATGCGGTATCGTTTGCCTTGGTTTCCATTTCTGAAACCAGATTCTCTTGGGTGTGGACGTAGATCCGTGCACCGGCATAACTGCCGCCCAGCAGCAGCACTGCCACTGTCCCCAGTATGCCGAAAAGGGCACCTTTTTTCATGGTGTTCTTTTTCGGTGCCACGACAAGAGGATACAGGTTAATATCCTTTTTGGGTAGTTTTGCCATTTTGGATTCCTCCTGTCCGATTTAGTCCGAATAACGTATCATACTGCCCAGCAGCACCGTGTACTCGCTGGGATTCATCTCCAGCGGAACAGTCAGTTCCGTAGGGAGAAACTCCGGAAATGTCCGCACATTTACACCGAAATTTTCCGCGAAGTGCGGGAAGATCTGCACAGCATCTTCCGGAAAGCCGCTCAGGTAAACGTCCGTAATATCAGAGCCGGTCTGTTCCGACTTGTTGAACTGGATAATGCTGTTGATATTCTGCCCCACTTCCCGTTCGAAGCCCTCATCGGTAGGGTCTGCCAGAATCCGGCTGCGGCGGGTCATGACGAAGTTGTCATTGGAAAACAGACACTGCATCAGCATATTCTTATCCAGAATGAACACGGCATAGGTTTTTCCTTGTAAAGATTTCAGCCGCTTCATCATTTTGATCAGACAGTTCTGCACCAGATCAATGACTTCCAGTTCGATCTTCGCCTCTTTGAACAGGCTGATATAGCTGGTGATGAACTCCTTGGTGGAAACCACCGCCAGAATACTACAGGAGCCGTCCGGATTTTTCGGGGTCACCACGGAATAATCCACCAGCATATTCTGAATTCCCTCAATATCCCGCAGTTCCCCGCGAATAAAACCGGGCACATTTTTCGGAGCGATCTGCGGAACTTTCAGAGGCTTTACAGTAATGGAACTGCCGTTTACCACCAGCGTCACGCCCTTTGCGGGCAGGTTGTACTTCTGCCACATTTCCGTCAGGGTATTCTGGAGAGAGTAGTTGTTCATGATAATGCCGTTCAGGATACAGCCTTCTTCCAGCGGTTCTTCATAGCAGTTTACCACCTGCAATTTATTTTTCACACAGCTGCCCATCAGCACCTGTATCTTGCTGTTGGTAATATACACGTGTGCAGAAACATCTTTTTTCTTCACGGAAATTCACCTCTTTTTCTCTTAGAACCGGTTCAGGAATCGTCCTGCGGTCTGTGCGAGCCACGAGAAGACCGCACCGGTGTTTTCGTCGATATTGCCGTACATGGAGTACATGGGAACGAGAACGGAAACCATAACGCCGGCAACGACAACACCCAGAATGACGATCATCAGCGGTTCGATAATGGACATCATGGACTTGATCGCGGCACTGGATTCATATTCGTAGTCGTCCGCGGTGGAAAGCAGCATTGCGTCCAGCTTACCGGTTTCTTCGCCGACTTTAATGGTATCGCCCAGCTTGCTGTCGAAGCCGTCCATTGCCATAATGGATTCCGACAGGGCGTTGCCCACGCGGATGCTCTTGATACAGTCGTCAAACTGGGAACGGAGATAGCTGTTGTTCACGGTGTCCCGCGAGATTTGCAGGGCGTTCAAAATGGAAAGTCCGCTGGTATACAGCGAAGCCAGCGTTCTGGAAAAGCTTGCCGTATAGACGATACGCACCAGATTGCCGATTTTTGGCAGGTGCACGATCATGCGGTCGATCACCAGACGGGAAGCCGGCGTTCGCATCAGCATGACAAAGACAACCACAATTGCCGCCACCACGCCGATCGCCACATACCAATAATGGGTAAGGAAATCGCTCATGCCCATGAGGATCCGTGTCATCAGCGGCAGTTCCATATCGGTGAACATATCGCCGAACATGGGGAGAATAAACGTAAACATTACAATAATGACCAGCACCAGCAGAATGACCAGCACCAGCGGATACGCCAGAGCACCCTTGACCTGCGATTTGATACGCTGCTGTTTCTGGAAATGCTCGCCCATGTTGATAAACGTATCCCCGATCTTACCGCTTGCCTCGCCGGCACGCACCATACTGATGAGCAGTTCGGGGAACACCTTGCCCTGATCTGCCATTGCATCGGACAACGCCTTGCCGTGTTTCAGGTCGGTGGTGATGTCAGAGAAGCATTTTCTCGCGAACTTGGAAATGCTGGCACGATTGGAAATAATATTGAACGACTGGATCACCGAAACGCCCGCGTCCAGCAGGCTGCCCAGCTGACGGCAAAAGTCCGTCAGTTCCTTGGCTTTCAGCTTGGAGCCGAACGAAGTCTTGCTGGTCTGGGTGTAGTCCAGCAAGAACAGATCTTTCTTTTTCAGTTCGTTCAGCAGTGCCTCCGGATCGGAAGCAGCAAGCGTCCCACGCACCATTTTTCCGCTCATGGCTGTGGCACGATATTTGTAATTTGGCACTGTATTCACCTCTTTTTGGTGTGGTTTTTTGCCTTCCTTGAAAAGAAAAGGGGAAAACGTCGCAGACGGTGGAGGGATTTCACTGAAATCTTTTCCTTTTGTTTCAGATTTCACGAGATAATCCCTCAGTCAGCCTACGGCTGCCAGCTCCCTTTTCAAGGGAGCCTTTTCTACACCTTGAATTCTGCCTCCCTTGAAAAGGGAGGGGGACCGCCGCAGGCGGTGGAGGGATTTCACTGAAATCTTTCCCTTTTGTTTCAGATTCCACAAGATAATCCCTCAGTCAGCCTACGGCTGCCTTTTCAAGGGAGCCTTTTCTGCACCTTGAATTCTGCCTCCCTTGAAAAGGGAGGGGGACCGTCGCAGACGGTGGAGGGATTCTACCAAAATCTTTCCCTTTTGTTTCAGATTCCACGAAATAATCCCTCAGTCAGCCTACGGCTGCCAGCTCAGCACAAGGCACGCCCTACGGGTGCCTTTTCAAGGGAGCCTTTTCTGCACCTTGAATTCTGCCTCCCTTGAAAAGGGAGGGGGACCGTCGCAGACGGTGGAGGGATTCTACTGAAATCTTTCCCTTTTGTTTCAGATTCCACGAGATAATCCCTCAGTCAGCCTATGGGTGCCTTTTCAAGGGAGCCTTTTTACTTTCTTCAACGATACACAGGATATTCGCCGATTCGTTCCTTTATTTTTTCTTCGATATACCGGCACGAATCATCAAAGTGTCTGTCAATCTCATCATTTGAAAATCGGATAACTTCCAGCCCGTACTGCTCCAGCACTTCCGTTCGAACGCTGTCATATTCCTCACCCTCCACGGTATAATGTTGAGAGCCGTCCAATTCGATTATCAGTTTTGCCTTACTGCAATAGAAATCAACAATGTACTGGTCTATCACGCGTTGCCGAAGCCATGTAGGAGAACTTTTTCTCAAATAGTCATACCACAAATGTCGTTCCTGTTTTGTCATGTTTTTTCGAAGCATTCGAGCAGTATCGCACAATTTTTTATTGTAGCCAGTAAAATGATAATCTTTTTCCATAACAAATCCTTTAAGCAACTTGCAACTGCCTCCCTTGAAAAGGGTGACTCCCCACGGGGTGGGGAGATGCCCGCAGGGCAGAGGGGACCGCTCAGTACGAGGGGGACCGTCGCAGACGGTGGAGGGATTCTACCAAAATCTTTTCCTTTTGTTTCAGATTTCACGAGATAATCCCTCAGTCAGCCTGCGGCTGCCAGCTCCCTTTTCAAGGGAGCCTTTTTTACCTTATAGTCCACCTCCACACAATCTCTTCACAAATGTGAAAAAACCACGACAGAATGACAAAACCGCCGGAAACCAAACAAAGCACCCAGCACCCAATGTGCTGAATGCTTTGTTATTGTCTTAGTTACTTAATTAGATACTTAAGAAACGTCTAGATTACGAATATGTGCCAACATTATTGCTCATTGTATATGTAGATGTTGTATTATTACGAGTATAAGTCAAAGCTACAACGCGTCCATCCGTATCAACGGTAACACTTGTCACTGTTCCAGACGGAACTTCTGCTAAAAATTCAATCGCAGTATTATATGTGCCTGTCGTAATCGCAGTACCTTTTGCAATATCAGAAAACTTAATAGCCACGCTATTCACTTCATATTCACCGTTTCCAGCAGCATATGCACCAGAAGCAATTGTCTGTGCTGCCTGAACAGCAGACTGGCACTCACTACGCACACTCTGTTCCTTTGTCTTCTTAATATAACCAGTCAAAGACGGAATCAGTGCAGCGGCCAGAATTGCCATGATGACCAGAACGACGATCAGTTCGACGAGGGAGAAGCCCTTGCGGTTCTTTTTCTTCTTCATTGCAGTGTTGAATACGTTCATTGGGGTTTTCATATTGGTTTCCACCTTTCAAATTTGATTTAGTAAAATAAAATAACCTTGTTCCCGAAATCCCCGCTTTCGCGTCTAGCCGGCATCGCGTCCGGAGTTTCAGGAGAATCAAACGAGAGTTCTTATCAACGTTCCCTCTCGTTGTTTGCAAGTTTATTATAGCACAATCTGGCGGTGTTGTCAATATCATTTGTGCATATTCTGCATTTGGAACAACAAACAAGCATATTTTTTGTACACATCTACAATGCACCGGAAAAGTGGCAGAATTGCGTGGCTTTTCGATTCCATTTTTTAGTCGATTTTGTACGATTCCGATAATGCAGCTCTGATTTTGATAAAATCGTGTCGAATTTCACATAAAACTATTTTGATTCTGGAGATTTCTCAAATGCAGTCGATTTTCCGCTTCAAAATGCAAACGAAAAATTACTCCCAACTTTTCCGCGAATTTGATACATTTTCTCTAAAAATCGTGTAACGCGTTACATTTTGCGGGAGTTGAGGGGAGAATGTTGCGGGAATTTTTTAATAGGCACCTTTTTCTGCCTCCCTTGAAAAGAAAAGGGGGACCGCCGCAGGCGGTGGAGGGATTTTCACTGAAATCTTTTCCTTTTGCTTCAGATTTCACGAGATAATCCCTCAGTCAGCCTACGGGTGCCTTTTTCTGCTTCCCTTGAATTTGCCTCCCTTGAAAAGGGAGGGGGACCGCCGCAGGCGGTGGAGGGATTTTCACTGAAATCTTTTTATTTTGTTTCAGATTTCACGAGATAATCCCTCAGTCAGCCTGCGGGTGCCTTTTTCTGCTTCCCTTGAATTTGCCTCCCTTGAAAAGGGAGGGGGACCGCCACAGGCGGTGGAGGGATTTTCACTGAAATCTTTTTCTTTTGTTTCAGATTTCACGAGATAATCCCTCAGTCAGCCTACGGCTGCCAGCTCCCTTTTCAAGGGAGCCTTTTTTCTACACCTTTTCTGCCGTTCTCCCAGCAAACGCATCACCCATTCGCCCCACGCACTGCCAGGAACACCATAAATCCCGCCAGCACGACTACAGCCAGCACCAGCACCGGCGAGAACATCGCGGTGCGGCTTCGGGTCGCCTGCTTCTGGGTGGGATACGGCAGGGGCTGGCGGCGTTCGTACAGCAGCCAGAACAACACGCCCATGATCGAAAACGCCAGTGCCGCCATACCAAACGGCAGGATTCCCACATTGACGACTTTCTCCGGCAGCTTCTCCTGTAGCAGCGACAGCACCATGCTGTTGGTATTCACTGCCATGTGCACCAGTATGGACGGCAGCAGAGAGTTATGCCGTGCCACGATCTTCCCCAGAAACAGCCCCATGACGAAGCCCAGAATAAACTGCTGGAAATTGCCGTGCATCAGCCCGAACAGCAGGGCACTGGTGACGATTCCGAAGCGGACGCTGACCGCCGACAGGCTTTTCATCAGGAAGCCGCGGAACAGCAGTTCCTCTGTCACCGGAGCCAGCACACAGGTGTACAGCAACGCCAGCAGCATGGACTGGGTGCTTTGGAAATAGTCGAAAGATGCTTCCGGCAGTTCCAGATGCAGCAGCTTTGTCACCGCGTACAGCACCACGGAAAGCTGCTGCAATGCGAAGCCGATGCAGATGTACTGAAAGGCTTTCCAGCCGGAAAAATCCGTCGTCCGGAACAGTCCGCCCAGCGGCTGACGGATACGGCGGCAGCCCAGCCATGCCACCAGCGTGTTCATTCCCCCGAAGATCAGGCAGTGCAGCGCCATGTAGATGCCCGATGATTCCATGGTGTGAATTGCTCCGGACTGGTCGCCGTTGAAGTAGGAAGCCGCCGTGCCGTCCATGCACAACAGCAGCACCATGATCGTCAGCGGGAACAACAGCTGGCTGCCCATACAGCCCAGCAACGCCCCTGCTCCGGCGGTGTTCATCTGGCGGCGAATGCGGGAACGCTCCTCCCGTTCCGGAAACAGCGGGATATGAAAGTCCGGCAACAGGATCTGCGGCAGAAAACGCCGGTAATCCGTCCGGTATGCGGCGTTTTCCAATGCATTTTCAAAAGGATTCTGCGGGTCGATCTGCCCCGCAGTTTCCTCGGTATAGGGTTCGTTTGTCATGGGTTGACCTCCTTCGCGTTAAGGAAAGCTGTCACGCAGCTTTTCCTGAATATACAACAGTATACCATATTTTTCGGGAATTGTACAGAGGGGCTTTCACAGTATTCACGAAAATCAATTTTCAAAAATATGTTGATTTAAATTGTGCCAAATTATGAAGTTTGACAAGTGAGGCTCCCCTGAAAGGGGGGCTGGCAGTGCGTAGCACTGACTGAGGGGTTTCCACTTATACCGAAAACGTCATAAAAAGATTTTACGAAAAAACCTCTCCACCGCCTAACGGCGGTCCCCCTCCCCTTTCAGGGGAGGCTATCATGAAAATTGATTTCCGTGCACCGTATTCGAAAAAACGGCATACAAAAAGCGGACAGGTCGCCCCGTCCGCTTCGTTTCTTGATGCATCATTTTGCTGATGCGTTTATTCATAGTCGAATACGTCGATCCAACGCATGAGGAAGTCCTTTTCCTCCGGCTTGTGCTTCACCAGCTGCGATGCTGCCACAATCGGCATCCACTGGGAAACGTACTGTCTTGCCACGTCGTTCATGTCGCAGAACATTTTCAGGTACAGCTCTGCCCAGTCGTCCTTCCCCTCCAGCTTGAACAGCAGGAATGTTCTGGCAGCGTCAGCACTGCCATTGCCCTGTGTGGCGTGGGACCAGTCGATAACGTGCAGTCTGCCGTCCTTGTCCACGATCACGTTGCTGGGGTGAAAATCCCCGTGGCAAACCTTGATGTGGTCGTGCATGGCATTCAGGCGGGTATGCAGGTCATAGCGGGTGGTCGCGTCCAGTCCAGACTGGCTGATCTTCCGGTTCATCTTGTCTTTCAGCTTCGTCAGCAGCGGCGACCGCTTGCTCTGGATCTCCTTTTGCAGCAGCACGAACTGTTCCATATAGTTGTGCATCTTGTCGGGGTGCTGTTCCATCATGGACTGGAGGGTTTCCCCTTCCACGAATTCCGTCACGATCGCCCACTTGCCGTCTGCCTTCCGCACTTCCAGCAGCTTCGGGATCCGCAGACCGGTTTCTTCTACTCTTGCCTGATTCAGTGCTTCATTCAGAATGTCGGACTTCAGATAGCCGTGTCCGAACACCTTTACGCGGGTATCGCCTTCCCGATAGCTGGTTTTCTCCAGCCCTTCCAATAACGGTTCCATCATTGATACGCTCCTTTCACAGTGGAATTATGCTTCAGCAGCTTCTGCCGGCACTTCGCCGTAGAACGCCTTGAGATACATTGCCTTGATCTCCGAGATCAGCGGATAACGGGGATTTGCTCCGGTGCACTGGTCATCGAATGCCTGTTCGCACATGTCGTCCAGTGTCGCGAGGAATGCTTCTTCGGTCACGCCGTAGTCGCGAATGGTTTTTTTGATGCCCACCCTTGCTTTCAGTTCCTCAATCTTCACAAGGAAGTTTTCGAATACTTCTTCGTCCGTGCTGCCGTTCACGCCCACGAATCTTGCACACTCGCAATAGCGGGGCAGAGCGTTCGGGTACGGATACTGGGAGAAAGTGCCCATTTTCTGGGGAGCATCTGCAATGTTATACCGCATAATATCGGTGATCAGCAGAGCATTTGCCACGCCATGAGGCAGGTGGTGGAATGCACCCAGCTTATGTGCCATAGAGTGGCACACACCCAGAAAGGCATTGGCAAACGCCATACCTGCCATGGTGGAAGCATTCGCCATCTTTTCCCGTGCCACCGGTGCATGTTCGCCGTTTTCGTAGCACTCCGGTAGATAGGTGAAGATGTTCTTCAGTGCTTTCAGTGCCAGACCGTCGGTAAAATCGGTTGCCATTACCGAGGCATATGCTTCCAGTGCGTGTACCATGGCATCGATACCGGAAGCCGCAGTCAGGCCACGGGGCTGGGACATCATCAGGTCAGTGTCAATGATCGCCATGTTCGGCAGCAGCTGATAGTCTGCCAGCGGATACTTGGCACCGGTCGCCTCATCGGTAATCACCGCAAACGGTGTCACTTCCGAACCAGTACCGGAGGAAGTCGGCACTGCAATGAAATATGCCTTTTCGCCCATTTCAGGGAACTCATAGGTTCTCTTGCGAATGTCGAGAAACCGCATTGCCATGTCTGCAAAGTCTGCATCGGGATGTTCATACAGCACCCACATGATCTTTGCTGCGTCCATTGCGGAGCCGCCGCCCAGTGCAATGATCACGTCCGGCTGGAACGACCGCATCAGTTCCGCACCCTCCTTGGCACACGCCAGTGTGGGATCGGACTGTACATCAGAGAATACCTGATACGGAATGCCCATTTTCTGCAGCGGTTCCGTAATGCAGCTCATCTTGCCGCTTTTGAACAGGAATTCATCTGTTACCAGAAATGCACGCTTCCGGTGCAGGACTTCTTCGATCTCACGCAGAGCCACCGGCAGGCAGCCTTTTTTGAAGTACACCTTTTGCGGTGTGCGGAACCACAGCATATTTTCTCTCCTCTCAGCGACAGTTTTGATATTCAGCAGGTGCTTGACACCGACATTTTCCGAAACCGAGTTGCCGCCCCAAGAGCCGCAGCCCAGCGTCAGGGACGGTGCAAGGTTAAAGTTGTACAAGTCGCCGATACCGCCGTGAGAGGACGGGGTATTGATCACGATACGGCACGCTTTCATACGTGCTGCAAACTGGTCAATCTTTTCTCTGTGGTTGACTTCGTCCACATAGAGCGAAGCCGTATGACCGTAGCCGCCGTCCCTGATCAGCTGGTCGGCATATGCTACAGCCTGTTCAAAATTCTCCGAGCGATACATTGCCAGCACCGGAGAGAGTTTTTCATGTGCAAATTCTTCGCTGATGTCCACCGAGGTCACTTCCCCGATCAGCACCCGCGTTTCCTGCGGGATCGTCACGCCGGCGAGTCCGGCAATGGCAGCCGCCCGCTGTCCTACGATCTTGCTGTTCAGTGCTCCGTTGATGAGAATGGTCTTTCTTACCTTTTCAGTTTCCTCCGGTGTGAGGAAATAGCAGCCACGCTTCTGGAATTCTTTCCGGACAGTGTCATAGATGCCGGTATCCACGATGACCGACTGCTCCGAAGCACAGATCATGCCGTTGTCGAATGTCTTTGAGTGTACGATCGAGTTGACTGCTTTCTGAATATCCGCAGAAGCGTCAATGACTGCCGGTGTGTTGCCGGCACCAACGCCCAGTGCCGGTTTTCCGCTGGAATACGCCGCACGAACCATGCCCGGACCACCGGTAGCCAGAATAATATCTGCCTCCTGCATCAGGGTATTGGTCATTTCCAAAGACGGCACATCGATCCAGCCGATGATGTTTTCCGGTGCACCAGCCTTAACTGCTGCGTCCAGTACGATCTTTGCCGCAGCGATCGTGCTCTTTTTTGCACGGGGGTGGGGCGAAATGATGATCGCATTTCTGGTTTTCAAGCAGATCAGCGACTTAAAAATCGCGGTAGAGGTGGGGTTGGTGGTAGGAATGACCGCAGCCACTACCCCGATCGGTTCTGCGATCCGCATGGTGCCATAAGCGGGATCCTGTTCGATAATGCCACAGGTTTTGGTGTGCTTATAGGCGTTGTAGATATACTCGGCGGCATAGTTGTTCTTGATCACCTTGTCTTCTACCACACCCATACCGGTTTCTTCCACAGCCATTTTTGCCAGCGGCAGTCTGGCATGATTGGCTGCCAGAGCCGCTGCCTGGAAGATCCGGTCTACCTGTTCCTGCGAGAACGTTGCAAACTGTTCCTGTGCACGACGCACTTCCTCCAGCTTGCGTTCCAACGCCGGAACGCCATCCACTAACGGTCGATTGTTTTCTGTTTGATTCATTCAAATACTCCTTTTTTGGGAAACGCCGAAACAGTCCGGTGCTCCTCAGGGTAGAAGAATCCCCCGAGGCGGCTGTTTGCATCCAAAGATACGAAACAAGTCCTGAGGCAATACCGTACAAAGTCGCCAGACGCTCTTTGTGCGGTATTGCCCTGAGATTTCCAAAGCGTGAGAGATTTGTGGAAAGTACAGCAGCATTTCTTATGCGGACTGTACCGGTCGGTTCCATTGAATCATGGACGGTTTTTCTTCTGTGACAATGATGTCCATAGATCCCCATCTGTGACACCTTTGTCACTGCTATTATAGCATATTTCCCGTCCTCTCGTCAAGCCACAGATTGTTCACCGATTTCCGCCCGCAGCCGTCCCCTGTTCCCGACAGGTATCGCATGGAAAACATGCTATACTCTTGAAAGAGGTGATGAACAGTGCCCACGATCTATCTGGACGTTCTGCTGCTGCAGAGCCTCTATGTCAACTATTTTTTGCTGCGTGCTGCGGCAAAACTGACGCATACGCCTTTGCACTGGATACGGTGCGGACTGGCAGCGGCGGGGAGCAGCCTGTTTTCCCTGTTGATCCTGCTGCCGCCCTTGCCGGCATGGTTTCAGCTGGTGTGTAAGCTTCTGGCAGCTGCTCTGTCCGTGACAATGGCGTTCGGTCTGCATCGGGAGAGTTTCTTCCGCCAGTGGAGCTGCTTTTTTCTCTGCAACTTTCTGCTGGCGGGGGCGATTCTCGGCATCGGCAGTCTGACACAAAAGGGCTTTGCCACATGGGGGAACAGCTGCTGTTATCTGGATTTTTCCCTGTTTCAGCTGATTCTATTCACTGCCGCGGCATATTCTCTGCTGCATCTCTGCACCCTGCTCCGCGGCAGGAAACGCCACACCGACAGCCGGTTTCAGGTCTTTCTGCGGCTGGGCGAACGCCGCTTGATGCTGGACGGACTTGCCGACACCGGAAACAACCTCACCGACACCTTTTCCGGTACGCCGGTCATTGTGTGCAGTGCTGCCGCACTGGAGCCGCTGCTTGCCGGCACACCGGTGGAACAGCTTCGCGGCTACCGGCTGGTGCCCTGTACCACAGTGACCGCAGAGGGACTGGTTCCCCTGTTCCGACCGGACGAGGTCTGTATCCGCAACCTCTCCACGGAGAAAAGCCGCAGCGTACACGCCATGGTCGGCATTGCCGGCACGCAGCCAAGTGCCATTTTTCACCCTATGCTCATGGAATGAAAGGAGATTTTTTCTATGACCATCGATTTTCCGAAGTTCCGGAAACTGCTCTGCCATTTGCGGGAACTGCTGTCCGGTCCCTGCCGCATCGACTACATCAACGGCTCTGACACCTTTCCCCCGCCGCTGTCCAAGGAGGAGGAACAGGAAGTGTTCGCCCAGCTGCATGCCGGCAGCACCGAAGCCCGCGAAACGCTGATCGTGCACAATCTCCGCCTGGTGGTATACATCGCCAAAAAGTTCGAATCCTCCGGTCTGGGACTGGAGGATCTGATCTCCATTGGCACGATCGGGCTCATCAAGGCGGTGGAAACATTTTGCCCCGAAAAAAAGATCAAGCTTGCGACATACGCCTCCCGCTGCATTGAAAATGAGATCCTCATGGTGCTGCGGAAAAACGCCCAGCTGCGGGGAGAGATCTCCATTGACGAGCCGCTTTCCGCGGACTGGGACGGCAACGAACTGCTGCTGTCAGATATTCTGGGAACGGACGAGGACGTGGTCAGCCGCGACATTGAAAACGAAGCCGAACGGGAGATGCTTCTCGCAGCGGTTTCAGAACTGGGACCGCGGGAACAGGAGATCATGCAGATGCGGTTCGGGCTCTGCGGCGGCAAGGGACGCACTCAGAAAGAGGTCGCCGAAGCCATTGGCATTTCCCAGTCCTACATCTCCCGACTGGAAAAGAAGATCATTCGCAAGCTCCGAAAAAAACTGGAGGAGGCAGACCAGCCCCTCACCCACACCGCCAGCAAATAACAAGAGCCGCAGGGCATTTCGCTCTGCGGCTCTTTTGAGTTATGATAAAATGATTAGAAAATTGCTCAAGTGTGCATTAGTCTGCATACGGCAGCTGCTTTACCAGAGATACCAGGAACTTCAGCAAAGCGACTGCATCGTTGGAAGCGATTTCGCCATCGCCGTCACAGTCTGCATTTGCCTTCTGCTGACGGGTGCCCAGTGTTACAACACCGGCAATTGCCTTGTTCAGCATAACTGCATCGGTAATGTCTACACGGCTGTCGCAGTTCACATCGCCATACAGCGGAATGATCACTTCTTCTGTCGTAGTGGTGGTTTCTGTAGAACCAACGGTAGCAGTGGTTTTTTCTGTTGTAGAAGTAGGCTTTGCTGTGGTAGTAGTCGTTGCACTGGTTGTGGTAGTGGTGGTTGTTTCAGCTGTTGTAACAGTAGTCTGCTGCGGCAGCACGTTTACAATAACTTCCTTTGTCTGACCGCCCGGTGTGGTAACTGTCAGCGTGCTAGAGCCAACATTTTTACCAGTGATAACCAGCTTCAGAGCGTCGTCCTTGTCTGCTGCTACACCTGCAACGGTTCTGTCTGCCATGGTGCCGGTGCAGTTCGGAATGTTCACTGTCAGAGTTTCGCTTTCGCCGATCACAACATCGATAGAATCCTGTACTTCGAGAGTATCCTCGAACATATCCAGCTTCTTCTCGTTGTTCTTGTCGTCTGCTGCATAGAAAACGGTTACGTTGTTAATGGTGTACTTGCTGGATTCCTTGCTGCCCAGACCTGCATACCAGACGCCGAAGCTCAGATGTGCATCTTCCGATTCGGTATCCACTGCATTCAGTGCATTCAGCAGGTTGCCGGTTTCTTCCTGACGGATTCCCTCAGCAACAGACGGCGGCATGATCCACATATAGGTATAAGTCTTTGTACCGGAAGCGTCTTTGTACGCCTCATCTGCCAATGTGTCATCGTTAGAGTCCGGACGATTGCCTGCGGTGCTCTTTTCCCAATACAGCATTGCCGAAGTTGTGCTGTTCAGACCTTCATTCTTAAACAGGTCATCAGACTGGAACCAGTTGTCAGGAAATCCAGCTTTTTCCAGCATCGTGGTACCTGCACCAACCAGAACCTGATTTGCTTCCTGATCGGTAGTTACATCGAACTGTACTGCATATACGTCAGCAGTCTTTTCATACTTCATGCCGAAATCTGCATACGGGATCTCCGCAGCTGTACCGGTCATTTCAGTACCTGCATTCTTCACAGAAGCAGAACCGCTGTACGGGAATGTAATGCTTTCTTCATAAGTCAGGGCTGCGGAAACAATGCTGCAGTCCACAAACTTGCCGCCCTTCAGAGCTGCATACCACAGCTGGAAGGAAATCTGGCTCTTTTCTGCCAGTGTTTCGCAGTCAACGACCTGTTCCGGAACGTCCCACGTAACTGTGAAGTAGCTGCCCATCTCCTGTTTTGCCAGATCAGTGCCGCCGCCAACTTTGAAGTCGCCTTCGCCGTTGCCCCACTTTACGCCGGCTTCGGTGCATTCTGCCAGTGTTTCTGCACCAACATCATTGTACCAATAGCCTACCGTCTTGGCTACGCCGCCTTCGCCGGAACCGCCCTTCAGACCAGCCTGCTCCTTCGCATACTCTGTATCTGCAAGGCTCTTATACTTCACGTTCAGACCGCCGCCATACATAAAGCGGTTCACATTTGCACTTTCATCGTCCAGCTTGATGGTAACGCTCAGGGACTTTACCTTTGCATTGCTGGCAACAGTTGCACCCGGAATGAAATTGAATTCACCATAAGTAAACTTGTGGCTGTTCAGCGGCAGACCAGCTTCACGAATCTGCGATTCAGATTCATAAGCCACACCGTTGTTCTTTTCTTTGAATGCATCAGAAGCATAATATTCTTCGCTGCAGTTGTCACCCGGTGTCAGCTTGATGTCCAGATTATCCAGCTTCAGGGAGTGCAGCGACTTAACAGTCATAGTGTCACCGTTCTGCTCTACGGAACTGATCTCACCGTTGCCGTTTGCACTGGAGTAGTACAGACCGCCGGTGTTTTCCTCGCCCTTCGGCAGAGTCGGGTCAACGACCTTGATCCACCACGGCTTTTCACCGTTGCTGGTATCTTCCGTACCGTTTACCGTAATAGAAACCAGTTCAATGCTGGCATCCTGTGTACGGGTGGACTGGTCTTCTTCGTCAATCAGTCCGGTATAGCAGTTCTGGAACTGGAACTTTGCATCCTTATTGCTAGTCAGCTCCTTGGCTACGCTGGACGGCAGTTCTACAACTACAGAGAATTCCTTGGCATACGGTGTGCACTTGATAGCACCCTTGGAATCCGTTTTCTCAAAGCCCCACCAGTAGCCGTTTGCCTTGGTGTCCGATGCACCAAAGTAGTAGGAGAAATCTGTGACCATCTGATCAGACTTCAGATTAAACTGCAAGGTGGTGATGCTGTCGCCGCAAATATCCGCCGGCGACTTGCCCTCGGTATCTGTAAACGAAGTATACTTATCAGTTGCAGCCTTGCACAGATATGTGCACTTGTCTGCGTTCAGCGGATTGTCCTTGTCCTCCGGATTCGGAACGGAGGTTTCCAGTGTCTTTCCGATCGTTACAGTACTTCCTGCTGCTTCAACAAAAAAGCTGCCGGAAGTAACTGTAACAGAACTTGCCACCATAAGTGCACTGACAAGCAGTGCACTGACTCTTTTGCGAATGATCTTGCTCATATATATCGCTCCTTTTTCTTTTAATTGGTTTTCATCAGTCCCAATTTCTTTTGTATGCACGAATGTCAGCTGATATGCAATCAGCTGTCTTATTGTCCGTCGTGGACGGCAGACTGTCCGCGGCGTTTACGCTTCAAAAATGACACATTCATTTTTTAGCTATACACTATTATAACAACTTTCCCCTCGAATGTAAATGTATAAACTATTAACATTCGAACTTGACAGGAGAATTTATGTGTTTTGTTTTGTGCATGTTGCATAAAAGTATTTCACATAGAAACAAAAATACGACTTTAAATAAAAAAAGAAAAGGCAGCTCTTTGAAACGCCGCCTTTTCATTTATACTTTATCCAATTTTTCCCTTGTTAATGATTGCTATTTTCCGACAGATCTGACTGCGTTTGTTCGGAATTCACAGTCGGATTGCCCGATGTCCGCACGCCCTGCACCGCAACACGATAATCACCAGTTGCCCATACGGTATTGTACTTGCTGCAAGTGATCGTAGGCGTATAATTAAAGGTCACCGTGTCACCGTCTACGGCTCCCGCCTGCGTGGAGTAACTCAGCAGATCCACGTTGGCGGTGAGGTCGCTGGCATCCAGCGTTTCCATCACATCAGCCGGACCGATAATGCTGACTTTCAGCTGCTGGGTCAACACATTGAAATTATACGTTGCCGGTGCGTTGACTACGCCAATATCCGAGATGACAAAATCCTTTTTCACAAGATCTGTGGAATCCAGTGCCAATGTCACGGTAGAGAATCCGGACTGGTTCACATAGTCGTCCGGCACATTGACTACGAAGTCATTGGAGTAGTTCAGATCAATATCCCGCAGAGCCACTGAACCAATGTTGAACTCGCTCATTTCCTCCATAGAGGTATTGGGTGCTGCGAGGGTAATCTGCTGTTCTGACAGGTTCAGCCGCTTTTTCAGAGCTTCCAGATCGAAGTTTGCCGGTGCATTGGTGATCTGATAGGTGATGTCCATGGTTTTCTGATACAGTACCGGCACTTCCAGCGAGAACGCCGCCACATCATAGGTAAAATCTGTGGAGTCTACCTGTGTGCCTGCTTCATTATAGAAGAGCAGCGTATCTGTGGTCAGAATTTTGGAGGCACTCAGCTGCTCCTTTTGCTGGGTTTCTGCCACGCAGTATGCCACTTGATTCAGCTGCTGCTGGGGACCGGTGACATCAATGGTAGACGGTGTGCAGGCGAAGTTCTCCTCGTCCAGCACACAGCCGTCTGCAAATGTCAGATTCGGAGCAGAAGCCTTGATCTCAAAGGTATAGGTTTCGATTTTATCAAAGGTCACATTCACTGTAGCGGGCGAAATGGACTTGACATTGAACTGTTCGTTTTCATTGCCGCTGACCGTAATGGAAAGCTTTTTCGTGCCGGCAGAGGTGACATTTTCCACCACAGCCGTTGCCGTCAGATTGTTCGCATCAATGTTGCCCACCTTGGAGCGATTGCCCTCGATCTGGACCGTCACGTCCTGTACGTCATAGTCGATGACGCTGAGTCCGTTTTCCTCGGCAGAAGTGCCGGCAATTTCCACTTTCAGCGGCACATGGTGCAGGGTACGGGGTGTGGTCGGATAAATGGCAATGGAGATCACAAACCAGAGAACAATGGCAATCGCCACCGAAGTTGCCATCATTGCCGGACGGCTCTCGTACAGCCGCTGGAACAATGTCCCATTAGTGCCGCTGCTCCGATTCTTCTGTGATGTCTTTTTCTGTCGGTTCTTCCAGAGATTTTTGGGCATTGTCCTTCTCCTTTCCGTCGTCCTTGTGGTGCCGTTTGAGGAACGGGATCTTCCGTGCCACCTTTCCGATCGTGGTTTCCTCGCTGGCGGTAATCAGCCGCTTGGTCAGAAGCTGGTGGAGGGATTCCCGCGTAAAGCCGCTTTTCAGCACGCCGTTTTCCGCCACGGAAATGGCACCGGTTTCCTCTGAAACCACGATCACAATGGCATCAGAGTTTTCGCTCATGCCGATCGCCGCACGATGGCGGGAACCCAGCCGCTTATTGATAAGTTCCTCTTTCTGAGGCTTGGGGAGAAAGCATGCAGCCGCCAGAATCTTGCCGTCCCGAATGATCACTGCACCGTCATGCAGCGGCGTTTTGTTGAAAAAGATATTCCCGAATAATTCCTTGCTGGGAATCGCATCGAGTATCGTGCCGTTGTCGATCTGTTCTCCCAGACGTGTCTGCCGTTCAATGACGATCAATGCTCCGGTTGAGGTCGCCGAGAGTTCTACACAGGCATCGCAAATCACATCAATGGTGCGGCTCCACACACCGCTGTCCACGTTGGAGCTGCCGCTGAACCGCAGCCCCAGTTTGGTATACCCTGCCTTTTCCAGCGTTCGCCGCAGCTCCGGCTGGAACAAAATGATCAGAGCGATCAAGCCAATATTCAGCGTTTCGGAAAGAAGATAGGAAATGGCTTTCATGTTGATCCATGAAGCGATAATGTACACGAGAAGCAACAGAAAAATACCCTTGATCAGCTGACCGGCACGTGTTTCCCGTATCAGTTTCATTCCGAGATATACCACATAGGAGAGTACCAGTATATCCAGTATGTCCACCGGCTGTGCTGTTTTGATGACGCTGAAAATCATATCCAGTATATCCCGTAAAGCCATGTGCATCATCTTCCTTTCCGACTTCTGTGGAAACAGGGAACAGAGCCAACAGGCGTGCTCTGTTTCCTGCTTTCCTGTATTTTGTCATTGGCAATTCGTCTATGTAGCAGACAAAAGGCATGCTGTGCCTCCTGTCTGCCGATTTTCTGTTCAAAACATATCCCATATACCTATTGTAACATATCACCGGAATTTTTCAATAGGTTTTCGGGACTTTTCAGAATATTGACATAATTTTTCAGGTTTGCCGCCAGCCGCAGCGTATCTGATGCCCTGCTGAACACCGACGGAGCGAACCGAACTGTTCCGTCCTTGGTGCCCAGCTTTTCGTGAGCCAGCGGTGCACAGTGCAGTCCGGCACGCAGACAGAACCCCTGCCGGTTCAGGTAGTCTGCGGTTTCTTCCGGCGAAGCCCCTGCCACCGTAAAGGAAACAATGGGCACATATGCCACGTCCGGCTGCCGGTAGACCGTGATCTCCGGTATCTCCGCCAGTGCATCGCAGAGCAGCTGGCAGAGGTGGCTCTCGTGACGGTACAAGCCTGCCACCGTCTGCCGCCGCACAAAATCGATGCCGGCACAGAGGGACGCGGCTCCGATCACGTTCAGCGTGCCGCATTCCAGACGATCCGGCAAAAAGTCCGGCTGCTCCGGACTGCGGGAAGCACTGCCTGTGCCGCCCTGCATCAGCGGCTGTATGGGAAATGTGCAGTCTGTCATGAGGATTCCCGTGCCGGTGCTGCCGTACAGCCCCTTGTGACCGGCGGTACACAGGATATGCATGCCGTCCCGTTCCAATGACAGGGGCAGGATCCCGCATGCCTGTGCCCCGTCTGCGATCATGCAGATGTTCCGGCTGCGGCAGAACTGGGCGATTTCCCGATAGGGCAGGATCTGCCCCGTCACGTTGCTGGCAATGGTGCAGACCACCGCCTTGGTATTTGGTCGAACCAATCCCGCCAGCCGCCGCAGCGTTTCGCTGTTGTCGGCAGAAACCTCCAGCATGCTGTAGGTGACCTTTCCTGCCCGTGCCAGTGCCATAATGGGACGGTAGACCGAATTGTGTTCCAGATCGCTGAAGATCACATGGTCGCCGGATTTGAGAATGCCCTGAATTGCCACGTTCAGAGCGTGGGTGCAATTCAGGGTAAAAATCGTATTCTCTACCTTGGCATCAAAAAATTCCGCCACGGTTTCTCTGGCGTGATAGACCAGTTCCGACGTGCGTTCTGCGATCACATGCCCGCCGCGTCCGGCATTTCCATAGCGTACCACTGCATCTGCCACCGCACGGCGAACCTCCGGCGGCTTGGGATACGTGGTCGCTGCATTATCAAAATTGACTGTCACCGGACATCACGCCCCTCCTGAGGACTCCGGAACGGGATCCCCTCTCTGGACAGAAGTGCGAATACACGGCCGCAGTCTGCATTCGCGTTCAGGACAAAGCCGCAGCCCTCTGGCCCCAGATGCTCCAGCCGGTAGATCGCACTGGAGATGCCATGCTGCTGCAACACCCGTTTTGCCTGATTTGCCTGCGTATACGAAACCATTGCCGCCTTACATTCCAACATCTTCTCACCCCTTTGCAATAAAATCGGGGAAACACTTCCCCGTTTCAGTATATGCAAAGGGACAGCAATGGGGTGACAGGAGTTATGGCAATGTTTCCTTTATGCCTTTACCAGCAGGCACACACAGTGAGCAGAAATGCCCAGTCCTTCGCCGGTAAAGCCCAGCTTTTCTTCCGTGGTCGCTTTTACACTGACCTGCTCTGCGGATACGCCGCATGCTGCTGCGATCTTTTCCCGCATGGAGCCGATATAAGGGGCAAGCTTCGGCTTCTGGCACAGCACCGTTGCGTCCAGATTGCCTACTGCGTAGCCCTGTTCCCGCACTTTTTCCACCACCAGTTCCAGCAGCTTCAAACTGTCAGCACCGGCATAGGCAGGATCTGTATCGGGGAAATGCTTGCCGATGTCCCCCAGTGCCAACGCCCCCAGCAGAGCATCGGAAACCGCATGGAGCAGCACGTCTGCATCAGAGTGCCCCAGCAGTCCCTTTTCATAGGGAATCTCTACGCCGCCCAGAATCAGCTTTCTGTTTTCCACAAGGCGGTGCACGTCATAGCCGTGCCCGATCCGAAACGGTAATCTCTCCATTTATGCTTCCTCCTTCTGCCGTGCCAGCAGAATCTCTGCAATGGCAATGTCCTCCGGCGTAGTGATCTTGATGTTGGTATAGTCCCCCTCGGTCATGTAGACCTTGCAGTTGATCGCCTCGATCAACTGGCAGTCATCGGTGAAATCCAGTGCATGCTCCTCGGCAAACGTCACTGCTTCAAAGTACAGCTGCCGCTTGAACACCTGCGGTGTCTGGGTGATGTACAGATGAGGACGGTACGGGGTGTCCACGATCAGCCGGTCGTTGACAACTTTAATGGTATCTTTCACCGGTACGCCCAGCGTTGCCCCGCCGAATACAGACGCGTCCTGAATCACCTGTGCGATCTGCTCCGTTTTGACCAGCGGTCTTGCACCGTCGTGTACGGCGATCATTGTCGTGCCCTTGGACAGTGCCCGCAGTCCGCACATAACGCTTTCCTGTCGGGTCGAACCGCCGGCAACAATGGCGTGAAACTTGGTGATGCCGCACTGCTCTGCGGTTTCCCGAATGGCATCATGGTCGGCAGGGCGTGCCACTACAATGATCTCTGCCACTCTGGGGCAGGCTTCAAATGCACGCATGCTCATACCGATGACGTTAGTATCTCCCAGCGGGAGAAGAATCTTATTTTTCCCCTGCATTCTGGTGGCGTTTCCGGCACACACCAGAATGACAGAGGTATCTTGTGTCTGTGACATGGTCATCTTTCCTTTCCATCTTTCCAAAAAAGGGCACAGGTTCCTATTGAAACCGGTACCCTTTTGGCTTATAGATTATGCAGCTTATAAGAAAGCGTCATCAGGCTGTCGTCCAGATGCATGGTCACAACCTGTGCCTGCTCCACGGCGAGGTCACAGTGACTGAAATTCCACAGTCCCCGTACTCCCAGCGAAACCAGCCGTTCCGCCACTGCCTGTGCCGATTCTTTCGGCAGACACAGCACCGCAGCTGCCGGCTGATTGGCAGCACAAAAATCATCCAATTCGTCCATGGACTGGATCGGCAGTCCGGCAAGCTGTCTGCCGATGAGTTCCGGCTTGATGTCGAAAATCCCCACCAGCCGGAAGCCACGCTGTTCAAAGCGGACGTTTTCCGAAACCACTTTTCCCAGACTGCCTGCACCGACCACGATCGCCGGAAGCTGTTCCGTCAGACCCATGATCTTCTGTAAATTTTCCCGCAGTTCCACCACGGAATAGCCGCTGCCCTGCTGTCCGAAACAGCCGAAACAGCAGAGATCCTGCCGAATCTGCGATGCCGTCATACCCAGCCGCCTGCCCAGTTCCCGCGAGGAAGTGCGGACCTGTCCGTTTCGTTCCAGTTCGCCCAGAAGCCGATAATAACGGGGCAGCCGCCGCACGACAGACGACGATGCATCATATTTTTGTGTCAAACGAATCGCTCTCCTATAAACCGATTTCCATTCTGTAAGCCGGTTCTTACGCCATCAGCTTTACCAGACGCTCGTTGATTGCTTCCAGGAATTCCTTGGAGTTGACCTTCTTCTTATTCTCCAGCTTGGAGATCAGATACAGGTCGCCGGTCATGACACCGTCTTCGATCGTCTGAATGGTTGCCTTTTCCAGCTTGTCTGCGAAAGCGATCAGTTCCGGCAGGTTGTCCATTTCGCCGCGTTTCCGCAGTGCACCGCTCCATGCAAAGATCGTTGCCACAGAGTTGGTGGAAGTTTCTTCGCCCTTGAGGTACTTGTAATAGTGCCGCTGCACAGTGCCGTGTGCAGCCTCATATTCATAGATGCCGTCCGGAGAAACCAGAACAGAAGTCATCATTGCCAGAGAGCCATAAGCGGTGGAAACCATATCGGACATTACATCGCCGTCATAGTTCTTGCAAGCCCAGATGTAGCCGCCGTGAGAACGAATCACACGAGCCACTGCATCGTCGATCAGAGTGTAGAAATATTCAATGCCTGCTGCTTCGAACTTTTCCTTGTACTCGTTGTCGTAGATCTCCTGGAAAATATCCTTGAAGGTGTGGTCGTACTTCTTGGAAATGGTATCTTTGGTTGCAAACCAAACGTCCTGATGCAGATCCAGACCATAGTTGAAGCATGCCCGTGCAAAGCCAGCAATCGAGTTGTTCTTGTTGTGCAGGCCCTGAATGATGCCGTCGGTATCCTCAAAGTTGAAGATCAGTTCGCGGCTCTCGTTGCCCTCTGCATCGGTAACGACCAGTTCTGCCTTAGAGCCCTGCTTTACCTTCATTTCGGTGTTCTTATACACATCACCGTAAGCGTGACGGGCAATGGTGATCGGAGCAGTCCAAGTCGGGATATACGGCTCTACGCCCTTTACCAGAATCGGAGTACGGAAAACGGTGCCGTCCAGAATGGCACGAATGGTGCCGTTCGGGCTTTTCCACATCTGGGACAGGTTGTATTCCGGCATTCTTGCAGCGTTCGGGGTAATGGTGGCACACTTGACAGCAACGCCGTACTTCTTGGTGGCGTTGGCACTGTCTACCGTTACCTGATCCTTGGTCTTTTCCCGATATTCCAGCCCCAGATCGTAGTATTCGGTCTTCAGGTCTACATACGGTGTCAGCAGAATGTCCTTGATCCACTGCCACAGAACACGGGTCATCTCGTCGCCGTCCATCTCGACCAGCGGCGTTTTCATCTGAATTTTTGCCATTTGATTTTCCTCCTCAAATTGTTTCTCATTGCGTTTAGGCAATACCGCACAAAGATTGTGCGACAGATGCGTCGTCAAATTTTTCGTCAGATGAAACAAAAAGCGGAGTGAATACTTGATGTATTCACGAGCATTTTTGTGAAATATGACGGGAAATTTGCAAGCAGATGGCGTGCAAAGTCGCCAGACGCTCTTTGTGCGGTATTGCCTTCATACTTTTCACTGCGTTTCTGTTCAGGCATTACAATGTTTCCGCCGGAGCAATGCGGTGTCCGGCTTGTTCTGCCAACGCAGAAATTTTGTCATATTCCGCGGTTGTCACCAAAATCAACTGTAAGTCATCACTGTCAATGTCCACGCCGCAGAGCAGCATGCACTGCCGGATTGCTGCGGCTGATGCAGTCGGCTATCGCCAGGACACACGGCATATCAGATACCTGCTCCGGTGCTTTTTTCTTTTTGAAGAATCCGAACATGCTTGTCCACACCTTTCCTACAGGCTCTTATTTTTTCGCATGGTACAGTGCCCATGCAAACAAACCGCCGCCCAGAAGCGTTGCCACGCCCAGAACCGGACGCTGCAAGTAGAACTGCACCACCTCCGGCATTTGCCGGAACAGCAAAAACTGACGGTACAGATACCACAGTAAAACGGGAAGTCCCACTGCGATTGCTGAAAAAGCAATTGCGTATTCCAGAACTGTTTTCCGTTTCATTTTCCGCCGATGCTTCTGCACGGATTTTCGCATGGTGTTGTCCTGCATGGCATCTTCCATGAAAAATATCCGCTTACTTCGGGAAATATCTTCCGTAAACTGCTTTGCCAGATCTTCGAAATGCAGTTCCTGCTGCCTGTCCTGCTTCATTTACGCAAACACCACCCAACGAAGAATCCCCAGCACCAGCAGGTGCAGCGGATAGAACACATAGAAAAACCACTTGTGAAACGGCTTTTTGCTACCGCTTTCGCCGTTGTAGCAATATTGTATTAACGGTATCACCAAAAAGATGCCCAGCTGGAACAGTCCACTCCATATGGGTTCATTTCCCAGCATGCTGACACAGCACACCAGTGTAATACCGCTGAACGTCAGCCATTTTTCCCTGGGATTCTCCCGATACCGGAAAAAGGTCAGTGCATACAGCACATCGAACATCGCCCAGTCGCCAAACACAGACAGGATACAGAGCACCAGCACTGCCAGCCATTTTACGGAAACAGAGCATTTTGCCTTGTCCCAGAACTAGATCGCCAGCAGGCTGAGGAACAGCGTATAGATCACGCCGAACGCCGGACGAATGCCGCCGCTTTCGAAATAGCTGAACGGCAGCCACGAGATCACGGCAAAAATACCCAGCCGCATGGCGTATTTCTTTACGCTGCGGGTATAGTGATACCCCTCCGCCAGCATATACGCCATAGTCGGACCGGTCAGCCGCCCGATGATGTGCATCACCTGCCCCAGCAGCGACGCTGTAGGAACAAATGCCCACGCAATATGGTCAATGAGCATGGCTGCGATCACCAGATATTTCAGCTGGTTGCGGTTGAGAAATCCTTTTGTGTTTGTCATTCCCGTTTCTCCCGATCCTGCCGCAGTTCCCGCAGCAGCTTTCTCAGCACATACAGACCGGCAGCAACCAGCAGCAACAGTACTGCCAGCCCGATTCCGGAAACCGGACGTTCCCGCAGCAGATGCAAATAGTCCATGATGTCATGATCGGTAAGCATTGCATAGACAAAGACGATCATCAACACGGCAAACAAATGATTCCCGTAATCTTTCCGGAATTGCCGGTATCTTTCGATTTTCTTTTTCGTTTCCGGATCAGCCACTTACTTGCTCAGCTTGTCGCGGGTGTAATCCAGCAGACCACCTGCCAGAATGATGTCCTTGGTGCGTCCGGTCAGTTCGCACAGTACCGGAATCTCTGCACCGGTAGTCTTGTTGACCAGTGTCAGTGTGGTTTCGCCGGCTTCGATATGCTTGCGAATATCTGCCAGTTCCAGTACGTCGCCCTGCGAGATCTTCTCATAGTCTGCTTCGTTGACGAAGGTCAGCGGCAGAATGCCGGCGTTGATGAGGTTTGCACGGTGGATACGGGCAAAACTCTTGACCAGAACTGCCTTGACACCCAGATACAGCGGAGCCAGTGCGGCATGCTCACGGGAAGAACCCTGTCCATAGTTGGAGCCGCCTACGATAATGCTCTGTCCCATTTCCTTGGCACGCTTCGGGAATGCTTCATCGCAAACTGTGAAGCAGTGCTGCGAAATTGCCGGAATGTTGGAACGCAGCGGCAGAATCTTTGCACCTGCCGGCATGATGTGGTCGGTGGTGATGTTGTCGCCGACCTTCAGTGAGCAGCCAGCTTCGATCGTTGCTTCCAGCGGAGTCGTTTCCGGAAACGGCTTGATGTTCGGTCCGCGGAGGATCTCCACCTTGTCCATTTCTTCTTCCGGTGCCGGCAGAACGATCATGTTGTCGTTGACGGTGAATTTTTCCGGCAGCACGAAGTCCGGCATTTCGCCCAGTTCTCTCGGGTCGCTCAGATAACCGGTCAGTGCAGAATATGCAGCCAGTTCCGGAGAAACCAGATAGATCTGACCGTCCTTGGTTCCGGAGCGTCCGAGGAAGTTCCGGTTAAAGGTACGCAGGGAAATACCGCCGGAGTTCGGGGACTGTCCCATACCGATGCACGGACCGCAGGCACTTTCCAGAATTCTTGCACCGGCTGCGATCAGGGTGCCCAGAATGCCCATATCTGCCATCATGTTCAGCACCTGCTTGGAGCCAGGAGCGATTGCCAGAGAAACGTCCGGATTGACAGTCTTGCCCTTGAGGATATGAGCCACTTTCATCATATCCAGCAGGGAGGAGTTGGTGCAGGAGCCGATGCAGACCTGATCGATCTTCAGCTTGCCGATCTCTGCCACGGTCTTGACATTGTCCGGAGAATGCGGACATGCAGCCAAGGGCACCAGTTCGCTCAGATCAATGTGCAGTTCTTCATCATAAACTGCATCGGCATCTGCCTTCTGTTCGCTCCAGACTTCGCCTCTGCCCTGTGCTTCGAGAAACTGCTTGGTCACCTCGTCCGACGGGAAAATAGAAGTGGTCGCACCCAGTTCTGCACCCATGTTGGTAATGGTTGCACGTTCCGGAACAGACAGAGTCTTGACGCCCTCGCCGCAGTATTCAATGACCTTGCCGACACCGCCCTTTACGGACATGCGACGCAGTACTTCCAGAATGACATCTTTTGCCGCTACCCACGGGGACAGCTTGCCGGTCAGCTCTACCTTTACCACCTTTGGGCAGGTAATGTAGTAAGTACCGCCGCCCATTGCCACTGCAACGTCCAGACCGCCGGCACCCATCGCGATCATACCGATACCGCCGCCAGTCGGGGTATGGCTGTCAGAGCCGATCAGAGTCTTTCCCGGAACGCCGAAACGCTCCAGATGTACCTGATGGCAGATACCGTTGCCGGGACGGGAAAAATAAATGCCGTGCTTCTTTGCAACGCTGCCGATAAAGCGGTGGTCATCTGCATTTTCAAAGCCGTTCTGGAGGGTGTTGTGGTCGATGTATGCCACGCTGCGTTCTGTACGTACACGCGGAACGCCCATTGCCTCAAATTCCAGATATGCCATTGTACCGGTTGCGTCCTGTGTCAGGGTCTGGTCGATCCGGATTCCGATTTCGGAACCCTTTACCATTTCACCTTCCACCAGATGTGCTTTCAGGATCTTTTCCGTCAGGGTCAGTCCCATTCAATATCATTCCTTTCGTAGTTGGCACTGCAAATACACGGCAAGCCATACATTCACAAGTACGATTCCTTAGGGAAATGCCGCATAAAGCTGCCTGTCGGTGCTACCCTTATCCGACATTTCCATTATACTGTACTATTATAGCAAAAAACAGGCGTAGTTGTCAAGTCTGCGACAGCGGCTTTGAAAAGATGCAAAGGAAAGGATAAAATTTTAAGAAAAAACAGAAGTCTCCGGCATCTGTAACGCAAAACAACCCGCAGGCATACACCTGCGGGCTGTCACATATTCGTCAATATTTTCTGTTATGCTCCGGCTTTTTCCAGACTGTACACATGGTCGCCGCTTAGCCGCTTTTCGAAATCGTCGTGAGGCAGCGGACGGTCGAACAGGAAGCCCTGTGCCATACAGCAGTGCATGCCCCGCAGGAATTCCGCCTGCTTGACAGTTTCCACGCCCTCTGCAATGACTTCCATGTCCAGTTCATTCACCATTTTGATGATGTTCTTGATGACGATCACATCATTTTTCCGGTGATTCTCCAAGCTGCTGAGGAACGATTTATCCAGCTTGATAATATCCACGTTCAGATCTTTCAGCAGATTCAACGAGGAATAACCTGTACCGAAGTCGTCAATAGAGGTGCTCACGCCGTTGGCACGCATTGCCCTGACGAAATTGAGCAGGGTTTCATAGTTCTCATAGCCGGACATCTCGGTCAGTTCTACTTCGATATACTTGGGAGGAATTTCGTATTTCTGAAGCACCGCCAGAATTTCTTCTGCCAGATGTGGATTTTGCAGATGCACCTTGGAAAAGTTGACAGAGATCCGCACCGGTTCGATGCCTTTCGCCTTCCAGTCCCGCACATCTCGGCAAACCTGTTCCAGCACATAGAAGTCCAGCTTGCAGACGCTGCCTTCCCGTTCCAGTACCGGAATGAAGTTCATCGGCGGCACCATAGCACCGTCACGGAACCAGCGTACTAACGCTTCACAGCCGCAGAGCTGGTTGTCCACCAAGGTGACTTTCGGCTGATAGTATACCACAAACTCCCGATCTGCCAATGCCTTAGGAAACATCTGGGAAACTTCTTTCTGCCGCAGGGCATTCTCTACCATCTGGTCATCGAAGCAGAAACGATCTGCTTTTCCGGACATCTTCGCCGCATGCATTGCCGTAGAAGCTGCATTGAGACCTTCTCCCATAGACTGTCCCGCCCGCATATCATAAACGCCGATACGGGAACGCAGGTCAAACGTTTTGGTGCCATTTTCGTAAGGGACCGTCACCTGCATACAATCAATTTGTTCCAGCAGTATTCCCATGCGTTCTTTTTTTGCCAGCAGCACAAAGTTGTCGCCGCCCATGCGTGCGAAATATTCGTCTGGTTTCAGCTTCTGCCGTGCCAGCCGTACAAATTCCCGCAGCACCATATCACCCTGCCGTGCTCCTACGGCACGGTTGATGTAATTGAAATTCTTAATGTTCAGAAATGCACAGGCATACTCCTGCAATTTTCCCTGTGCCAGCAGTTTTCCGCCGGTTTCGTTGATGCCGCGGGTGTTGAGAGCACCGGTCAGCAGATCCGTCACTGCAATGCATTCCAGAAGCTGCACCAGCTTTACCCGTTCCAGCAGCAGGAACAACTGACGGGACAGAAACAACAGCATTTGCTCCTGTATCGGACTCCATGCAGTGCCTTTTACGGGATAATATTCAAAAACGGCACTACAGGTTTCGTCCATCTGCACATGTTCCCGACAGCAAGGCTCATCAAAACCTTCTTCATTCTCATAGAGCAAGAACCGTTCGTCCTGTCCCTCAGGATCCAGTATAGACGGAGCCACGATCAAACGGATTTCAAACTTTCCCAGCGGAAAAAGATGCACTATTTCCTGCATCTGCTCTTTCAGCAGCGAAAACAGTTCTTCTACTGTTTTCACGTTCTTCTGCAGTTTGTCGAACAACTGACAGTAACTCTTCACATGAAAGTCCATATCCATACAATCACCTCGTTATGCATTTTCAGCCCTTTCTCGAAATCAACCTCTATATATTTTTACTATAACACATTTTTTGCACCTTGTCAATCAATGACAGAAAACAAATTGACTTTTACAGAATGTTTGTCCATTATCATGAAACATGGAAGTGTTTTTTGGCGTTTCCTACAAATTTGACAAATCGCCCGAAATGCGTTACACTAGAGGCAATACCGCACAAAGAGCGTCTGGCGACTTTGCACGCCATCTGCTTGCAAATTTCCCGTCATATTTCACAAAAATGCTCGTGAATACATCCAGTATTCACTCCGCTTTTTGTTTCATCTGACGAAAAATTTGACGACGCATCTGTCGCACAATCTTTGTGCGGTATTGCCTAGAGTATGTTCCCCCTAGGGGAACCGCTGAATATTTCATAGAACGGACGTGAAACCTGTGCAAACTACCCTGCAAAATCTTTCATTCAGTCTGAATGCCACCATTCCGATCTTTCTCATGATGGTATTCGGCGGTCTGATGAAAAAAGTCGGACTGCTGGACGACCACACCACCGCCAAGCTGAACCAGTTTGTCTTTAAGGCACTGCTGCCGGTACTGCTGTTCATGGACTTGTCCAAGGCAGATTTTCAGACAGTGTGGGACGGCAAATTCGTGCTGTTCTGCTTTTTTGCCACACTGCTTAGTATCAGCATTGCCTTTCTCCTGTCCCTGCCGCGAAAAGACTGGGCAGAACGGGGCGAGATCATTCAGGCATCTTACCGCAGCAGTGCCGCCATTCTGGGAATCGCCTTTGTCAACAACATCTACGGACACGCCACCATGGCTGCCCTGATGATCGTGGGGACGGTACCCCTGTACAACATCGCCGCCGTCATCATTCTATCCCTGACGGCACCCCACGACGGTGACGCTCCCAACGCCAAGAAGCTGCTGCTGCGAACTCTGAAAGACGTGGTGACCAATCCCATTATTCTGGGAATCGCGGTGGGCATGCTCTGGTCTGTCCTGCACATTCCGCAGCCGACGATTCTGCAAAAGTCGGTTTCCTATCTGGGAAATATGGCGACACCGCTGGCACTGATTGCACTGGGAGCATCATTCCGGCTAGAGAATGCCAAGGGCAAGCTGGGGCTGACGCTGGGCATTTCTGCCGCAAAGCTGTTCCTGTTCTGTGCCCTGTTCCTGCCGGCAGCGATCTGGCTGGGATTCCGCACGGAAAAGCTGATCGCCATTCTGGTGATGCTGGGAAGTGCCACCACATGCAGCTGTTTTGTCATGGCGAAAAATATGAAGCATGACGGCACCATTACCGCCTGTGCCGTGATGATGACCACCCTGCTCAGTGCGTTTTCGCTGACGATGTGGCTGTTTGTGATGAAAAGTCTGGGGTATATTTGACAGTCGTTCGGAAAAATGCTATACTAATGTTAAGGCACATGTCATTCATACCACCACTTTCTAAAAAGGGGGCTTTTTTATGACACAAATACAAGAGCAGGCAATTGCACTGATCCGCCAGCTGCCTGACAGCAAAATCCAAGCAATTATTACATTGGCGGCTGATGAGCTCCAGCTAACACAGCTGCAAGGAAGTTCTCATGCCATGCAAAAAAAGCAGGCATTCGCCGAATTAGAAGAACTGCATCTGAACTTTCCTGAAAACTTTGATGCAGAATCAGAATTACGGGAGGCTTTGGAAGAAAAATATGGTCGTCTTGATTGATGCAAATATTATTTTAGATTATATTTTAAAGCGAGAGCCTTTTTATGCTGATGCACAAAAAGTAATGCAATTGTGCAGCACAGAAACCGTTGACGGCTATATTGCACTGCACACAATCACAACAATCTGGTATCTGCTTCGCAAACTTCCAGATGCAGTTAGAAGAAATGCTTTAACAGCAATCTGCAATTTGTTGCAAGTTACTGGTACAACACACGAAGAAGTTCTTCATGCAATCCAAATGACCACATTTAAAGATTTTGAAGATTGCATTCAAAGCAAATGTGCAAAATCTGCAAATGCAGATTACATCATTACAAGAAATGTTTCTGATTTTTTAAAATCTGAGATTCCTGTTCTAACACCGCAGGCATTTTACAGTATGTTCTAAACGCTTTTATTGCTTTGTCAAATCCCAATTAGGAAGAAGATAGTAGATTTTATCTGACATTGTTTCATAGAAATTCTGTTCATAAAAGTCTGTGATTTGCCATTTTCCATTCTGTTTTTCTATTTTAAATTTTGTTCCCATCTTAGGACCGCCTTGATTGTCTGTCATTATATTGCCGTCCTTGTCAACAACATCGAAGTGAATCACAACCCAAATGTATCCGGAATGAAAATTATGCAGCGTGTATGTGCGATGAACATCTATGTTTTGTATTTTATAGCCCTCTAAATATTCTTCGATTGACATTTTACGTGTAGGGGAACAATACAGCCGATAATCATCAAAAATTTGATTCCAGTGATATTCTTCATATTTCACTTGATTTTCGTCCAGCAATAGACGTTCTTCCACGGCAAGTTCATGTTCTGACATCACATAATATGTATCATTCTGTACAGCATTTTCTATTTCCAAAACAACGGCATTTGTACTTTGCTGCATCATTATCCATATCGTTGTGATTCCAAGCGTCAAAAGCACGATAATAAAAATTATCACTTTACTTTTTTTGCAACATCTTCGCATTTCCTCACCATTATCCTTACCACATCAAAATCCAAACCGCCGGCACGCAGATTTTTCTGTACGCCGGCGGTTTGCTCATTTATCCGATTTTCTCCGGCTCACACTTCATTTTCCTGCAATTCCTGAAAGAATGTGAAATAATCCTGCCGCTTTTCATTGGTGAATGCGATCGCCGTCCGCGGATGCTGGTTCAGGTAACCGGTCAGCAGGTACTGAATGTCATAGCCCCAGACAACGCCGTCATTTTTCAGCTTCTGCATTTCGTCCTGCAAAAACCGCAGCACCGGCTTGATGTCATACTTCGGATTTTTCAGGAATCCCATCAGCAGTTCCATTGCACAGTTTCCGGCACCGCGTCCCATGGCAGCCATGGTTGCGTCCAGATAGCTGACACCCATCATAGCACACTCGGTAGTGTTGGCAAATGCCAGCTGCTGGTTATTATGGGCGTGGATACCGATCTTCTTGCCGTATTTTTCGCCGGCTTCCAGATACCGCTGTGCCAGCTGACGCATTTGCAGCGGATACAGCGAACCGTAACTGTCTACCAGATAGATGACTTCCACGCTGCTCTTGCCCAGCATTTCCAGTGCTTCTTCCAGTTCCGATTCCTGTGCCTTGGAAACTGCCATGATGTTCACTGTGGTGTGATAGCCCTTTTTCGTACAGGTTTCGATCATGTCAATGGCTGCGGGAATGGTGTTGATATAGGTGGCGATCCGCACCATATCCAGAATGCTGTCCTTCTTGTCCGGCAGATCCCGTGCCACGTTGGCACGTCCTACGTCTGCCATAACTGCCAGCTGCATCTTCGGGTCGAGAATGTCGATCAGTACCTTCTGAATGGCATCTTCATGGCAGAACTTCCACTTGCCGAACTTGGATTCCTCGAACAGCTCCGGATCTGCCAGATAGCCGATTTCCATCACATCGACACCGGCACGTACATTGGTCAGATACAGCTTCCGGACGAAGTCGTCTGTAAACTCAAAGTTGTTTACCAGTCCGCCGTCCCGAATGGTAGCGTCCAGCACTTTGATGTCCGGACGATAGGAGATCATGGTACCCTTTATCATATCGCTCATTGGAGATTCCTCATTTCTATGTCATTTTCCACAGCCGTCGTGACTGCTTTTCTTTAGGCAATACCGCACAAAGATTGTGCGACAGATGCGTCGTCAAATTTTTCGTCAGATGAAACAAAAAGCGGAGTGAATACTTGATGTATTCACGAGCATTTTTGTGAAATATGAGAGTCTGTTTCGTATCTGACGTATGCAGATTGCGTCGTCAGATTTTTTGAGAGATGAAGGGAAAAACGGAGAAAATCCTTTGTGGATTTTCGAGTATTTTCCCGAAATATCTCGGAAAATATGCACGCAAGATGCGTGCGGGAAGATACGAAACAGGCTCTGAAGGGAAATTTGCAAGCAGATGGCGTGCAAAGTCGACAAACGCTCTTTGTGCGGTATTGCCTTTATATTATACCAAAAAATGCACCTTTTTGCAAGTATTTCCGCGTACTTTCTGCATAGCCTGCATAAATCGTGATTTTCGACAATCTGCATTCCAAAAAACTGTTCAGTTTGCCAACGAAAAAGGACTGCCCTGCGGCAGTCCCCTTTTTCAGCGTTTCTGTTCTGCCTTATCCGGCAGTGTAATATTCCGGCATCTCAGTAGTCAGATCTTTCAGTATGTAGTAGGTGTAGCCATGTTCTCCGTCCGTGGAGGTGTAAAACTCGATCACATTTCCGCTATTCCCGAATACGGCATAAACGTCAGTTCCCGGGTCAGCACAGTTGGTCTGCAATTCCTCTGTCGGCACAGGTGTCTGCTCATAAAGGGAAATGCTCAGACACTCGCTGGAGTCTGCCGCCTTTCCCAACAGCTTTGCGTCAGACGGCACATACGATTCCGAACCGTAAAACGCCACACCGTAGTAGCATGTCCCGTTGTAAACAATGGCATTCAGTCCTTCGCCCTCTGCCATGTCTATTTCTGCAATACTGGTTTCTGCCGGCTTGGTTTCAGCACGCTCCTGCGAAGATGCGTTTCCGCCGGCACAGCCCGACAGCAGCATTGTTCCGATCAATCCAATACAAAACAGTTTTTTCATAAAGATCACCTCGACTGATTAAGGAAACACTGAATAAAGCTTGTGCGTAAGATGCGTAGTCAGATTTTTCGGCAGATTGCATAAAAATTCCGCAGGCATACTGCCGGTCGCAATTTATCTTAGTGCGACACTCCTTTGTTCTCGGGCAGAATCCTGCCTCGAACGCAGTCGTATTGCAAGGGATTTCTGGGCAATATGACGGAAAATCTGCAAGCAGATGGCGTGCAAAGTCGCCAGACGCTCTTTGTGCGGTATTGCCTTATATCCTTAAATTTCAGATTTTCCATTGATAACCTCTCATAAAGCTTTGAAATACGACTTTCAATATATGTCTTTTTAAGTTCTTCATAAAAAGATTTTTATTATTCTATTTACATTATACCATAGTTTCTTATCTTTTTCAATACAGAATTCGTTTTTTTACACATTGTACACATTCTAATTGCTTTATCAAGAAACATATATTGTATACTAAAAATAGTATACTTTCAGGAGGTATCATATGTTTTTTTCTGAAACTGACCTATCCGACTTCATCGAGGAAAATGACGTAAAATTCATTCGCATGACCTTTTGCGACACGTTTGGAAATATGAAAAATATTGCCATCATGCCACGGGAACTGCACCGTGCCATTACAGACGGCATTCCGTTCAATGCCACCGGACTGCTGGAAGCATCGCACCAGAACCTGCTGCTGAAACCGGACACCTCTACCCTGTCCATTCTGCCGTGGCGGCCCCAGTCCGGTCGTGTGGTACGTTTCTTCTGTAAACTGTACCACATGGACGGCACTCCCTACGAGGGCGATCTTCGCCGCAATCTGCGGGAAGCCATGAAGTCCCTTCAGAATCAGGGCTATCAGTGTGAAATGGGCACCCGCTGCGAGTTCTACCTGTTCGAAACCGACATGGAGGGCAAGCCCACCAAGAAGCCCTGCGATCAGGGTGGCTATCTGGACGTGGCTCCGCTGGACAAATGCGAAAACACCCGCCGCGAGATCTGCCTGTCGCTGGAGGAAATGGGACTGAACCCTACCACCTCCTGCCACAAGCACGGCCCCGGACAAAACGAGATCGACTTCGCATGCAGCAATCCGCTGACAGCTGCCGACAACATGGCTCACTACAAGACCGTAGTCAAGACCATTGCGGCACAGAATGGCTTCTACGCTTCGTTTATGCCGAAGCCGTTCAAGGACTGCAGCGGCAGCGGGCTGAAGATCACCCTGTGCATCAAGAAAGACGACAAGAGCATTTTCGGCAACAGCCACGAAGCCCTCACCCCGGAGGGCAGAGCCTTTATTGCCGGAATCCTCAATCGGGTACGGGAATTCACCATGTTCTCCAACCCCACGATCAACTCCTACGACCGCTTCGGCTATCGTGCGGCACCCTCCCGCATCAACTGGTCCGAGGAAAACCGCATTCCGCTGGTACAGCTGCTGTATGCTCCGGGTCGGGACGGCTCCATTGAATTCCGTTCTGCTGACGCATACTGCAATCCGTACATCACATTCCAGATGCTGCTGAGTGCCGGCATGGCAGGAATCCAGAACAACGAGGAACTGTCCGACAACATGAATGCAGCAAATGAAAATTCTGCCATTCCCACACTCCCCCACTCCCTGGAAGAATCTATCCAGCTGGCACTGGAAAGCGAATTTGTCCGTAACACTGTGCCCAAGGCAATTCTCCACGATTTTTCCGCGGCAATGCAGAAAGAAGTCGATGCCTATCATCTGGCAAAAGATCCGGAAGCATTCTGCTTCGACCGATATTTTTGAGCAGCCGGAAAACTGCAATCTGAAAAAGAGGAGGAAACACAACGGTGTATTCAGAACGCACGTTAATGATCTCCGGCTCTGAAAAAGGACTGGACAGTGTCACCAGCTTTTTGAAAGCCTGTGGCTGCGGCTCCGTTGCAGTCATCTCCAGCGGCAGCGAAGCAAGACGCATGATTCCCCATGATGACTTTGACCTGATTTTGATCAACACGCCACTGAAAGACGAATTCGGACACCAGCTGGCAGTGAAACTCTGTGAGTCCACATGTTCCGGTGTCATTCTGATCTGCAAGGCAGATCTGGCAGAGGAAATGACCAATCGCACCAGTGACTACGGAGTCTGTGTGGTTCCCAAGCCGCTGAACAAGCAGGAACTGTTACAGGCGATCCGCATGGGAAGTGCCTTCCGCCATCGTTTGCTGGGGCTGCAAAAGGAAAACAACAAGCTTCGTGCCAAGTTAGAGGAACTGCGGTACGTTTCCCGTGCAAAGTTCCTGCTGATCACGGAACAAGGCATGTCGGAAGAAGCTGCACACCGTTACATTGAGAAAAGTGCAATGGACACCAGACGCACCCGAAAAGAGGTTTCTCTGGAAATCATTGCAAAATATGAATAAGCGTCTGCTTATCTAACAACAAAAACCGCAGCGGAAAGAGCGATTCTCTCCGCTGCGGTTTTTTTGAAATCTATTTCAGATGTTGTCCGCACAAAACCGTCAGGCGGGCTTTGTGCGGTATTGCCCTTTACTTTGTGCCGAAAATACGGTCGCCGGCATCACCCAGACCCGGAACGATATAGCCCTTTTCATTCAGGCTTTCGTCCACGCCGCCGCAGTAGATGTCCACGTCCGGATGTGCTGCCAGCAGGGCATCGCGTCCCTCCGGACAAGCCAGAATGCACAGGAACTTAATGCTCTTGACACCCATTTCCTTCAGATCCTTGATCGCTGCGATCGCAGAAGTACCGGTTGCCAGCATCGCGTCTACTACGATAACTTCCCGTTCTGCAATATCGTCCGGCATCTTGGAATAATACTTCACTGCATCATGTGTGCCCGGCTCGCAGAAAATGCCGATATGACCGATCTTTGCCGCCGGAATCAACGAAGTCACGCCGTCAACCAGTCCCAGACCTGCACGGAGAATCGGCACGAATGCCAGCTTTCTGCCGGAGATGACCTTGGTCTTTGCGATTCCCTGATGTGTTTCGATCGTGATTTCCTTCATCGGCAGATCTCTGGTTGCCTCATAGCAAATCAGCATTGCCGTTTCCGAAGTCAGTTCCCGAAATTCCTTTACGCCTGTCATTTTATCCCGCATCAGTGAGATCTTATGCTGCACCAGCGGGTGATCTACTACATGAATTCCTGCCATAATTTTTTTCCTCCTGTGTTACCATTCCTGTTCCAGTTCTGTGATCATATGCACACGTTTTTCGTGTCTGCCGCCCTCAAACGGGGTATCCAGAAAGATCTCCACCAATTCCAGTGCCAGACCGCTGCCCAGTGTGCGGGCACCCATGCACATCACATTGGCATCATTGTGCAGACGGGTATACTTGGTAGAAAACGCATCTGCACAGAGTGCAGCACGAACGCCGCGGATCTTATTGGCAGCGATCGACATGCCAATGCCTGTGCCGCAAATCAGAATTCCCATGTCACCGGAGTGCGATGCTACTGCGGCACCAACTGCCTTGGCAATCACCGGATAATCGGCTCTCTCTCCGTCACAGCCACAGTCCTCCACTTCCAACTGCCGTTCTTTCAGCAGTGCGATCACTTCCTGCTTTCGCTCGTAACCGGCGTGGTCGCATCCAATCCAAATCTTCATGTTCTTCTGACTCCTTTGTTCTGAGATATGGCAGCACTCCACAAATACCGCGTTGCCATGCATTCATTATACCATATTTATTTGACAATTGCAAGGGAAATACTACATAAAGCACGGAAATCAATTTTCATGATAGCCTCCCCCGAAAGGGGTGACTCCCCACGGGGTGGGGAGATGCCCGCAGGGCAGAGGGGACCGCTCAGTACGAGGGGGACCGCCGTTAGGCGGTGGAGAGGTTTTTTCGTAAAATCCTTTTATGGCGTTTCCGGCATAAGTGGAAACCCCTCAGTCAGTGCTACGCACTGCCAGCTCCCCTTTCAGGGGAGCCTCACTTGTCAAACTTCATAATTTGGCACAATTTAAATCAACACATTTTTGAAAATTGATTTCCGTGTACATAAAGTCACTTTGCCCTTTGCTTTTCCTGCAAGTCCTTTTCCGCCTTGACCAGCTGCAAATATTCCGGAAACAGTTCCTCCGGTGTCTGCCATGCCGCCTGTGCTGCTGCCAGACAGATGCCGACACCGTTTTGCAGTTTTGTCGCCGGCGAAGCGGCATGCAGAAACGCCGCAGCGGGAATCTCCTCCATTGCATCGCCCACCAGCAGCACTGGTTCTCCCAGAGCCGCCAGCTGTTCCGACAGTTCTGCCACCGGCTGCATGCCGTCCGGACGGAGAGCTGTAACTGTAGTTCCGTCGCTGCGATACAGTCCGGCATAGACCAGAGCCTGCCGTGCCGTCATCACGCTGCAAATCACGCCCTGCCACGACAGATTCTGCCACGCCAGTCCCTCCAGCGTGGAGATTCCCACACAGGGAATTTGCAGGGCATACGCCATGGCTTTCACGGCGGCGATGCCGATACGCAGACCGGTATAAGACCCCGGACCCTTTGCCACGGCAAAGCCGTCTACGTCCTGCCACTGCAAACCGGTATCTGCCAACAGACGCTCTGCCAGCGGCAGGATCACCTGCGAATGGGTACGCTTGGTATAAACAGACTGCTGTGCCAGCAGGCAGCCGGCTTCGCTGTCATACAGAGCCGCAGCGGCAACTTTTCCGGAAGTATCAATCCCCAAGATCCGCAAAACGCTCATCTCCTTCTATTGTGATCTGCCGTGCCGCATCAGAAAGCCGTTCAATGGTGATCTGCAGGCAGCCTGCCGGCAGTTCCGACACGATGTTCTCCGACCACTCAATGGCAAACACGCCCTCGTCCAGCGGATAGTCGTAGAAGCCCGTAGATTCCAGATCCATTGCCCCCTCGATGCGGTACATGTCAAAGTGGTAGAGCGACAGCCCGCTGCCGTGGTACTCCTGCACAATGGCAAATGTGGGAGAAGACACCACGTCCGGCAGCCCCATGCCTTTCGCCAGCCCGCGGGTAAAGGTAGTTTTTCCCACACCCAGCCCGCCGAAATAGGCGATCACATCACCGGCATGCAGCCGCTTGCCTACCTGCTCCGCAAAGGCGACGGTTTCCGCCGGAGAAGCCGTTGTTTTCTGTATTTTCAACACGTCTGTGCATCTCCTTCGATTAGAACAAACCGGTGATATTGCCGTTGTTGTCACAGTCGATCTTCAGGGCAGACGGTGCCTTCGGCAGTCCCGGCATGGTCATGATGTTGCCGGTGAGCACTACCACAAAGCCGGCACCGTTGGACAGTGTCACGTCACGGACAGTAATGGTAAAATGCTCCGGCTTGCCCAGCTTGGCAGCATCGTCCGACAGGGAATACTGTGTCTTTGCCACGCAGACCGGCAGATTGCCGCAGCCCAGTGCGTTGATCTGTGCCAGTGCTTTCTTTGCCGGTGCAGTAAAGGTCACGCCGTCTGCACGGTAGATTTCCTTAGCGATCTTCTCCACCTTTTCTTCCACAGACAGTTCGGTGTCATACAATACGTGGAAGTCGGACGGCTTGGTTTCGATCGTTTTGCAGACCTTTTCTGCCAGTTCCTTGCCGCCTGCTCCGCCCTTGGCGAATACTTCGGTTAGTGCAAACTCTGCACCCAGACTCTCGCAGAATTCCTGAATGAAGTGCAGTTCTGCATCGGTGTCGCACTGGAAGCGGTTGATCGCAACCACTACCGGCACGCCGTACTTCTTCATGTTTTCAATGTGCACCTGGAGGTTGACAATGCCCTTTTTCAGAGCGTCCAGATTCTCGGTAGTCAGTTCCGTCTTGGGAACGCCGCCGTTGTATTTCAGGGCACGGACAGTTGCCACCAGAACCACACAGTCCGGCTTCAGACCACCGTAGCGGCACTTGATGTCAAAGAATTTTTCAGCACCCAGATCAGAGCCAAAGCCTGCTTCGGTAACGCAGTAATCACCCAGCTTCAGTGCCAGCTTGGTAGCACGGATCGAGTTACAGCCGTGGGCAATATTGGCGAACGGGCCGCCGTGGATCAGTGCCGGCGTGTGTTCCAGAGTCTGTACCAGATTCGGCTTCAGTGCATCTTTCAGCAGAGCTGTCATGGCACCGTTTGCCCCCAGATCCTTGGCATAAACCGGATTGCCGTCCAGATCGTATGCCACCAGGATCTTGCCCAGACGTTCTTTCAGGTCTGCCAGATCAGAAGCCAGACAGAGAATTGCCATGACTTCGGAAGCTACAGTGATCTGGAAGCTGTCGCTTCTGGGAATGCCGTCTACCTTGCCGCCCAGACCGATGACAATGTTCCGGAGAGCACGGTCATTCATGTCCAGCACACGCTTGAGCATGACGCGACGCTGGTCGATCCGCAGCACGTTGCCCTGCTGCATATGGTTGTCCAGCATCGCACAGAGCAGGTTGTTTGCCGATGTAATGGCATGCATATCACCGGTGAAGTGCAGGTTGATGTCCTCCATGGGAACTACCTGTGCATAGCCGCCGCCGGCTGCTCCGCCCTTGATGCCGAACACCGGTCCCAAAGACGGTTCCCGCAGTGCCAGAACTGTTTTCTTGCCGATCTGATGCAGTGCGTCTGCCAGACCAACGCTGACGGTCGTCTTGCCCTCGCCTGCCGGCGTGGGGTTAATGGCAGTCACCAGAATCAGCTTGCCGTTCGGCTTGCTGTCCAGCTTCTGGAACAGCTGCTCCGACAGCTTTGCCTTGTAGTGTCCGTAGTACTCAATGTCCTCCTCTGAAATAGACAGCTCCGCAGCGATCTTGCCAATGGGATACATTTCTGCATTCTGTGCAATTTCGATATCCGATAACATAAAAATTCTCCTTTTCTCTGCCGGCCGTTCCGAACAAGCCATGCATTTTTTCGCAATCAGAAACATACTTTTATTATAACATTTTTTATAGGGCAATGCAAGGCGATTTTTTCTTTTCGGTGATTCGCTGTATTTCCACAAGTTTTTTTGCGATATTTTCGCTGTTTTCGGAGGTTACGCACATATGACACACAAGATCACACGATTTCTCACTCTTTTTCTGCTGGTTTCCCTCGGCGGCTGCACGGTACAGTCCGAACACCACGTACCGGAAAACGCCGCCTTTTGCGACGACCTGACCAAGCATGTCCAGCAGGTACAACAACTGCACGTGGCAAGCGGCACCACACCCTGCCCTACGAAAACGCCGGACACCGCAGCAGTCTGCAACTACCAGACCACCTACGGCATGTGGTTTCCCTATCTGGACTACGCCGACACTCTTGCGGGAAAAACGGCAGAACAATTTCGGGAGAGTATGCATCAGCGATTCCAGCAGGCGGCAGATATGGGCATCAACACGGTATACCTGCATCTCCGTGCCTTCGGTGATGCCTATTACTGCTCCCAGTTATTTCCCCCAGCGGCAGCAGTAGGAGATTTCGACCCGCTTCCCATTCTGCTGGAGGAGGCACACCGGCTGCACCTGTCTGTTCACGGCTGGATCAATCCCCTGCGGCTGCAAAATGATGCCGGCATGGGTGCCCTCTCTGATCGTTACCAGATCGGGCAGTGGTACCGCGACAGCCAGAAAAACGGCACCTATCTCTGCAAGGTCGGCGATTACTGGTGGCTGAATCCGGCTTATCCGGAAGTACGGCAGCTGATCGCCGACGGGGTGGCGGAAATCGTACAGCAATACGAGGTGGACGGGATTCATCTGGACGACTACTTCTACCCCACTACAGAAACCGCCTTTGATGCCGCCGCCTTTGCAGATGTCAAGGCGGACAACCTGAACCAGTTCCGGCTCTCCCAAGTCAACGAAATGATACAGCAAATTTACAGCACTGTCAAGGCAAAATCACCGGAGCTGCTGCTGAGCATCAGTCCGCAGGGCACCATGGACGGAAACTATACCAAACAATATGCCGATGTCCGCCGCTGGGGCAGTGAAGCCGGCTACTGTGACGTTTTGATCCCACAGGTATACTTCGGCTTCGAAAACGAAGCCGCTCCCTTTTCCGAAACTGTCACAGAATGGGTGCAGACTGTCACCTATGACAGCGTTTCGCTGGTGATCGGCATCGGCACTCACAAGTACGGCAAAGTTGACCAGTGGGCAGGTTCCGGCAGTATGGAATGGACGACACAGTGGGACTTGCCTGTCCGGCAGGCAACGCAGGTGCTGGAAACCGACGGCACAGACGGGCTGGCGGTTTACGACTATGCCACCACATTTCTGCCGGAATCCAACGCTGAACGCATGGCACAGCAGGTGGAACAGCTGGGGGCATTGCTGCGGGGAATGCCTGCCGATCTCTTATAAAAGGAAACAACAATGCCCTGCCTCGGAGAAGAAGCAGAGCAATGTCTTGGGAATGAGTATATCAACCTCTGTGCTTATGGAAACACTGCATAAAGCCGTCAGACGGGCTTTATTCAGTATTTCCTTAGGAGAAATTGCACAGAGGCGTGAAGCTGTCTGGAATACTTGTTACAGCGTTTCACTTATATAGACACCGTTCCGGCGAAAAGGTCACACTTTTTTCGAAAAAATTTGCAAAAAAGACTTTTCTCCTGTTTGGGGAGAAAAGCCTTTTGCATAATGCTTTGCGGATTACTTACTGAAACTTTGCTACAGCAGCCTTCAGTGCATCGACCTTGTCCTTGCGTTCCCACGCAACGCCCAGATCTTCACGACCCATGTGACCATAAGCAGCCAGCTTCCGGTACTGCGGCTTCCGCAGATCCAGCATGCGGATAATGCCGTCCGGTGTCAGCTGGAACACGTCCAGAACTGCCTTGGAAAGGGCTTCCTCGGAAACTGTGCCGGTGCCAAATGTATCCACCAGAACGGAAACCGGATGTGCCACGCCGATCGCATAAGCCAGCTGTACTTCACAGCGTTTTGCCAGACCGGCAGCCACGATATTCTTGGCGATATACCGTGCAGCATACGCACCGGAACGGTCCACCTTCGTCGGATCCTTACCGCTGAATGCACCGCCGCCGTGACGAGCCGTGCCGCCGTAAGTGTCTACGATGATCTTCCGTCCGGTCAGACCGCTGTCACCCTGCGGACCGCCGACAACAAAGCGACCGGTGGGGTTGATGAAATACTTGGTGTTTTCGTCCAGCAGTTCTGCCGGAATCACTGCCGGAATCACATAGTGCATCATATCGCGGCGAATGGTTTCCAGCGATACATCTGCGGCATGCTGGGTGGAAATGACAACGGTGTCCACACGAACCGGCTTGTCCCCGTCATATTCCACAGTCACCTGTGCCTTGCCGTCCGGACGGAGATAGGTCAGTGTCTTATTCTTCCGCAGTTCTGCCAGCTTCTTGCAAAGCTTATGGGACAGCGAAATTGCCAGCGGCATCAGTTCCGGTGTTTCGTCGCAGGCATAGCCAAACATCATGCCCTGATCTCCGGCACCCGTTTCGGTAGATTCGCCGCCTCTGGTTTCGATAGCATCGTTAACGCCCATAGCAATATCCGGTGACTGCTTGTTGATCGCCTGCAAAACGGAGCAGGTGTAGCCGTCGAAACCGTACTTGGCTCTGTCGTAGCCGATGTCTACGATCACGTCCCGTGCGATCTGCTGAATGTCCACCTTGGCAGTGGTGGAGATTTCGCCCATGCAGAGCACCATGCCGGTTTCCACAATGGTTTCACACGCTACGCGAGCCTTGCTGTCCTGTTCCAGAATTGCGTCCAGCACTGCGTCAGAAATCTGGTCGCAGATCTTATCCGGATGTCCTTCTGTCACAGATTCTGATGTAAATAAAGTTCTTGCCATAAAATTCTTCCTTTCTGTGTCGTTGGGAAAAGTATCAAAAAAAAGACACCCGTATAGGGTGTCCAAAATTTTTTGTACAAACCCCTCATCTCTCGGTTATACCGCAGGAATTGGCACCGTATCGCATCAGCGATTGGTTGCCGGGCTTCACAGGACCTGTTCCTCCACCACTCTTGATAAGGTATAAGGTATTTTGCAGAGCATTGCTCTGTTTTTATTATACAAGATTCGCGTTGATTTGTCAATAGGAAATTTCGACATTTTCTGTAGATAGGGCAATACCGCACAAAGATTGTGCGACAGATGCGTCGTCAAATTTTTCGTCAGATGAAACAAAAAGCGGAGTGAATACTTGATGTATTCACGAGCATTTTTGTGAAATATGACGGAAAATTTGCAAGCAGATGGCGTGCAAAGTCGCCAGACGCTCTTTGTGCGGTATTGCCTTAGCAAAAAAGGCACCGCAGCCATGCAGCCGCAGTGCCTTTTTTATTTGTGAAACTCGTTTAAAGCAACGATTTCATTATGCGTTCATGCTGGAGTTTTCCGGCAGACCCTTCAGAATGTGAACGAGGAACTTCAGCAGAGCTGTTGCGTCGTTGCCGTCGATTTCACCGTTCTGATCGTAGCAGTCACCATTCAGCATCTGCTGTGCGTTGAAGGTTACAACATTTGCAGCCTTCTTGTTCAGCAGAACTGCGTCTGTAACGTCTACAGCGCCGTCCAGATTGGTATCACCCAGCAGCAGCTGACCCGGAGTGATGGATGCAGCAGTTACGCTGGTGGTGGTAGCATTGCTGTCAGTTGTGGAAGCGTTGCTTGCATCTGTAGTAGCATCGCTTGCATCAGTGGAAGCTGCGGTAGTAGCAGCGGTTGTTGTAGTTGTATCCTTTGTGTCGGTAGAAGAAGTAGCTGTAGTAGTAGAAGATGGATCACGTTCGATGTACGGAGCTTCGTCATCCAGGAAGGAAGCAACCCAGCACAGCGGAGAGTTCCAGTTGATGGTGCACTCGTTTACAGACCATGCTTCTACGTTATCCAGATAGCACTTCATCGGAGCGATAGAACCTACCTTGTAGCCCTGACCCTGAACCATCGGGTCTTCCATGTTGGAGTTCGGACCACCGGACAGAACGCCGTACGGAGCATACGGGAAGTCGTCGCTGTTCAGCTGACCAGACCACCATCTGTGGTGCGGGTAAGTGGTAGAGTGTTCACCGTAACCGGTTACATAACCCTGTTCCAGCGGGTTGCGACCCATCAGGTAGTCCATTGAAGTGGTAACACCGTCAATGTACTTTACTTCCTTAGATGCGTCATATGCCAGAGCCAGTGCCATAGAGTTGTTGATTACCATGGAGTTGGAACCCCATTCGTAACCGCCACTCAGAGTCTTGGTTTCAGAATCGCCTGTACCGGAAGCAGCATTGTACTTCCATACAGTGGTATCATAGTCATGACCTACATACGGGATACCATATGCAGATTTGTCCTGTACTTCCAGAATGGAGTCAGCTGCCTTCAGAACTTCTGCCTTCAGGGTGTTTACTTCATCCTGAGTCAGCAGGCCCTTATCCAGCATAGCCTGAGAATTTACATACAGGGAGATAGAACCAACGGAGTTCAGAGTACCCCATGTGAACAGGGAGAATGAACCGTTGTTTTCACCACCAACCAGAGTTGTGGAGATTTCCAGAGCCTTTGCGTTGTCAGTACCATAAGCGTTGGTACCATACTTCATCAGTTCATCATAATAGGTCTTGTCGCCTGTTGTGATGTACAGTTCGCAAGCTGCCCAGTAGAATTCGTCGCTGACTTCGGTGTCACCGTACGGGCCACCGCCCTTGTTCTGATCCAGCGGAGCATACATGAGGTCAGCAGAGATACCGCCTTCACCCTTGGTGTCGCCACCCCAGCCAGAGAACTTCTTGAAGTTCTTCTGTGCTGCTGCATAGGTCTTGATTGCTGCATCTTCCATGGTCTTTGCATAAGCTGCATCGTAATCCTTGAACAGACGAGCTGCCTGTGCAAATGTTGCAGAAGCGTTCAGAGTTGCTGCATAGGTAACCGGCTTAACGATTCGCATCGGAGCCTTGTTTTCCTTGTCGCCTTCGTTCTTGTCATACGGAGCAACAGCCAGACCGGTCCACTTGTAGTCGTGAGCCTTGTGGTATACCATACCATCGTCACGCATCATTTCGAGGAAGAAGTCCAGTTCTACCTTGCACTCGTCCAGAATATCCGGAGTACCGTTTCCTGCTTCCGGAATAGACATAACGGTGGAGTTATCGCCGAACTTGTCAGCCTTGCCTACCATGAGAGATCTCTCATACATGTTCATCAGAGTCCACAGAGAGATACCGCCGTTTACAACGTACTTACCATAGTCACCAGCGTCGAACCAACCGCCAGCTACGTTAATGGACTGGCTGTAGGACGGCTTGGAGGTGTAGATGTAAACCCACTTGTCTGCGATGTAAGCGTTATCAGTCGGCCAGTGCTGAGAATCCTTACGAGCCAGAGTCTTCTTGCTGCCTTCCTGGCTCTGCGGAGACGGAATGTACTTGTCTTCAGTATCCATTGCACGGTTCTGATAGAAGTAGTTCAGTGCATAGGTCAGCATGCTCTTGTCGTGGTGCTTTTCATACAGGTTCTTGTCGATGTCAAAACTCTTAGAAGTCTTGCCGGCAACAGTCAGGGTGTAGCCCTTGCCTTCTGTAGTGAAATCTGTGAAGTCGATCTGCTGGGTGTAATCCCAAGCACCAAGTTCATCATACTTGGTGTTGCCGTCGGTAGTGCCGCTGTAAACAACGCTGCCGCTTGCGTCCTTGATCTCGTAGTCATACTTGGTAGTATCACCTTCGGACAGAACAACAGTTGCAACCTTCTTACCATTCGGATAGTAACCAACCTGGTTTACTTCAACGCCGGTCGGCTCATAAGCAGCTTCTGCCTGATAGTCAGATGCATCATCGGTCATATCGATGAGTGCCAGGTTGTCGAACCGGATGATGGTATCCTTCGGGAAGCAGTCCATCTTCGCGTAGTTACCCTGACCGCCCATGTGGAAGGTCCATTCTGCGGTACCCTTAACGGTTTCAGTAGCCTGGAATTCATAAGCAACTGTGGTCCACTGGTTTGCCGGATATTCCTTGTTGTACCAAGCATCCCAGCCCTGACCGTAGTCTACCTTGTTACCGGTCTTGGAAGCACTCTTCAGCTTTTCTTCCAGCTGTTCCTGTGTCAGACCTTCTTCGTAAGACAGGGACAGTTCGTCACCATTGCTGTGCCACAGTTCCTGATCGTCCTTTGACATGTTGCCCAGCTTTGCGTACATGTGACCGCTGTTAGATGGGTTTACGCTGTAGGTAATACGATAGGTGTGACCGCTTTCAATGGTAAGATTTCTGTGACGGAACTGGCAGTCCCAACGGCTTTCACCGCCGTTTGCAGTACCACCGATGTTTTCCAGCTTGATCGCATAGATACCGTCGGTGATGTCGAACTTCATGACAGCAGTTGCGTTTTCACAAATGTGCCAAGGCAAGCCCTTTCCGTTTTCGAAGGTACCTTCGCCCAGCTCCTCGCCTGCGAACGCTGTCATAGACAGTGCAGTCAGACCTGTAGCGGTAGCAGAAACTGCCATCACTGCAGCAGAAGCGAAGGCAAGTGCCTTCTTGCCGAGTTTTTTCTTCAGCATAAATATCCTCCTTGAAAATTAGAGATTTTTTGATGTTGGAACAAGGGTACGCATGTTCCACTTTCAACGATTGTTTTCGCCGAACACGCCGGCAGATATACGCCGCACCGGATAGGATTCAGACGCAACTATCCCTTACAGGGCATATCTTTCTCGTTTCATTTATTATAGCACATGAAAAATTCATTGTAAAGTAGATTTTCAAATTTCAGTAAAACATGCTAAACAGTTTCCATGCTTTTTGTGCAACTTGCCATATGTAACGACAGATTTTTCGGAAAAAACAGAAAAGAAAAAGGATACAGGCAAAATTTGCCCGTATCCTTTTTGTGAAAATTGCCGATTTTTGACAGAGATTAACCCTCAGCCGGCAGAGTCCTTACGATCGAAACGAGGAACTGGAGCAGTACCGTCGAATCTGCCTGACCAACACCGTCATCGGTGCAGCAGTCAGCATTTGCATACTGCTGGTCGTTCAGGATTACCACGCCGGCAACCTTCTTGTTCAGCAGAACTGCGTCTGTGATGTCCACACGGCCGTCCAGATTTACGTCACCGTACAGGCTTGCCTTTACGCTCGGCTTCGGACCGTTGGTAGCGGTGGTTGTCTTCTTGGTGGTAGTTGTGGTGGAAGCGGTGGTCTTGTTGGTAGTTGCCTTGGTTGTAGATACAGTGGTAGTGATCTGACCGCTGCCGTTGTAAGCGTCTGTGTAAACTGTGATAGAATCGATAGTGAACTTGTTGCAGTCGATCCACCATACGCCGAACTTCAGTTCGCCGCCGTACTGGGTCTGAATGATCGCAGAAGTTGCAGAATCCACATCCCATACGATGCTGCCGGTCTTTCCGCTGATGGTCTGTTCCATATCCTCGGACTGTGTCCAGTAATCCGGAGCCACGCTGGTAGAAGAACCGAATGCACCCTGCCACTTGCCGATCTGCTTCTTGCTGGTGGAGAGGTTGATCTCAACCTTGGTGACCTTTTCGCCTGCCGGAACGCCCAGATCGGACCACTTCCAGCCCAACATCTTATCGCCTGCCGGCAGTTCATCATAAACAATTGCCTTATTAATATCCTTGGTATACTTACCGCCGCTGGAAGGCTTTGCAGTAGTAGTGCCCGGTGTTACGTTGCCGTAGTGCAGAACGACCTTGTCGATCTTGACACTGCTTGCATCCGGATAGAAGACCATTGCCTTGACAGTCTGACCCACGTTGGACGGGATCACATAGTCTGCGGTGCACTGACCGTTCGAACCAACATTGACCTCAAAGTCAGTCTGTTCCCAGGAACCAGTCCATGTGCCGAATGCACCGCTGGAGTTGGTGTCCTTGGTAGAAATGGTGTAGTACAGCGTTGCAGACTTTGCACCGTTGGGAGCAAACTCTGCGTACAGCTGCTTGTCGCCTGCGGTACCAGTCTGTGTGCCGGTTGTAATGTTTGCAGTCTTGTCATCGCCGCTTGCCGCAGCAGTAGTAGCAGTTGTAGTCGGGTTATGCTTGGTAGTAGTTGCATTGGTTGTCGGGTTGCTGCTGCTTCCCTCGTCCAGAACGACCTTGTCGATCTTGACGCTGCTTGCGTCCGGATAGAAGACCATTGCCTTGACAGTCTGACCTACATTGGACGGAATGTTATAAGTTGCCTTGCACTGACCATTTGCACCAACGCTAACCTCAAAGTCAGTCTGTTCCCAGGAACCGGTCCATGTGCCGAATGCACCGCTGGAGTTGGTGTCCTTGGTGGAAATGGTGTAATACAGAGTTGCAGTCTTTGCACCATTGGGAGCAAATTCTGCGTACAGCTGCTTGTCGCCTGCGGTACCAGTCTGTGTGCCGGTGGTGATATTGGCATTCTTGCCGCCGCCGGAAGTATTTCCACTGGTAGCAACAGTTGTGGTGACCGGTGTGCTGCTTTCGTCCAGAACGACCTTTTCGATCTCAACGCTGCTTGCGTCCGGATAAAAGACCATTGCCTTGACAGTTGCACCAACGTTGGACGGAATGTTGTAGGACACCTTGCACTCACCGTTTGCACCAACGGTAACCTCAAAGTCTTCCTGCACCCAGGAGCCTGTCCATGTGCCGAATGCACCGCTGGAGTTGGTGTCGCTGGTCTTGACCTTGTAGTACAGAGTCGCAGTCTTTGCACCGTTGGGAGCAAATTCTGCATACATCTGCTTGTCACCGTCAGTACCAACCTGTGTACCGGTGGTGATGTTTGCAGTCTTACCGCCGGACGGAGCGGCAGTGGCAATTGTAGTGGTTGTGATATTCCGCTTGGTAGTAGCCTGTGTTGTGGTTGTAGTCACCGGCTTATTGGTGGTGGTAGTTGTTGCCTTGGTGGTGATAGTTGTTGCCTTGGTGGTGGTAACAATGCTGCCGCTGACACCTTCAATGCTGGAGTCTACAGAACCGGTTTTGTAAATAGAATACAGACCTGCTGCTGCACCGACCAGACCTGCGTTATAGTCCAGGGCAACTTCGTTTGCCTGATAGTCGTTTACAGAGTCAGTATAAGTGAAGTTGGAGTCTGCCGGACCGCCGACCAGAGCACCGACCAGCGTGTGGCCATTGCTGCTGTAGTCGGTTCTGCCCTTCATTTCGTCAAAGCTCTGATAGCCGGATGCAGCTCTGTGGTGCGGATACTTTGCAGAATTGCTGTCCATGCCGACAACGAAATTCACATTCTTCGGGTTGTTGCCCAGGATCATGCCCATCTGTGCCTTGCACCAGCTGGAATAATCCATGCCGCTCTTTGCGGAATATTTCGTGGTAGCCAGTGCTGCCATCTGCAGTGCGGTGTTATAACGTGCACTGCCCCAGTCGCTTTCGCAGTAATATGTGCTTTCGCTGGTGCACTTGCCGTTCAGATATGTGGTGACCTTTGCCCAGTCCATTGCATCGCCGGTGATCTCACTCTGGAGGATCGCAGCACCGAGGCTGACATTATTCCAGCACATGGTGGAGTATACGCCCCACTTGCAGCCAGACTGACCGGACTTACCGGCATTGGTGTCGTTCATGAACTTGTCCAGGAACGAGCTGTAGGTGCTGTCCTTGGTTGCCAGATACAGCCAGCCAGCTGCCCATGCCTGATCGTCATAGTAATCGTAAGATCTGTAGAAGTTTTCAGCCTCCGGACAATTTGCCTTATTGGTCTTGATAGAATAATTGTACAGTGCCTTTGCATACTTCAGGTCTTCTGCGTTGCCGAAGTTGATGTAGTTGACAGCCAGTGCTGCTGCATATTCTGCGGCAATGTCACTGGCATCATCAGAAGTCCAGTAAGCAGTACGCAGACTCTGGTCATTCTGGGACTCCGGAGAGCACCAGACATCGTGGTCAGCCTGTCCTACGCCTACCTGATAGCAGAAGCTGGTTACGGTATCGCCGCTCAGCTTTGTGCTTGCCTTGAAGAAGTCACAGAAGCGATCGGTCAGTGCCTGCAAATGAGCTGTCTGTCCCAGTGCATCATAGCTGTCCTTGAATTCATAATAGCCCCAGCCCAGAGTAGAAGCGGTGTAGCCAGCCGGCAGACCAAACTTTACGTGATCGCCTGCATCGTGGAAGCCGCCGTCCACTTCATCGCTGCCGTGGCAGTTATCTCTCCAGTCAAACTGGGAGGCACTTCCCACATCAGAGCCGCACATATTGCCGTCGTAAAAATACATGGAGTACTGCAGCAGCTTTGCGTAGTTGTCATAAGACGCAGCAGATGCCGCCATGCTTCCCAGCGTTGTCAGTCCGGACAATGCTGTAGTTCCGGTCAGTAACGTCGCAGCACTGGCAGCACACGCCAGTACCCGCTTACCGAGCCCAAGTTTCTTCATAAAAAAACTCCTTTCGTAGTTCGCATTTTTCTGCACCGTTCTGCCCCAACTTCAGGACAATTCTCAAAAAGTGCAGACATGCCCGAAATTTATTCTATCATACCTCACAAAAAAAATCAACAGTTTTTTCCTTTCATACGAGAAATCTATGAAAACTGCCCAAACGGCATCTGGATTTTTTAGCCATAATGTCAATTTACTGCCGAAATCATGCTGATTTTGCAAATGCATACACGCCCCAAAAGTGCTGCATCGGTCAGATTCGCGTTTCCACGTCACGCAGCTGTTTCTGTAACTGTTTCCAGTCCGGCAGTTCTGCGGCGATCTCCGCATAAAATGCCGGCGAATGATCCGGATGGAGAAAATGGGAAAACTCATGCATCACCACGTACTCCATGCACCGCACCGGTGCCGCCAGCAGCCGCAGATTAAACGTCAGCACGCCGCGGGTAGGGCGGCAGTTGCCCCACTGGGAAACCATATGCCGGAACCGGATCTCAGGAAATGCCACGCCTTTCGCTTCAAACACGGGATAAACTGCACGGCAGAGATTCCGCACTGCCTTTTCGCAGGCGTTTTTCCACCAGCTGTCGAATACCTGTTTCCGAATCTGTTCGTTTTCCGGCTGTTTCACCAGCAGCCGGAGCGTTTCCCCCTGCACCAGCACGCTTTCCCGACTGCCGCGTTCCACCGCCAGCCGACAGGATTTCCCCAGATACAGTACTGGTTCTCCGGCGGTATAGTGCACCGGATACTGTTTCGGCTTGTCTGCGGCATCGGCGTATTGGTGCAGGGTCTGGAGAATTTTCGCGGCATGCTGCTGTAAGATCTGTTCCACCCGTTCTGACGGCACATGCATCGGTGCAGAAACCAGCAGACCAGTTTCCGGACGAAGCCGCATGTTGATATTTTTGACAGCTTTCCGTTCCAGCGTGTAGGAAATGGTTTCGCCGGCAAGAGTGATGTTCCGCTGTTCTTTCATGGGTCGGTGTCCTCGCTTTCGGTGAGATGCATTTTTGCAGCACTTGACAGATCCTGCAATCCGATGTATAATAAATTGGGGAAACACTGAATAAAGCTTGTGCGTAAGATGCGTAGTCAGATTTTTCGGCAGATTGTTCAGAAATTCCGCAGGCATACTTGATGTATGGCAAGGGATTTCTGGGCAATATGACGGAAAATCTGCACGCAGATTGCGTACAAAGCCGTCAGGCGGGCTTTATGCAGCGTTTCCTTAGGGAATGATGTTCTCCCTTGGGATTCCAAAACCGCTTGAGTGCTGATGACATCTGCTTTTTAGGGTCTGTTCCATATTTTTTTATCTGCCGAAAAGACGTGCAGAAAAAGAGATGAAACAGATTCCTAGGCAGATATTGTCAGCTTTTTCTTTTTTTCGGAGGTATTGTTTATGCAAAAAATCAAACTGCAACTGATTTTCCCCACTCTGCTGCTCTGTGTGCTGGCGGCAGCTGCCGGCTGTATCACCGGTGCACTCACCGCCGGATTCGGGCGTGTGCTGCTGTGGATCGGTACATTCCGGACAGAGCACCTGATCTCGTGTGTTCCCTTTCTGCCCATTGCCGGTGTCTGCATGGTATGGATATACCAGAAATACGGCAGGGAAAGCAGTCAGGGCATGAGCCTGATCTTTGATGCTGCGGACGGCACTGCAAAACGTATTTCCTTCCGGCTGATCCCGCTTCTGATCGGCAGCACGTGGCTGACACATCTCTGCGGCGGCAGTGCCGGACGGGAGGGTGTCGCTGTACAGCTGGGAGCTGCGGTTTCCCACAACATCGGCAGCCGGATCCCGTGGTTCCGGAGCATTCCCGATGCCGTTCCCATTCTGACCATTGCCGGAATGGCTGCCGGTTTCAGCGGGCTGTTTCACGCACCGCTGGCGGCAGTCTGCTTTGCACTGGAAGTACTGGCAATCGGGAAACTGGAATATCGTGCCCTGCTGCCTGCCGCCATTGCCGCAGTGACAGCAAACGGGATCTCCGTCACACTGGGGCTGGAAACCTTTCAGGTGGCACTTCCCGAAGCCGGCTTTGCACCGCTTTCCGTGCCGGTTCTGCTGCTGGGGATTTCCTCCGGCATTGTGGGCGGCATCTTCACCCTGCTGCTGAAGCAAGGAAAAATCTATGCTGCCAAGCTGCTCCCCAACCCTGTGATTCGCATTGCCCTCTGCGGTTCGGTACTGGCAATGTTTCTCCTGCTCTCCGGACACGGCAGATACGCCGGACTGGGCACCGATCTGATTGCCCTCGCCTGTGACGGCGGAACCATTTACTGGTTCGACTTTCTGTGCAAGCTGCTGTTCACCGTCTGCACCCTCGCCATTGGATTTCAGGGCGGCGAAGTCACACCGCTGTTTGCAATCGGTGCCTGCCTTGGTGCAGCACTTGCCCCGCTGTTCGGTATCTCTCCGGTATTCGCCGCCGCACTCTGCTATACCGCCGTTTTCGGCAGTGCTTCCAATACATGGCTCGCTCCGATCTGCATCGGAACCGAAGTGTTCGGATTCGCGTACCTGCCCTATTTCGCCGTTGTCTGCACCGTTTCCCGTCTTTGCAACGGCAACCGTTCCATGTACGGCAGACAGAAACCGGCTCCGCTGTTTTTGCAGGGGCAAAAATAAGACACGTTTTCAAAAAGCCGTACATGATCGCTCATGTACGGCTTTTAAGGAAGCAGATTTCTCAAAGAGGGTTGCGGGAGAGCCGCTTCAGCAGCGGAATGCACACACCACCGCACAGATTTCCCAGAATTGCCACCGGGAAATAACACAGTGCACGAAGCGGGTTCGGGCAGCCAGCCATGCAGTAATAGAACGCATCTGCCACGCAGTGGTTGAAGCCGGACAGAATGAATACCATGATCGGCATTACCACAATGAACACGCCGCCGATGAAGTTCTTCTTTTCGTTGCAGCGGCGGGAGCCTTCTACAGCGGAGAACATCAGAATGCCACAGAAGAACGCCAGCACAAAAGAACTAAGCAAGCTGTCGTCCAACTTGGCGGACATGGTTGCCTGTGCACGATCCATCAGTGTCACGTCCATGCCGTTTACCTTGGTTTCCGTTGCGAACCGTGTCAGGTGCACGATGCCGGCAGTCAGGCCGGCACCGATCGCATTCGCCAAAAAGGTGAAGAACGTTTCGCCCAGATACGCCTTGTCACGGTCGAAAATATATCCCACCTTGCCGGTGTACAGTCCATACTGGAACTGCACAATGCAGAACAGTCCCAGCGAAAACAGAAATGCCCCCAGATAGCGGTTTTCACAGGACATGCTGACGACACAGCCGATGCCGATCATCAGACCGGACAGCATACCGTCCGCCAGAAAGGACAGCCACTTATTTTTTTGCTTCTTTTCCATTTTTTTATTTCCTACACTTTCTATACTTTTATGCAGTGTTTCCTTTATGCGAAAAACTCCGCCGGATCACCGTCATTCACTGCCAGAATGTGCAGCGGTGCCTGCAAGTCCGGCAGCAGAAAACCACCCTCAATGCATGCCGAGCTGCAAAACGCAAACATGGACGGATAGGTTTCATCGTCCATATAAAACGGTTCTCTGGCATTTTCCGGATCAACACCCACACGATAAATGCCGTCCGCATAGTGGAACAGCACGTCCAGTTTGTCATTCCGGTGTTTCCGCATCAGAGCGATCACTTCGCCGGAATTTACAGAAACACTGCTCCAGTCAAAAGAAAGCATCGATTCCATTTTTTCTTCCTCCTCACAAAAAACAGCACACTCTGAGAGCATGCCGTTTTCCAGTTCATCAAAATTCAGCTTCATTCAGTATTTGGCTTAAGGCAACACCGCACAAAGCTTGTGCGTAAGGTGCGTTGTCAGATTTTTCGGCAGATTGCCCAGAAATTCCGCAGGCATACTGCCGGTCGCAATTTATCTTGGTGCGACACTCCTTTGTTCTCGGGCAGAATCCTGCCTCGAACGCAGTCGTATTGTAAGGGACTTCTGGGCAATATGACGGAAAATCTGCACGCAGATTGCGTGCAAAGCCGTCAGGCGGGCTTTGTGCGGTGTTGCCTTAACTCAGCTTTGCACCGCACTTGCCGCAGAAGTCAAAGGTGTACTTCTCGTCGAACCGTGCACCGCACTTGCCGCAGATGCGAACACCCTTCAGCGTGCTCAGGTCGCCCTGCATGCTGGCAATACGACGCTTTCTGTCGTCGATGTCTGCACACAGCTTCAGTTCTTCCTGATGATCGCCGTTCGGATTCTCATAGAACAGTCTGCCGATCTCGGTCATTACTTCCTGAATCCGTTCCTTTTCGTATGCGATCTTCTTTTTCAGATTGCTGGTTTCCGCAGCACTCTTGGAAGATTCTGCCACATTGCGGCTCACCTGATTCATCTTGTCAAAAATACCCATGTTCAGTAACTCCAATCTCCGGAATCTTCCGAAAAACATGCTGCTTTTCTGAAATTTCATGTTTTCCGATAATCTCTTACAATTCCGACTTTCATAACGTTACTTAAATTATACATGATTCACAAGTTTTTGTCAAGTGTTATTTTTTCGGAAACATTGGCATGTTACGCTTCCACCGGTGCAAACCGAATCCGGATCTGCGGCAGTTCGTGGAGAACGGTGTCGCAGTGGTAAAGCCCGTCTTTCACAGACAGGTCATTCTCACCGGTTGCCGGCGGTGCGAAAATTTTCAGGGTCAGGTCAGCTTCGCCCTGCAAAGGCTTCTCGAAGAATGCCGCCATCAGATCTACCGTCTTGGTCTTGGGTGCCTTATAGAACCACTTGCCGTTCAGTTCCAGCATCAGGTTGCTTTCCTCGGTAAAGGTCAGTTCGCAGAATGTGGGGTTCTTCTCGAAATGCAGCGGGATTTCCAGACCTTCCGCGTCCTCGGAGTTGCTCCAGCGGAGTGTCACCGGCAGCTGTACCTCGCCTGCCTGACGGGTGATCTGAGGTCTGAACCAGTCACGCTGAATGATTTCCTTATAGGTATCCAGCACCGGCTGTGTGATTCCCACATTTGCATTGTTGGGATCCTCGATCTCCAGCCCAAGTCTGCCGCGGTCGCGGAACTGGTAGAACGTGAACGCACTGAACCAGTCCGCCTGTTCCCGTTCCAGTGTATCGCAGAATTCCTTTACCATGTCTGCCTGTTCATAAGGACCGGTCACGTCGCCGTCAGCGTTGAACTCTGCCATAGTCATAGGCTTTTCCACGCCGCCGTTGAGATAACGGAACCGTTCGAAGCTGCGTTTGGTTTTCTCGTAGGTGTCCGCCACAGTGCCGCGGCTGTGAGTAGTGCCGCCGTGTTCTGCCACGTCATAGGGCCAGCCCCAGTGCAGTGCCATGTACTTGTCCACCGACCAGATGTCAGCTGCGGGAATGGTCTGTGCGAACTCGGCTTCCTTTTCCATTTCCTCCTTGGAGAGATCCTCGATGCCGCCGATGCAGATAATGGTCTGCACGTTGGGAGCATGCTCCTTGATGATACGGCTGGCACGGACAAAAAAGTCTGCCACTTCCTGATAGGTGCAGCGTTTGTTGAACGAGAACCAGTTACCCGTTGCCTCATGGTTGATACGCAGGAACACTCTGCCGAAGGACTTTAGATCCTCGCCGATCGCCGCCAGATGTTCATCGGAAACGTGGGGATCAATGGTCAGGGTCAGGGAAACGTCCTGTCCGTGCTGCCGGATCTCCCGCATGTAGTTGAACGGTTCGCCGTCGGTGTTGCCGCCCAGTCCGCCCTTGTAGGTGAAATAGTCATCGTATGGATAATCCCACGCAAAGCTGACATCAGGGCTGGCGTGTACCACGCTGGCACGCCCCGGCCAGCCTTCGTCCAGCGGATAATAGCAGTACATCAGGCTGATACTGCGGTGCGGTCTGCCCATTTTCGCCAGAATGTAATCCTGATCGACATATTCACCCCGTTCGCTGCCGTCCCCCAGATCAACGGCACACTTTGCCTTGCCCATGTGAATGCGGTAAACTTCCATGTATATTCTCCTTTTCAGCAGAGCATGCTTCAGCAGCACGCTCTGATATTTTGCACATTCTGTGCGATTGTTCTTGGTTTATTATACCGGATTCCGGCTGTGCTGTCAAGGGATTTTTTGAGAAAATGAGCATCGTGCAAACTGCAAGCGAACATCACTTTTGAAAAAAGAAAGCCTGAATAAAAATAAAAAAACCGACTCTTTCCGTAGAGCCGGTTTCAGAATGTGCTTTCGATTTTACTTTGCCAGAACGTCGTCCCAAGACACGTTTACGCCAACGCCGTGAAGTGCGATGTAGTACATGAGGTAATAGACATCAGTCGCATCTACGCTGCTGCTTTCGTCCACGTCTGCAGCAGTGATCTGTTCCTTGCTGATTTTCACGGTATTCCCTACCGCAGTATTGGCGATGTACAGCATGGAGTAGAACACATCTGTCGAATCCAGACTGCCGCTGCCGTCAATATCACCCTTGTCCAGACTGCCCGTTTTCGAGGTCGGGATACTTGGCTGGGTGGTAGTGGTAGTCGTTTTGGTGGTTGTTTTGGTGGTAACTTTTGTAGTCGTTATCGTAGGCGGATTGGTTCCAAGCCAAACATAACCACCAGCAGTATCAAGATCATTTTTAACAAACCCATGCTCAATAGCATATTTATCAGCAATAGAATCGCCCATCATAGTATATTTATCACCAATTTTTCCAACACAGTAAAAATACCAACCGGAACAATTATCAGGGCTGCTTGCAAGTTCACCATAGTAATGTGTATGTGCACCTTTTGATGCCTTTACTTCTGTGGAGTTTTCGGATACAGCAGAGGAATCCAACTCTGTTTCCGCACTGACTGACAGCATTGCCCCGATGCTCCCCAGACAAATCGTTCCGGCAGTCACCGCCGCCAGCAGTTTTCTCCACAATTTCATATTACACCCTCCTAAATTTGTCATATCCAGAAATTACATTTCATATTATAACATATGATGCAGAAAAATGCAAGGGAAAATTGAAAAAATCTTATACAAATCCATTTTTCTTTTTATAGAACCATAGTTTCCCTTAAAAAGGGAAAGCCTGAATAAAAATAGCCTCCCCTTTAGGGGAGGGGAACCGCCGATAGGCGGTGGAGGGGTTCTCCTGTGAAATCTTTTACTTGATGTATCAGGTTTCACAGAAGTACCCCTCAGTCACCTACGGTGACAGCTCAGCACAAGGCACGCCCTGCGGGTGCCCTTTCAGGGGAGCCTATTTTTGAAAAAAAGGCAGCCAAACAAAAAGAGCATCTCCCACAGGATCGCTCCCGTGCAGAGATGCTCTTTTCCAAGCAAATCGGATTTACTTTGCTGCTGCGTCCTTTTCAGCACGCTTCAGCCAGACGTTTGCCAGATCTACGGCTTCATACAAATTCGGTCGGTCGGAAGTCTTGGTGATCGCCTTCACAGGATCCGGCTCCTTGGTTGCGATCTGATAGACGCGAATCTTATCTGCAACCTTCAGCCCGTTCACTTCCTGCTGATGCACGATCTGCATCATTACCACGAATGGCTCTGACATATACCCATAATAGATTTCGTTTCCCTTGCGTACCAGAGGATACCCCCGATACATAAAAAATTCCTGATTCATTGCTGTTCCTTCCTTTCTCCGGAACGGTCAGCCCCCTGACTTAGCTCCAGTTCGTCGTAAAGTCCTGACTTGTGTCGTCGTAGATGTTCATGTTGTTCAGCAGTGTGTCCAGATAAGTTTTACGGCAGGTGTACGCCGACTTGCCGTCTGCGGTGATCAGACAGGTGAACTCGTCAATGGCGTAGAACTGTAGATCCCGTTCGAATTTGCCGTCCTGTGTCTTGACGTGGATTTCTCCCAGCATCTCCCCTGCCGGCTCGCCGTCCAGCTTGACGGTTTCCGCCGTGGTGTTCAGCAGGAACGCGTAGAACTGGCGGTAACGTTCCTTGTCGGTACTCTCTCCGTTCAGGGTAACGACTGCGGTGTCCTTATCGCTGCCGGTCACCTGAAACTGGAACTTCTGCTCGCCAACGCTGACATCCAGTGAGCCTACGTCCCAGACATAGGTGCCCAGCACCAGCTTGGAAGCAATATCCGTGGGCGTTGTTGTCGCCCAGACCAAGTTTTCCCCGGTCACCTGATAGATTGCGTCCACACCGTTCAGCATCGCATAATAGTACGCCGTTTCCGTACCGTTCTCCTCATCTTTTTCGGTAAAGCGTTCGCCGAATGTCAGTACATATGTGTTGCCGTCTGCACACGCCATGGTTGCCGTCCCGAACGGGTCGTCCAGTCCGGCATTGGCAATGTCCTCTGCCGAGGGGTGCGGAACTGCAACCTTTTCCGCTTTCAGTCCGAACATGCCGGTCACCACCGGTGTCGAACGGTCTACGCTCAGATATGCCGGCACCGGCGATACCATTTCATGGCTTGCCACAGTGCCGCCCATATTGGTGTTGTTTGCGGCATCTTCGTCATAGTCCAGCTCCAGCATATAGTCCATATCCTTGCGTTCCACAGTCAGCTTGTTGACAATGGGATAATCATTGGTATCCGCCGGTGCTTCCAGCATCGTAGTGGACAGGAAATCCGTTGCGGACTTGCTGAAGTTTGCCACCAGCGATGTTTTCACCGTGTAGACGGTGTCCTTGTCTGCCGGTGCAAAGTAGGTATTGGAAGCATCTGCGGCAGCATTGCCCACGCGGAAGCTGTAATCGCTGCCGTCGGCGAAATGCAGTGTGACTGCGATCGCCTCGGCATCGTCCAGCCCGAATTTTTCCAGATCAGAGCAGTTTTCTTCTACCACCCCGTTGGCTTCCATAGAAGCGGTATTGTTGGACAGTGTCCACAGGGTGGAGGTATCCATAGGCAGATCTTCCCAGCCGGACACGGCATATGCCGCATGGTCATCTCCTGTGCCGGTGCCCTCTGCCGTGCGAACCACTGCAAAGGAACCGCTGCCGTTGGTGATGTCGATAGAAGTCACATCGTTCGGGTCTTCCGAGGTCAGCGAAATGCTTTCCTCGCCGCTGTCAGAAGAAGACACGGAAGAAGAATCCTCCTCCGGTGTATTCCGCAGCAGGAAAAACGATGCCGTGCCCAGTGCTGCCACCAGCACCACGCCGCCGATGATTCCCAGTGCTTTTTTACGCATGATGTGCCTCCCTTAACGGTACCGTCTGCGGACTGCAACGATCACGCCAGCCACAACAACTGCCAGCGGAATGAGGAATACCACGACCAGACGGATCGCTTTCAGCTGTGTTGCAGATGCGGAAATCGAAGTCTGTGTCAAGTCCTTGGAAGCAACTACGATGCTGTCTTCCTTGCCGCAGACAGAGTTCAGCAGACCTACAAAGTATTCCGCATTGTTGTATGCCGAATTCTGTACCAGATTTACGTCCAGCATCGACATGGAGCCCAGCACGATCACATCACTTTCAATGAAAGCGTCACCGGTGGACTGCTGGTCACGGCAAAGTGCCATAACCGTATTCTGTCCCTTGGGTGCGGAATCCTTATCGAAAGAAGTGGTGGTAGCAGCTGCTTCGGTGGCTGCCTCTGTAGCTTCCTGACTGTCCGCAGAACCGTCAGCCACAGCAGCAGTGCTGTCTGTGCTGTAGTCCTTCGGCGACAGCGGGTAGCAGTAAGAGGTATCCGACGAGGTCAGCAGTGCCGTTACCGTTCTGCCGTTGTTGGCGGTCAGTGTCTGGATCGGACGTGCCATAGGAGCCACGATCGGCAGGCTGGCATTTGCCAGATTACCGGTATAGTCTTCTTCATCTGTCACTGTCACGACCGGAGCCACGAAGCTTCTGTTGTTGCTTTGGGACAGGAGAATGTTGACTTCCTGATTGGTGCTGTTGTTTTCGTCGATGACAGAACTGTAATCCACCTGTACGTTCCACTCTTTCAGGAATGCGTCCAGATTCGGCGTGGAGGACTGGGTGTAGTCTGCGATGTAGACCAGCTGCTTGCCCAGCTTGCCGTCGTTGTACATGAAGTTTTGCAGCTTCTGTACAGAATCGGTGGTCAGGTCTGTCTTAGGAGCCGGCAGCACCAGAATGTCATACTTTTCTGTATCCAGTGTGTCGTTGATCATGTCCAGACGGCTCACATCATAACCGTTTTCGTCCAGCAGGTTTTCCATTGCATAGAACGCATAGGTGTTCGGGTCAGAAGAAGTGTTGGTCTGTGCAAAGATCGGGCTGCCGTTGGTGGTGGCAATGATGCCCACGGTCTTGGGATTGGAATCGGTAACGTTCATGATACCGGAAGTCAGGGTCTGTTCGCCCTTGAACGCGGTGATGCAGTCTGCAAAGCTTGCCATGCCGTACTGATAGTACTGGTACTTCTGCTGATCCACTTCAAACATATCAGTGGTAGTGTTGTACACCTTGATGCGGCTGCCGCTGGTGATGATGATCTCATTGGACTGGATCGAACCGCCGTACAGTTCCTGATACTTGGACAATACGTCCGGATCCTTGGTGGTGTCAAAATAGGTCACACTGATGCGGTCGGAATAGCCCTGATACTTGGACAGGGTTTCCGCGATCATCTTATTGTTCTTGTCCGAAGTGAAAGTAGCTTCATCGGAAGAAATGGCAATGTCCACGTCTTTGTCCATATTGCGGATATAGTCCAGTGTTTCATCGCTGATCGCATAGAGGTTTGCGGTGGTCAGATCCAGCTTAAAATCCGGATACCGCTTGCCGATCTGGGTGACCACGACGTTGACCAGTACCACAACTGCCACAAAGATCACGGTGATCGCAGTTGCCAGACCGCCGTATTTCAGCTTTTTCCGGTTCTTCAGTTTTTTCTGCTGTTTTTCCAGAGAAGCCTCTGCTGTTTCTGTATGTTTCTGTTTTTCCATTGGTGATGTCCTCCTCTCAACTCCAACGCCGTTTTTCGAACACGCGTACCGTAAAGAAGTTGAAGATCACTGCCGTACTTACATAAAACAGCACGCCAGCCGGATCAAACAGACCGGCAGTGAAATCATAGTATCTGGTGTAGAACGACAGAGCATTCAGAACGGTGGGAACAACCGGTACATTTTCTGCATACCGTGCCACCACGTCGATCAGAGCCAGTGCCAGCAGAACGATCATGCCCAGCACAGCGGCAACTACCTGATTTTCGGTCAGGGACGAGATGAACAATGTCACGGCAATAAAGGCTGCTCCCAGCAGGAACAGTGCCAGAATGTTGGAGATCACGATGCCCCATGCCACTGCCCCGAAAAAGCTCAGGATCAGAGCATAGACAAAAATGATCGCCAGACCAATGGTATACAGCGTGAGGGCTGCCAGATATTTTCCCATGACGATGCCGCCGATGGAAACCGGTGCCGTCAGAAGTCCCTGTTCGGTCTTTTGCTTCTTTTCCTCACTGAACAAACGCATGGTCAGTACCGGAATCAGAATGGTGATGACGAAAAACAGGCTGCTGAACAAGTTGGACATATCGGTCGTTGCCATTGCCAGCGACGAGCCGAAGAAGAAATAGCCTGCTGCCAGATAGAACACTGCCAGAAAAACATAGGCAATGCTGGAGGTGAAAAACGCTCCGACTTCACGGCGATAGATCGCACCCATTACGCTTCGCCTCCTTCTTGTTTCTGTGCAGCATCTTCAGCCGGCGTTTCTGCCTTTTCGGCTTCTGCCGGTGCTGCTGCGGGTTCTTCCGGAGCCGTAGTTTCAGCTGCCGGAGCTGCGGACTTTTCTGCGGCGGGAGCACTGCTCTTTTCCGAAGAAAGCTTGACACCCTCGCCCATGGTGATCTTCAGGAATGCATCTTCCAGCGTCATCACGCCCAGATCCATTTTGTAAATGTCCCAGCCGTGTTCCTTGACCATCTGGTTCAGAGCCGGACGAATGTCGGCATCGGGTTTTGCCTCGATCTCGAATTCGAAGATCTTCGGCTCCCGTTCCATATCTGCACGGACTTTCGTCACGTCGTCTATAGCACGAATCGCCTGCAGCACTTCATTCTTCGGACCGCTGATGCGAACCACCAGACGGTTGACACCGGAAACCGCCTTCGACAGGTTGTCAATGGTGTCGTTTGCGGCAATCTGTCCGTGGTTGATAATTACCACACGGTCGCAGACTTCCTGTACCTCCGACAAAATGTGGGAGGAAAGAATGACGGTGTGCTTTTTGCCCAGCTTCTTGACCAGTGTGCGGATCTCAATGATCTGCTTCGGGTCCAGACCAACAGTGGGCTCGTCCAGAATCAGGATCGGCGGGTTGTTGATCAGTGCCTGTGCCAGACCGACACGCTGGCGGTAGCCCTTGGACAGGTGCTTGATGACACGACCGGAAACGTCGCTGATGCGGCACAGGTTGCACACGTCTTTCAGATGGGAACGGCGGGGCAGCTTGCACTTTTTCAGGTCATAGACAAAGTTCAGATAGCCCATGACGGTCATATCCAGATACAGCGGCGGCAGTTCCGGCAGATAGCCGATCTGTGCCTTGGCTTTGATCGGGTCTTCCAGAATGTCAGTGCCGTTGATCAGTGCCTGTCCGGAGGTGGAACTGATGTAGCCGGTCAGCATATTCATGGTCGTAGACTTTCCGGCACCGTTCGGTCCCAGAAGTCCCAGAATCTCGCCGTCCTCTACGGTAAAGCTGATGTCGTTGACTGCCAGCTTGTCGCCGTATTGTTTCGTCAGATGTTTGACTTCAATCATCCTTGTGATTGCCTCCTTCTGCTGCGTGCCGGACAGAACGCTCCTGCCCTGCACACAAAAACTAGGTATAGTTTATCATTCTATTGTGATAGAGAAGTGATAATCTTACGAAAGGTTCCAATTGCCTGATTGCAAAGCCTTATGCAGAAAGTGCGTCAATCGCCTTTCGAACACGTGCCAGTGTATCTTCCTTGCCCAGAATTGCACACAGTTCTACGCCGCCGCCCGGTGTAAACTGCTTTCCGGAAACAGCTGTCCGCAGCGGCCACAGCATCCAGCCGTTTTTCACGCCCAGATCTGCGATCTTTGCAAACAGTGCTTCGTGAATGTGCTCAGTATCCCACTGTTCGACACTCTCCAGAACCGGCAGGGCTTCCTTCAGGGCTTCCAGTGCGGTTTCCGGTGTGGTCTTCATCTTCTTGTGGCGGTACATTTCCAGATCGTATTCCGGCATGGCATCAATAAAGTCCACCTGCTCCGGAATATCGGAGAATACTTCGGTGCGGTTCTGGAGCACACTGCACAGCAGGGACAGGTCAATGTCTGTCCGCTTTACTGTCTGGCGGATATACGGCTCTGCTGCCTTTTCGAAATCTGCCGGATCCATTTTGTGTACATAAGCACCGTTAATGGCACGGAGTTTCTGGTCGTCGAAAATTGCCGGAGCCTTACTGATGCCGCTGATCTCGAATGCTTTTTTCAGTTCGTCCAGCGTGAAAATTTCCTGCTCGTTATATTCGCCGGAGGGTGCCCAGCCCAGCAGTGCGATGAAATTGATAACTGCTTCCGGCAGATAGCCCTTTTTCATCAGGTCTTGGAAAGAAGCATCGCCGTTTCTCTTGGACAGCTTGTGTGTCTTGTCTTTCATGACCGGTGCACAGTGTACATATTCCGGTACGTCCCAGCCGAATGCCTGATACAGCAGATTATACTTCGGAGCAGAGGAAAGGTACTCGTTGCCGCGTACAACATGGGTGATGCCCATGAGGTGGTCGTCCACAACGTTGGCAAAGTTGTAGGTCGGCATGCCGTCGGTCTTGATCAGGATCTGGTCGTCCAGTGTGCTGTTCTCCACTGTCACATCTCCGTAAATGTCGTCGTGGAATGTGGTAGTTCCCTCCAGCGGCATCTTCTGGCGAATGACGTAGGGAACACCTGCGTCCAGCTTTTCCTGAATTTCTTCCGGAGAGAGATTCCGGCAGTGGCGGTCATACATGGGAGCAATGTGAGAAGCTTCCTGAATTTTCCGTACTTCTTCCAGACGCTCCTTGTCACAGAAGCAGTAATATGCGTGACCGGTTTTCACCAGTTTTTCCGCGTAGGACTTGAACATGCCCATACGCTCCGACTGTACATACGGTCCCACCGGACCGCCGATGTCCGGACCTTCGTCCCAGTTCAGACCGGCAACCCGCAGGGTGTCATAGATCACATCAACGGCACCTTCTACATAACGTTCCTGATCGGTGTCCTCGATCCGCAGAATAAAATCGCCGTCCTGTTTCTTGGCGATCAGATAGGCAAACAATGCGGTACGCAGGTTGCCGATGTGCATATAGCCCGTCGGGCTGGGTGCAAATCTGGTTCTCACTCTTTTGTACATTGCTAGTACTTCCTTTCATATGATAATCTCTGTGTTCTCACAGATCATGTTGTTTCAGCCATTCCTGACACTGTTTCTGATCCTGTGCGATCTGCCGGTACAGGCTGTCCACATCGGGGAATTTCTGCTCGTCCCGCAGGAAATGCAGCAATTCCACCCGACAGGGCTGTTCGTACAGGTCGCCGGAAAAGTGCAGCAGAAACGTTTCTGCCGCCGGCAGCTGTGCTTCGCTGACAGTGGGCTTGACTCCAATATCCGTAATGGAATCGAAGCTGCCCTGCGGGGTGTGCGTCCGTGAAACATACACGCCATACCGCGGCACCAGCTGTCCTGCTGCAAAGGGAATGTTGATCGTCGGGACTGCCTTGGTTCGCCCCAGTGCTGCCCCGTGGATAACTCTGCCGCTGACGTGATAGGGCACGCCCAGCAGGTTCGCTGCCTGTTCCGGCTTTCCGGCACGGATCGCCTGCCGGATCGCGGTGGAGGAAATTTTCTCTCCGCCGCAGAGCACCGGTGCGACCTGATGCACGCCGAACCCGAACTGGCTGCCGAATTCCCGCAGGCTGTCGATATTCCACGCTGCTTTTGCACCAAAGCGGAAATCTCCGCCGCAGAATACCTCCTGTGCATGGAGCAGTTCCACCAGCACCTGCCGGCAGAATGCCTCGCCGTCCAGTCCGCACAGTTCCGAAAATGCCGGACAGTATACCCCGTGGATCCCGCAGTCCTGCATCAATTCCGCTTTCTGGGTATCTGTATAGAGATAAGACAGCGGCACGCCCTGTTTTACCGGAACGGAATCTGCCGCAAAAGTAAATGCACACGCCAGCAGTTCCTGTTCTGCCGCACAGCGGGCAGCTGCCCCCAGCACGGCACGGTGTCCCAAATGCACACCGTCAAAAAAGCCCAGTGCCACAGCACTTTTCTGTGCCAGCGGTGCAGTGATGCGTTGGAATCCTTTCAAGCACGTTTCCGCCTTTCTATTTCAGATTCTTTCCCACACGCAGTTCGTCCGCATTCCGGTCTGCCTGTGCAGTTCCGAAGAAGCTGCCGTCTGCACCGTAAACGCGGTACAAATCCTGCTCCGGCAGAACGCCCTCCACACGGCTCAGTGCCAGCTTGACACCGTTGCCGTACAGGGTGGACTGCTGTTCTGTCAGATGCAGCTCCGGCAGTGACGCAAACAGACGGTCTGTGGGAATGAGATGTTCCGCCAGCGTTCCCCGCCGGCAAAACTCCGTCACCTGCTCAAATGTATAGCACTGTTCCAGCGTAAAGCCGCTTGCCTTTGTCCGGCACAGTGCCGTCATCACGGCACCGCCGCCCAGTGCTTTTCCGATGTCGCAGAGCAGTGTGCGGATATAGGTGCCCTTGCCGCAGGCAACAGACAGTTCCGCGGTCTGCTTGTCTTCGTCCCATGCTTCCAGCACAATGGAATCCACCTGTACTGTCCGTGCCGGACGTTCGATCACAACGCCCCGTCTTGCCAGTTCGTACAGACGTGTTCCCTCCACAGAAACCGCGGAATACATAGGCGGCACCTGCTGGATTGCTCCCACAAACTGCGGGAGCACTGCGTCCAGTGCCTCTTTTGTCACGTGCATTTCCGGATAGACAGCCGTGCGGGTGCCCCAGACATCTTCTGTGTCGGTTTCCCAGCCGAACTGTACCGTAGCACGATACATTTTTGATTGATCGGGCAGAATGTCACAGGCACGGGCTGCCTTTCCCACCAGCACCGGCAGCACACCGGTTGCCATAGGATCCAGCGTTCCGGTATGTCCCAGCCGCCGCATATGCAGAATGCCACGCAGCTTGCCGATGACATCAAACGATGTGAACTCCGCGGGTTTTTGCATGCAGAGAACCCCCTGCATTGTTTCCTGACTCATGCCTTCCCCCATTCTTCCTTTACTGCGTCCAGCAAAATGCGGCGTACCTCATCTGCGGTACCCTCTACCTGACAGCCGGCAGCCTTTACATGACCGCCGCCGCCCAGCCGCTGACAGATCGCAGATACATTGATCTGATCTGCCGAACGCATGGAGATCCGGAATTTTCCGGCTTCTTTTTCCTTCATGGTGATGCCGATCTCTGCACCCTCTACCTGTAGCGGGAATCCGGCAACGCCTTCCAGTTCTGCTTCGTCCACGTGGAATTTTTTCAGGAATTCCTGTGACACACAGATCAGGACACACTTGCCGTCCAGATAACATTCCAGATGATCGATCAGCAGTTTATCCAGCTGCAATCTGCCAAAGCTCTTGACTGCAAACATTTTCCGGTTGATCCACGCATACCGCACATCGGGGCATATTTCCATCAATGCCGCCACCGCACGGTGGGTTTCCGGACCGGCGTTATCATACTGAAAACAGCCGGTATCCGTTGCCATGCCGGTATACAGGCACACTGCAATGCTGTCCGTTATCTGAACCGGCAGCACGCGGCACAGGCGGTAGAGGATTTCACACACCGCCGAAGCTGTACCGTCCAGCAGTCTTGCCTTGGCGTAGGGCACGTTGGATACGTGGTGGTCAATGCAGAGATCTACACGGCTGCCATACTGTTCCTGTATCCTGCTGCCCAGCAGCTTGGCATCTGCCACATCTACCGCAATAATGCACTTCGGCGGAAAGTCCGCTGCTGCGGGCTGTTCCGGCAGCATGAACTGATACCGCGGCGGGATCTCATCGTTGCAGAGCACTGCCACACGCTTTCCCAGCTGCTGTAAAATTTCTGCCAGTGCATAACCGGCACCGATGCAGTCCCCGTCAGGGCTGCGGTGGATCAGAATATAAGCATCTTCACATTGCTGTAGCCATGCGGCTGTTTTTGCCAATGTCAGCTCCTGCACGCCGTTCACTCCTCTCCCGTGCCGCTTTCCTCCGGTTCTTCCACCGGCGGCTGGATATGATGCAGCATGCGGTCGATCTCTGCACTATGTGCGATCGAATCGTCTGCCACAAAATGCAGTGCCGGACTCCGCCGGATCTTCAGCCGGCGAAGCAGTTCCCGCCGGATAAAGCCGGAGGCACTGTCCAGACCTTTGCAGGATTCCTTGGCGGTTTCCTTGCCGGACAGACTGGAAACGAAGATCTTGCAGTCCGACAGGTCGCGGGAGAGTTCTGCACGGACGACCGTCAGCATCGGATCGATACGGGGGTCCTTCAGTTCCCGCAAAATTGCTGTCATTTCCCGCAGAATGTCTTCCTCGGTACGATTTGCCTTGAAATTTGCCATGCTGTACGGCTCCTTTCTATCGTTGCATTTCTTTTCAGCAACATGATGTCACAGCAATGCCGCACCAATTTTATGCGGCGTTGCCCTTCTGTCAATCTCTGTATTCTTCCATGATAAATGCTTCGAAGATGTCGCCTTCCTTGAAGTCGCGGAATTTTTCCAGTGTGATACCGCACTCATAGCTTTCGCCGACTTCCTTGACATCGTCCTTGAACCGCTTCAGGCTGGACATCTTATCTTCCGCAATGACAATGCCGTCACGTACCACGCGAATCTCGCACTGTCTGGTCACCTTGCCGTTGAGCACATATGCACCGGCAACGGCACCAACATTGGAGATCTTGTATACCTGACGCACTTCGATACGTCCCATTACCACTTCGCGGAACTTCGGAGCCAGCATGCCCTTCATCGCAGTTTCGATTTCTTCGATCGCATCGTAGATGACACGGTAGGTGCGAATATCCACCTTATCCCGTGCTGCAATTTCTTCCGCAGTCTGATCCGGACGAACGTTGAATCCGATGATGATCGCATTCGATGCACTTGCCAGCATAACGTCGCTTTCCTTGATACCGCCGACACCGCCGTGAATTACGCGGACGCGGACTTCGTCGTTGGACAGCTTTTCCAGCGACTGGGTGACAGCTTCTACAGAACCCTGTACGTCCGCCTTGACGATCAGGGACAGTTCCTTCATTTCGCCCTGTTCGATCTGGCTGAACAGGTTATCCAGAGTGACCTTCTGGTACTCGTTGAACTTCGCCTGCTTTGCCTCGTGCTTCCGCTGTTCTACCAGTTCTCTTGCCAGACGCTCATCTTCTACTGCGTTGAACGTATCGCCTGCTTCCGGCACTTCTGCCAGACCGGTGATCTCTACCGGTACAGACGGACCAGCAGATTCCACTGCCTGCCCCTTATCGTTGGTCATGACACGCACACGGCCGACTGCGGTACCTGCGATAATGACATCGCCGACGTGCAGGGTACCGTTCTGTACCAGCAGGGTAGCGATCGGTCCGCGTCCCTTGTCCAGACGGGCTTCTACGACAGTACCCTTTGCACGGCGATCCGGATTTGCCTTCAGTTCGCTGGTTTCTGCGACCAGCAGAATGTTTTCCAGCAGATCGTCGATGCCCTCGCCGGTCTTTGCAGAAACCGGTACGCAGATCACGTCGCCGCCCCATTCTTCGCAGACCATGCCGTACTTGGTCAGTTCTTCCTTGATGCGGTCCGGATTCGCACCTTCCTTATCCATCTTGTTGATAGCAACAATAACGGTGATTCCGGCAGCCTTGGCGTGATTGATAGATTCGACTGTCTGCGGCATGATACCGTCATCGGCAGCCACAACCAGAATTGCAATATCTGTGATATTAGCACCGCGGGCACGCATTGCTGTGAATGCTTCGTGACCCGGTGTATCCAGGAATGTGATGTCCTTGCCCTCATAGCGTACCTGATATGCACCGATATGCTGGGTAATGCCGCCGGCTTCACCTGCGGTAACGTGAGCGTTACGGATTCTGTCCAGAATGGAAGTCTTACCGTGGTCAACGTGACCCATAACGCAGACAACCGGGCAGCGTTCTTCGGTATCCTCGGCATCGTCGTCCTCGTCGATCAGACGGTCTTCAATGGTCACGATCACTTCGTGCTCTACCTTTGCACCCAGTTCCTCTGCCACCAGAGATGCGGTATCGAAATCGATCTCCTCGTTAATGGTTGCCATAACGCCCAGCATCATCAGCTTCTTGATGACTTCGGTAGCGGTGACTTTCAGACGGGTTGCCAGTTCACCGACAGTGATTACGTCCGGAATGCGGACACGCAGCTGCTGCTTTCTGGCACGTTCCAGTTCCAGACGACGCAGCTTATCCTGTTCGGTTTCCCGCTTGCTGGAATACCGCTGCTTATTCCGCTGTGCAGACTTCTGGTTGATCTTCTGCTTCTTGGTGGAATATCTGTCGTTGGTATACTTGCTTGCCGGAGCGATCTGCTCATACCGCTGGTTGTACTTATCCAGATCGACATAAGAGCCTCTGGTGTCTACCGTGCGGCGTTTTTCGGTGGTGATGCTGTCCGCAGATGCCATTTCCACTTCAACGTGCAGACGCTCGCCGTGCTTCTGTGCCTTTGCCTGCTGCTTCTTGGGCTTTTCGTGCTTCTGAGCCTGCGGAGCTGCGGGCTTCTTTTCTTCCGCTTTCTTTTCCGGCTGCGGCTTCTTGTCAGCAGGCTTTTTGTCTGCTGCCTTTTTCTCTGCCGGCTTCTTGTCGCTGTTTTTCTTGTCTGCCGGTTTCTTATCCGCCGGCTTCTTGTCACCGGACTTCTTTTCCTGCTTCGACTTCGGCTTATCCTTGGAAGCAAAGTAAGCGTCCAGACTGTCTACCTGTGTTTTCTGGGAATAATACTCCAGTGCCAGATTGATCTCCTCCGGTGTCAGACCGGTCACACCCTTTTTCGTATTTCCCTTTTCGTCGCGTTCCTGATAAAATCCGATCAGTTCCTGTGTCGGGATCTGCAGATCCCGTGCAACGTCGCTCAATTTTACTTTCTTCGTCATAGGCGAAAATCCTCCTTTTCTCCAAGGAATGTCCGGCGTAGGCTGTTCCTCCGCCGCGGCACTCCACTCCTGCGAATGTATCTCCACAGCACAGGCGAACCGCAGCTGTCTGCGGCACCGCATGTGATGATGAAAGTCTGTTACGCTTCTCCGCGTGGTTCCTGTTTTTCCTGTTCCGCCAGCAGCTGCATTTTCCGGAAAAAGCCGTCGTCACAGATCGCCAGCACACCGCTGCCTCTGCCGATCATCTGGGCAAAGTCCGCTTTGGTAAATGCCAGTTCCAGACAGGGCACCTGTGCCTGCCCGCAGTAAAACGCCGCTTCTTTCCGCGTCTTGGCAGATGCGTCTGATGCCACCAACACGCCGGACACTGTCCCGCAGTACATGGCATCTTTGGTGGGCTCCAGTCCCATTGCCAGCTTTCCGGCTTTACGACAGATGCTCAGAATCCCTTGCCAGTTCTGTCTGTAATGCATGTTCCATCTCCTCATAGACTTCTTCCGAAACACGGCAGCCGAAAGAACGCTCAATGCGGTGCCCCTTCTTGGCTGCTGCGAAGCAGTCCATATTCTTACATAAATATGCACCGCGTCCGGATTGTTTTCCTGTGAAATCCAGCTTGATTTCCCCTTCTGCATTTTTCAGCACCCGAATCAGGTCTTTTTTCGGCTGCATGGTGCCGCAGCCCACACAAAGCCGCATAGGAACTTTTTTACTCTTCAACGCTGTTCGCCTCCGGTGCACTTGCTTCTGTTTCTGCTGTTTCCGCCGGAGTCTCTGCTGCGGCTTCTGCCGGCTGTTCTGCCTGCGGTGCTTCCGGCTGTTCTGCCGGTGTTGCATCGTGCTCGTGCTTAGTCAGCACATCGAATTCCGGCTTGATGTCGATCTTATAGCCAGTCAGCTTGGCAGCCAGCTTGGCATTCTGTCCCTTGTTGCCGATCGCCAGTGAAAGCTGGTTGTTCGGTACCTTTACGGTGCAGGTGCGTTCTTCTTCGCTCAGGATCTGCACATCCAGAACCGTTGCCGGTGCCAGTGCCTTGGCAATGAATTCCTCCGGCTTTTCGCTGTAGGGAATGATGTCGATCTTTTCGCCGTTCAGTTCAGCCACAATTGCAGAAATACGGGAACGCTTCGGACCGATGCAGGCACCGATAGCATCCACGTTTTCGTCCTTGGACCAGACAGCCACCTTGGTGCGGGAGCCGGCTTCACGGGAGATGGACTTGATCTCCACAGTGCCGTCATAAATTTCCGGAATCTCCAGTTCAAACAGACGCTTGACCAGTTCCTTGCGGACACGGGAGATCTTGATGATCGGCTTCTTCTGCTTGTTGGCGATCGTGGTGATGTAGACCTTGACACGCTGTCCTTCCCGCAGTGTTTCGCCCGGAATCTGCTCATTGGGGAACAGATACAGCTCTGTCTTATGGTACAGCAGCGTTGCAGTGCCGTTGGTTTCCACCCGAGAAACTTCACAGGTGATGCAGTCGTTTTCCAGCGACTCGAACTCGCCCAGAATCCGTTCCCGATTGATCTCCCGCAGGTCACCCTTAATAGACTGCTTTGCGGACTGTGCAGCGGCTCTGCCGAACTTGGCGATGTCCAGCCGTCTGTCAATGGTGCCGCCTACATAGGCGTTGGGATCTACGGTACGTGCCACGTCGATATTGACTTCGTTGGCATCGATCGGCTCATCGTCTACGACAGTCTGCCGCACATACATTTCAAATTTCTTGGTTGCCGGATCGATTTCGACGGTGATGTTGTCCTCACACTCCGGATATGCCTTTCTGGCTGCTTTCAGCATGGCAGACTTTACTTTTTCCACCAGCTGTGCAATATCTACGTTGTTTTCACTTCCCAGCAGGGAGAGTGCGTCAAAAAAACTGTTATCCATTTTCTTCGTTATGCCTCCGTTGGTTAAAATTCTACTGTTACATACCGCCGCACATAGGATAGGTCTGCCAACGGCAGTGTCACCGGTGCTTCCTGTTCTTCCGGCTGTATGGTAATCTGTTCTGTATCATACGCGGTCAGAATGCCGATCCATTCCTTTTCCCCGTTGATCGGGCGAATGGCACGGGCACGAACCTCCATGCCCAGCGTTTCTGCAAAGTGCTGCGGCTGGTTCAGTTCCCGTTCCAGACCGGCAGAGCCGACTTCCAGCACATATGCCTGCGAGATCGGGTCCGCGGCGTCCACTGCCGCATTTACCGGCCGTGTCATCTTCTCGCAGTCCTCAATGTCGATCCCGTCGGGGTGGTCGATGAAAACCCGCAGGTACCAGTAGGCACCCTCTTTTTCAAAGCTCACGTCCCAGATGGAATATCCCTGTTCATCGGCAATCGGCTTTACGAGGTCATAGACGACCTTTTCCGTTCCGCCGAACTTCTTCATTTTCATGGCATCTGCTCCTTTTTTCCGCGTATTGGACACTTTTTCCGGCAGTGTGTTTTGCCGAAAAAAGTGCCTACATAAACGAAAGACCGGTGGGGTTCCGGTCTTTTGCTGCATGATTACACTTATTATAACACTGCCGGACGAAAAAATCAAGGCTTTTGAAGAAAAAAGTACGTTTTTTTCCAAAAAAATTTACGTTTTTCGCATCATATCCGTCTTTTTTCTGCCCGAAGCCGATACGTGCACAAAAAACCGGTTCACACCACGGTGGGTGCAAACCGGTTTCTTCGAAGCATTACGCCTCATCAGCTGTGCTTTCGTTCTCATCAGAATGTGTCAAATTGATCAGGTTCTTTGTCCAAACGACAATTCCCAGAGTATATGTGACGATTTCCAGTACAGCGAGGATTACCTGTAATGTCTTTTTCATCAGAAACACATTCCTTTCTCTGCAGATTCGTGCAGTGTGTCAGGCTTCTTACGCCTTGTTGACAGAACCAAACAGGTTCATCTTTTCTTCTACCTTTGCCATGATTGCTTCGTAGCCCGGCAGGAGCAGCTTTCTCGGGTCAAAGCCCTTGCCCTTCAGATCCTTGCCTTCTTCGATGTACTTTCTGGTAGCTTCTGCGAATACCAGCTGGCACTCAGTGTTTACATTGATCTTTGCAACGCCCAGAGAGATTGCCTTTGTGATCTGGTCGTCCGGAATACCAGTACCGCCGTGCAGTACCAGCGGCATGTCGCCGACAGCCTTCTTTACAGCTTCCAGAGTTTCGAAGCTCAGACCTTCCCAGTTTGCCGGATATACGCCGTGGATATTACCGATACCAGCAGCCAGAATGTCTACGCCCAGATCAGCGATAGTCTTGCATTCCTGCGGATCTGCACACTCGCCTCTACCGATTACGCCGTCTTCTTCGCCGCCGATTGCACCGACTTCTGCTTCGATAGACAGACCCAGCTTATGAGCAACTGCAACCAGTTCCTTGGTCTTTGCCAGATTTTCTTCGATCGGGAAGTGAGAACCGTCGAACATGATAGAAGTAAAGCCAGCCTTGATGCAGTCATAGCACTGATCGTAGGTGCCGTGATCCAGATGCAGAGCAACCGGAACGGTGATACCCAGAGATTCGTCCATAGCCTTTACCATATCTGCAACAACCTTGAAACCGGTCATGTACTTGCCGGCACCGCCGGAAACGCCCAGAATTACCGGAGAATTCAGCTTCTGTGCAGTGTTCAGGATTGCCTTTGTCCATTCCAGATTGTTGATGTTGAACTGACCGACTGCATACTTGCCGTCTCTAGCCTTCTCCATCATATCCTTTGCCGATACTAACATAAATAAGTGCCTCCTAAAAAAATTGGTGCAACAGTTGTTCCCCGTATCCACAGATTCGTACAGCCTAACTACAGCCGCCTCTGTCAGAAACGGTCATCTGTTCCGGCAACCCCGCACAAGTCCGTGTATCGGCTTTGCACGGTGTTGTCCTGTTTTTATTATACCGCATTTTCCGTTCGATTGCAATGGTTTTCCGAAATTTTTTTCGGTTTTTCTCAAAAAGTGCAGTTCCGGCAAACACTATATGTACATTTGTCTATAATACAACACTATATGCAGATTTGGTGCTTGCAATGCAGTATGTAGATTTAGTATAATAATACTAGATTTCGATGCACTTTGAGAAAAAAATTACAACGGAACGGCAAACCTTATGCAATTTCAATGGATATATCAATCGAAGGAGTGAACCAACCTTATGGATATTCATCAGTTTTTTCTGGGCAACGCTTTCGATGCCCACACGTATTTCGGGGCACACGTGACAGAACAGGGCGTTGTATTCCGCACCCTTGCTCCCAATGCGGCAGCCGTAGACCTGATCTGGGAGGGCGGCGACTGGGAGCCGATACCCATGCAGCGGATCCACGACGGCGGCGTGTACGAGCTCACTGTACCGGAAGCCGTCGCCGGACAGATGTACAAGTACCGCATCACCCCGCAGAATCCCGACGGCGACATCATCGACCACTGCGACCCCTATGGCTTCGGCATGGAGCTGCGTCCGAACAACGCTTCGATTATCCGCGACCTGTCCAGCTACACGTTCCACGACAAGAAATGGCTGGCACAGCGTGGCAGTCACCGGAAGAAACCGGTCAACATCTACGAGGTGCATCTGGGTTCGTGGCGAACCAATCCGAACAACCCCAACGGCTGGTACACCTATGAGGAGATCGCCCCGAAGCTGGTGGACTACGTCAAAAAGGCAGGCTATAACTATATCGAATTCATGCCCCTGAGCGAGCACCCTGCGGACTGCTCCTGGGGATACCAGAACACCGGCTTTTTCAGCCCCACTTCCCGCTATGGCACAGCACATCAGCTGATGCAGCTGGTCGACACCTGTCATCAGGCGGGAATCGGTGTGATTCTGGACTTTGTACCAGTGCATTTCGCAGTGGACGGCTACGCCCTGAACCACTATGACGGTACAACATTATATGAGTATCCGGAGAAAGAGGACAACTACAGCGAATGGGGCAGCTGTAACTTTATCCACGCCCGCGGCGAAGTGTGCAGTTTTCTCCAGTCCTGTGCCAACTACTGGCTGTCTGTTTTCCACTTTGACGGGCTGCGTATGGACGCAGTCAGCCGGCTGATCTACTGGGGCGGCGATGCCAGCCGCGGCATCAATCCCGCCAGCATCACGTTCCTGAAACGCATGAATCAGGGACTGCACCAGCTGCACCCGGACAGCATGCTGATCGCAGAAGACTCCACCAACTATGAGGGCGTGACCTGTCCGGTAGAATACGGCGGACTGGGCTTTGATTATAAGTGGGACATGGGCTGGATGAACGACACGCTGGACTACTTCCGGCAGTATCCGTGGGTACGGCGGGACAGCGACACCTACCACAAGCTGACCTTCTCCATGATGTACTTCCCCAACGAATACTACCTGCTGCCCCTTTCCCATGACGAAAACGTCCACGGAAAAGCCACGATCATGCAGAAGATGTTCGGCGAATACGAACAGAAATTCCCGCAGGCCCGGCTGCTCTATTTATATATGTATGCACACCCCGGCAAAAAGCTGCTGTTCATGGGCAGCGAACTGGGGCAGCTGCGGGAGTGGACCGAGGAGCAGCAGCAGGACTGGGACATTCTGAAATATCCCATTCACGATGCATTCTACCATTACATGCTGGAACTGAACCGGCTCTATCTCACCGAACCGGCACTGTATCAGGACGACTACGAACGGGACGGCTTCTGCTGGGTGGACTGTCATCAGGAAGCCAAGGGCATCTACGCCATGGAACGCCGTGCCGGTGACAGCCGCATTCTGATTCTGCTGCACATGTCCGACGAAGCCACGCAGACGTTCACCTTTACCCTGCCGGACTGCAGCAGTCTGAAACCGCTGCTGCACACCGACTGGAAACGTTTTCACGGCAGCACCGAGGAGAGAAAGCAGGCAATTGTAGGCGATGTTACCCGCACCGGCATGCAGTTCACGCTGGAACTGCCGCCGTTCTCCGGCATCATGCTGCGAATCCAGCCGAAAAAGCAGCCGGCTGTGAAAAAGCCCGCCGCCAGAAAGCGTACTGTCAGCAAGAAGAAAACTTCAGGAAGCACTGAATAAACAGAAACAAAAAGCCGCCGTGCGTTATGCACAGCGGCTTTTTTATTTCAGGAAAATTAGGGAAACGCTGCATAAAGCCCGCCTGACGGCTTTGCACGCAATCTGCTTGCAGATTTTCCGTCATATTGCCCAGAAATCCCTTGCCAGGCACCAAGTCTGCCTGCGGAATTTCTATGCAATCTGCCGAAAAATCTGACGACGCATCTTACGCACAAGCTTTATGCCGTGTTTTCCTAGGAATTACTTTCTGCCCAGTATGAAGTCCCAAGTCGGATTCTTGCCTGCACCCTGCAGGGCAACGTAGTAGAGGATATAGTACACGTCGGTGGAATCTACCGAGCCGTCACCGTCAATATCGGCAGCGGCGATCTGGTCGTCGGTGAGGTTGCCGGACATGCCTGCACCGCAGTATGCCACGTAGAGCATGGCTTCGAATACGTCGTTGGTGTCGAGCACGCCGTCACCGGAAGCGTCACCCTTTGCAGCTGCCGGAGCCGTTGTGGTAGTGGTTGCAGTCGTTGCGGTTGTTGCTGTGGTGGTGTTTGTGGTATTGGTCGTGGTGTTGGTCGTGGTGTTGGTCGTCTGTTCGGTGGTGGATTTTGTCGTGGTCGTGGTAGTTGTCGTTGTTGTGGTGGTTTCGGTTGTGGTTTCTGTGGTGGTTACGGTCTTGTCGGGAATGGGGTCGTTGGGGTTCCAGTTGTAGTGGATAGTGGCGTTCAGAATAGAACTATTATTGCTATGAATGGACATCTTTTTCCAATCTTCTTCCGAACCTGTGTAGTAAACATCGGAAATATCGCTGTTAAAAGCACCGGCAGCAATTTTTTGAAGGCTTTTCGGAATCTGAACCGCATAAACGCTGCTACAGTTCTCAAATGTAGTACTTGTACCCCAAATATCCATGCCTATATCTGTTAAATTTTCCGGCAGAACCACTTTTGTAAGCGATTTGCAATCATGAAATGCCCTGTACTCTATCGTCGTCAAGCTATCCGGAAATTTCACATTTTTTAATTTCGTGCAGTTTCCAAACGCATTGCCCTTAATATAGGTCAATCCTTCCGGAAATGTGACATTTTCCAAACCGGTGCAACCGGAAAAAGTGCTTGCTTCAATTATTGACACATCAGCCGGAATATTAATCTCTGTCAAACTAGTACAGTCGGAAAAGGCACCCTCTCCGATTAACATCACGCCATCCGGCAGTTCTATTGCTGTCAAAGCAGCACAGTTTTGAAATGCCTGTTCACCAACAACCATCACTTCTTTCGGCAATGTCACTTCTTTCAGGCTAGTGCAATTATTGAACATTCCAGATGGAATCTTTTGCACGCCATTTCCAATCGTCGCACTTTCCAAAGCCGTGCAGCCCGAAAAGGCACTGTCTTCTACCGTCATCACAGAATCCGGAAGTGTCACTTCTGTCAAACTTTTACAACTATAAAAAGCATTCTCTTCAATGGTCACCAATTCATCATGGAATTTCACTTCATTCAGTTTATTGCAATTGTTGAATGCGTTGTCACAGATCTTTGTTAAACTCTGCGGAAAAGTCACATTTGCAAGCACAGAGCAATCAGAAAAGGCTTTTCGACCAATTGTTGCCACACCGTCCGGCAGTTCTACCGCTGTCAAAGAAGTACAATTTTGAAATGCCTGTTCACCAACAGTTGTCAACTCTTTCGACAGTGTTACTTCTTTCAGACCAGTGCAATTGTAAAACGTTGAATTTTCTAAAACAGAAACATTATCCGGAATGACAATTGCACTCAGTTTTGCACAATTCTTAAATGCAGAGCTGCCTATACTTACCAAGCTGCTGGGAAGTGTGATAGATTTTAAGTTAGTACATTCCTCAAAGACGCTGTTGCCTAAGGTTGTTACACTCTCTGGAATCGAAACCGTTGTCAGATAGGTACAACCCAAAAATGTTCCGGAAGGCAGAGAAGCCAGCTGTTCCGGCAATGTTACCTCTTTCAAACTAGTGCAACCAGAAAATGTTTCTGTTCCCAGTTCCTTCAAATTCGCCGGAAGATTGACTGTTCTCAGATTTTTATCTCCGTCAAATACGCTGCCGTCCATTGTTACAATGCTATCCGGAAGTGTTGCTTCCGCCAGATTGTAGCAAGAACGAAACGCCTGATACCCAATCTTCGTTACCGGCACACCCTCAATTTCCGCGGGCACCTCGATTGTCGTTGCATTCTGGTCACAGCCAGTAATGGTAACGGTTTTCGTTTCATCGCTCACAATTTCATACGTCAGGTTATCGTAAGTGAGATCTTCCGCACTTGCCACAACAGTCACCTGCGGCAGATGCACCTGTGCCACCGGCACTGCACCGACGCACATGGTCACAGCCGTCAAAGCTGCCAAAAAAGTTCTGATTTTTTTCATTGCTTTTTACTCCTTTCACAAATCTGTCATTATACGAACGTATATCTTTCCACTATATATGCTAGCATTTCCTATTATACCGCAAAAAAAAAAAAAAAAATAAACAACTTTTTGAGAACATTCTATAAACTGTGAAACGCAACAACATTCCAAACACAAAAAAGCCTGTATTCCGAAAAAAAGAATACAGGCTTTCTGCCTCTCGCGAATGCAAGCATTATTTCACCACATCTGCCCATGTACTGCGGACACCCGCACCATTCAGGGCGATATAGTACAGCAAATAGTACACGTCTGTGGAATCAATGCTGCCGCTTTCGTCGATGTCCGCAGCTTGCATCTGGTCAGCGGTGAGATTGCCGGCTCTGCCCACAGCGGTGTATGCCACGTAGAGCATTGCCGCGAACACGTCACTGCTGTCGATCTTGCCGTCGCCGTCAACGTCGCCTTTTATGAACGGCACAACCGGTTCTGTCGCAGTGGTGACTGTGGTAGTCGCGGTAGTTTCCGTGGCAGTTGTGGTTCCTGCCGGCGTGGTAGTGGACGCGGACGATTCCCCGTTGAAATGGATACGCACTTTCAGAATCTTGTCCAGTGTCGTGCAGAACCGAATCTTGTTCCAGTCCTCCTCCGAGCCGGCATAGTACACATCGGTCAGACTGTCACAGCCGGCGAAACTCTCAAATGCTCCGCCGATCTGTGTCACGCTTTTGGGAATGACAACTTCTTTCAGGTTGGTGCAGTAGGAAAACGCGTTGGAGCCGATTCGCTGTGTGCCGTCGGGGATTTCCACCCGCGTGAAGCCGTCACAGCTGAAAAAGGTGCTTTCCCCAATGGTGGTCAGGTTCTTAGGCAGGGTGATTTCCGGCAGCTTTTTGCACTGGCGGAATACCGTCTGCCCCAGTTCCGTAATTTCATCGGAAAGCCGCACCCGTTCCAGACTTGTACAGCCATAAAAGACGCTGTAGCCCAGTGTATCTGTCGTATCCGGCAGCAGTGCCTCCTGTAGTCCGGAACAGCCGGAAAACGCTTCATTGCCGATACTTTTCAGCTTTTCCGGAAACGCCACTGCCGTGAGGGACGAGCAGTTCCGGAAAGCACTGCCGCCGATCTGTTTCAGATTTTGAGGAAGCGTGACGTGCTGCAAATCTGTACAGCCGGAGAATGTGGACTCCCCGATCTGGCTGACACTGTCCGGAATGGTCACTGCCTGTAGGGAAACGCAGTCCAGAAACATACTGTTTCCCAGTTCCGTCAAGCCCTCCGCCAGTGTCACTTCGGCAAGTCTGCGGCAATCGCAGAACATGTTTTTCCCGAGTGTCAGCACGTTTCCAGAAACTGCCGCCTGCTCCAGTGCGGTGCAGTGGGCAAAGGCGTAGTCGCCGACTTCTGTAACCTGCTCCGGCAGGCTGATGTTCTGCAAACCGGAACAGTTTTGAAATGCCCCGTAGCCGAGCGTGGTCAGGCTTTCCGGCAGGGTGAGCGTTTCCAGTTTGGGGCAGTCCTCAAAGGCACAGCTTTGGATCTCGGTCATCTTTGCCGGCAGTGTGACCTGATACAGACGGGAACAGCCGGAAAATGTGGAGCCGCCCAGTGTCTGCACCTGTTCCGGAATGGCAACCGTTTTCAACGCAGTGCAGTTCTGGAAAACGCTGCCGCCCATTTTCTGCAAGTTGGCGGAAAGCTGTACCTCTGCCAGACTTTCACAGCCGGAGAACACGCTGCTCCCCAATGTTTCCACACTATCCCCCAGCACTGCCTTTTCCAGATTGGTGCAGCCGGAAAAAGCGGAGTTGCTGACAGACTGTGTGCCTGCCGGAACTGTGATCTCCTGCAAGTTGATACAGCCGGAAAATGCCTGTGAGCCGATGCTCTGAACGCTGTCCGGCAGAGAAACGGTCTGCAACTTCTGCTGCTTGAGAAAGGCACTGTCCCCGACCGCCGTTACCGGACTGCCGTCGATTTCTGCCGGAATCTCCAGTGCTGTCACGCCTGCCGCACAGCCAGTGATCTCGGCGTTTCCGTTGTGCAGCACGTAGGTCAGATCGCCGTAAGTCTGTTCTGCCGCCGATGCCGACAGGGTGTTTTTCGATACCCACAGTGCCATTACCCGCATGATTGCTCCGCAAACCACCCCTGCGACCAGCAGCACCAGAAGCTTTTTCCACCATTTCATGTTGATTTTCCCCTTTTCTGTGGAATTCTTTCTTATCTCAGCACATCGTCCCACGAGCTATGAATTCCCGCACCGTTCAGGGCAACATAATACATTAAATAATAAACATCTGTAGAATCCACAGTGCCGTTGCCGTCAATGTCTGCGGCGGTCAGCTGTCCGTCAGTAAGCGTTCCGCCTACGCCGGCACCGACACTTGCCACATGCAGCAGCGTGCTGAACACGTCGGAACTGTCAATGGTGTCGTCGCACTCTACGTCCCCTTTGACAATGTCTTTCACTTCTACATTCAGCGTGTAGGTCTTGCCGCCCAGATCTGCGGTAAGTGTTGCCTTGCCGTAATCTTTCACAACAGCGGTATTGTTTCCCTCAATGCTCACCACGCTGGGTGCAGAGGAACTCCACTTGGCATACTCCACCGGAAAGCCGCTGTGCCCATTATAAGAAGCGGTCAGCTGCAAGGTTTTCCGGTCACCATAATACAGGTACTTGCTCTGGTTAGAGGAAATCGTCACCGCACTCGCCGGCACTTCCAGCGTCTGGACACAATCACCGTAGGTGAACTGGAACGTTTCACTGTTGTTGGTGCCGCTGAACTCCGCACAGGAAGTGCTGTAGTACTGTGCGGTACTGGTGCCAAAAGCTCCCATGCCGACATAGCGGTTGCTGGGGGAGATCATACTGGTATAGTGTCCCGTCACGCCGCCAGTCTGGTTGAGGTAAGCGTCCTTTTCGTTGTACCACAATTCCACACCGGTCGTCATATCCAGATCCCAGCTCCACCACGCAAGGCATTCACCGCCGGAACTGTAGCCACCTGGGGTCTGAATCTGAAAACAATTGGAACCATTGGTGCGTTCGTGAGCGATCGTCTGGGAACTCTCTGCCGCACGAATCCGTGCCAGATATTCCAGTCCGGCAGACCACTCCATGGGAACATAGTCGTTTTTGGTCAGCTTTTTGCCGTTCACCGGATTGGGATAGCCATTGCTGCAAGCCTCCCAGCGGTACTGGTTCACCAGCTTCAGAGCCGCCTGTATATCGTTGGCATAAGTGCCCTCCATTCCGATGAGAACATTACCTGCTGACGGCACTGTAACATCTGTGTCCAGAACCGGCTTTGCAGATGCGGCAGAAACCGTCATGGAAACTGCCCCGCCGGAAACCAGCATTGCACCGGCAAGCACCGCCGCAGTCAGTCTAGAAAAAATTTTGCGTGTCTTTTGCATGAAAACGACCCCTTTCTGATATGGGCAACATCGCACAAGGGCAATACCGCACAAAGATTGTGCGACAGATGCGTCGTCAAATTTTTCGTCAGATGAAACAAAAAGCGGAGTGAATACTTGCTGTATTCACGAGCATTTTTGTGAAATATGACGGGAAATTTGCAAGCAGATGGCGTGCAAAGTCGCCAGACGCTCTTTGTGCGGTATTGCCCTAGCTTTGTTCAGTGTTGCCTGTAGAAGATTTCTTCCATATTTTTATTTTATATCTTTTATCATACCATATTTCTGTGAATGTAGTTTACAACACATAAAAATATTTCATGAATTGCAGTGAGAAAATTAAAAAGGTCGCTGTACTGTTTTCACAATACAGCGACCTTCTTCCAGAACTATCGTGATTCCAGCGTTGTGGTTTCCGTTGCAACAGCGGCTCCGGACTGAAACTGAGTAAATGTCAGGGTGGTATCAAAATTTTCCATGGTAAAGCCGGACAAATCCCCGTTTTCCGTCAGTGTCAAAGTGTAGGGATTGCCCTCCAAGTCCCCCTCCACCGACACGCAGCCGTCCTGCTCCTTGCCGGTGATCTCCTCCTGCTGTGCCAGTTCATCTACCACCTGAATCATCTGGCTCAGCACCGACTTCGCCGGCATGGCGGACTGGGGCACGGAAAAGCCCAGCCCCTTATATGACGCTGTCACTTCCCCGCCGGAAAAGTCCAGCACCACACCGGCAAGCGTAGCCGGCTCGGCAAACGACACGCTCCATGCTCCGTCACCCAGGCGGGACAGCGTGCCGGCTGCGGTCCAGTCCTCCATTGTCATGGTCATTTCCGTGGTAAAACTACCGCCCAGCTTTTGAGCAGCAGTGGCTTCGCCGCCGGCTTTGGCACAGCCGGTACAGCAGATCCCGCCGGCGAGCAGCAAACTCAAGACAGCACTGTAATTTCGTTTCATGCAATTTCCTCCCAATCAGAGCCTTTCGGACAATATTGTGCAGTGTTGCACATTTTGGGCAGAGAAAGGGCGGATACATTTCACCGTTCCTGTTCCAGCTTGACCAGCACCTGCGGCAGATATGCCAGCAAGTCCCGCGGCAGCATTGCCTGCTGGGACAGTGCTGCCGCCGCCGCATCTCCGGCAAGGCCGTGGAGATACACCCCTGCACAGGCTGCCTCCCAAGACGGAATCCCCTGTGTGGCAAAGGCGGCGATCAGTCCGGCGAGAACGTCCCCGCTGCCGCCGCGGCTCATGCCCGGATTGCCGGTGGGGTTCTGTGCCAGACGGCTCCCCTGTGCCACCAGTGTGCCGGCTCCCTTGAGTGCCAGCGTCACCGGATAGGCGGCTGCAAACTGCGTTGCCGTTTCCACACGGTTTTCCTGTATCTGCGGAATCGAACGTCCGGTCAGCCGTGCCATTTCGCCGGGGTGCGGTGTCAGGATCCAGTCCTTCCCTGTCCTTCTGCTTAACTCTATGCAGGAAACCGCACAGTTTAGACCATCTGCGTCCAGCACCACCGGACACACCGTCTGTTCCAGCACCCAGTGCACCAGCCGACGGGTTTCTTCGGTCACGCCCAGCCCGCAGCCGAGCAGCACCGCATTGGCACGGGAAAGCTGCTTTTCCAGCGTTTTCCGGTTCTGGTCGCTGCTGCGGAGAAATCCGGCTTCGTCCGTTTCCAGCGGCAGCCACATCGCTTCCGGTGCTGCCGCCGCCAGCCGCATGGGATTTTCCGGAGCCGTGGCAACTGTCACCAGTCCGGCACCGCCCCGCAGGGCTGCCTGTGTGGAAAGCAGGCAGGCTCCGGGCATATTCCGGCTTCCGGTAATGCAGAGCAGCCGCCCGAAATCTCCTTTCTGGGCATCGGCTTTTCGTTTGGGTATCATCTGACAGATTTCCTGCCAGTTCAATTGGTGCGGCATCATAGAATGCTCCTTTCGCAATGTGCTGGAATCCGACAGCACTCACGGAAATCAATTTTCAAAAATATGTTGATTTAAATTGTGTCAAATTATGAAGTTTGACAAGTGAGGCTCCCCTGAAAGGGCACCCGCAGGGCGTGCCTTGTGCTGAACTGGCAGTGCATAGCACTGACTGAGGGGTTCCCACTTATGCCGAAAACATCATAAAAAGATTTTACGAAAAAACCTCTCCACCGCCTAACGGCGGTCCCCCTCCCCTTTCAGGGGAGGCTATTATGAAAATTGATTTCCGTGGACAGCACTTCTGCCGGATTGACAAAAAAATTTCTGTGTGTTATAACGCCTACTTATTTCCGCCTTTTTATAGATAAGGCGAAAGCCTCCGGAGCTGCAACTCTGGAGGCTTTCTTTTTTGGTGATTACTTGCAATTATATTATTTCAATGCAAGTTTATTATAGCATAAGCTGCGACAATTGTCAAGTGTACAAAAACACCTTTTGCAGCACCGCCTAAAAATCGCACACGACCTGCACTGCCAAATTGCTGGGGTCAGATGTTCCGTCTACTCTGTAGACCTCTAACGCCTGCTTCAAATCTGCCAGTATTTGTGATCTGATATTCCCCTGTACGTATCTCAAGGGATTTTCCCATGAGGTTTGGAAACTCCAGATTCGCGTATTCGGCAGCTGGTTTTCCTTTCTCAGCGGCAAAATCATCTCTTGATCTTTCCAGTGAAAAAAGAACAACTCCTCATTCGGGTAATCCCGATGCACGCCGATTGCAAACAAAAACACATCTTTTCCCGCATCTATGATCCACTCTCTCGGCTTGAGAATCCCTAAAACGGGAGATAACGGATCGGGGATCTGCTTCGCTGCAAACTGTTCCCGTTGTTCCGCCGTCAATGCTTCAATTTCAAATGCCATGCCGTACCTCCTGCTGTTTCATTTTCGACCATTTTATTATACCCTATATTTCACGAAAAAGCAAATATCCCGAACAATGTTTTATAATTCATAATTTATTTACTTGATATTTGCATATTTCTATGCTATAATAAATTTGTTTGACACTTCCATATTTTTACGTGCGATTTGTCAAATAATTTTGGGGACAGGAGGTAATTGACACGTGAATCAGAAAAACGGAAAGGCAGTTGCGGCTCTGGTACTGGGAATCGTTTCCCTGCTGGGACTTTGTATCCCGCTTGCAGGTATCATCTGCGGCATCATTGCCATTATTCTGGCAGTCATGGCAAAGAAAGAGGGTTCCACCGACGGCAAACAGAAAGCCGGCATGATCTTGGGTATCATCGGCATTGTTATCAGCATCATTATGTGGATCGTCAATGCGGTGATTCTGGCAGGAAGCGGCATTCTGGATCAGATTTCCAGCAGCATATCCTAAGTTAACATGATGACAAAAGCAAAAGCGTGCAGAAGTATCTGAACTTCTGCACGCTTTTTTATGTTCCTGTTTCAGGGAATATTGATACTATCATGATATGCGAATAAGGGTTTTCAACAACGAACAAAGAAAAATCGCCCTAAAATGCACATGTCAGACTTCGTGTCAACACGCCCTAGGTTACTGCATCTTCATAGAAATGATCGCAGACAGTACGGTCAAAAAGCCTGCCACTGCGGCAACAATTGCCGGCAGAGTTCCGCTTTTTCCCACCATCAGGCTGGCAAAACCAGTCAGCACGGCAATGCCGCCCAGAATGGCTGCCACCAGTGTGGACAGCCAGAGCAGCGATGCCACACCGACAACGGCAAGCCCCAGTGCCACCAGTCCCAGCATTAACGCAGTCGCTTCTCTGGGAGTACGCTCCTGCTTTTCCTTTTTCGGTTTTGGTTGTTTTTCCGTTTTTTCTTTCATGGAAATCACCTCAAATAGAAAGCCCTGCTCTTATGCTTCCCGCAGCACAGCGTCCATGGCAGCCAGTGCTTTCAGTACCCGCTTCATGGCTGCATCTGCCTGTTCGTCAGTCAGCGTGCCCTCGTGGGAACGCAGCCGCAGAGAGAACGATACGCTCTTTTTGCTGGCAGCGATCTGGTCGCCCTTGTATACGTCGAACAAGGTTACCTCTTCCAGCAGCTTTCCGGCAGCCTGTGCAATGGCTTCTTCCATTTTGCCAACCGGCAGTGCATCATCACACAGCAGGCTCAGGTCACGGGTGATTGCCGGGAACTTCGGCAGCGGCTGATAGGTCACTTCGGTTTCTGCCATTGCAGCCATTTCCTGTACCAGCAGTTTTGCCACATAGGTTCTGGTGCCGATGCCGTAGGTCTTCTGCACTGTGGGGTGCAGTTCGCCCAGGTAGCCTACCGGTGTTTCTCCGCAGAGAATGACAGCACTTCTGCCGGGGTGCAGTGCACAGCACTCCTCAAAAACGCCTTCCACTTCCGACGGACGCACATAGGTGTACTTCGGCAGACGCAGTTCCTTCAGCAGGGCATCTACTGCACCCTTGAGTGCAAAGAAGTCTGCATCGCCGCCGTACATACCGATCGTCAGGCGGTTGGGTTCTTCCGGCAAAGTGTCCGGACCAGTCGGCAGGTATTCCTTGCCGATCTCGTACAGTGCCACAGCGGCATTCCGGTTCTTATAGTTGGTTGCCAGTACGTCCAGCATGCAGGGCAGTGTGGTCGTCCGCATGATACTGGTATCTTCGCCCAGCGGGTTGGTAATGGTGATCGTCTGACGCAGCTTGCTGTCTGCCGGCAGACCAATGCGGTCGAAGCACTTCGGAGAAGTGAACGAATAAGTCAGTGTACCGTAATAGCCCAGTCCCACCATCGTCTGTTCTGCCTTTCGCAGGAACTGCTGCTGCGGAGTCAGCTGTGCTTCTGCCACACCGCGAATAACGGTAGACGGGATATTGTTATAGCCGTAAATTCTTGCCACTTCTTCGGCAATATCTGCCGGACGTTCCAGATCGATCCGGAAGCTGGGAGAAATGCAAACGTCGCCGTCCACATGAATCTCCAGTGCTTCCAGTGTCTTGACCATATCCTCACGGGAAATTTCCGTGCCCAGGAACCGGTTGATCCAATCCGGATCAAAGGGAATCTGCACCGGTTCTGCGGTGCGGTTGTCCACTTCAATGAACTCTGCCACCGGTTCGCCGGCACCCAGCAGTTCTACCAGTTCCATTGCCCGTTTCAGTGTACGCGGGCAGCCGTCCGGATCCAGTCCCTTTTCATAGCGTGCAGAAGCATCGGTACGCATACCCAGCTTCTTGGCAGTCCGGCGAACCTGTACCGGTTCGAAATAAGCCGACTCAAAGATAACGGTATTGGTGTCGTCCATGATGCCGCTGTATTCGCCGCCCATGACACCGGCAACGGCAATGGGCTTTTCTGCATCGGCAATGATCAGCATTTCCGGAGAAAGCTGCCGTTCCTGTCCGTCCAGTGTGGTAATGGTTTCGCCGTCCTTGGCATTGCGGACAACGATCTTGCCGTCCTTGACATACCGCTGGTCGAACGCGTGCATCGGCTGACCATATTCCAGCATGACATAGTTGGTGATGTCCACCAGATTATTGATCGGACGCACGCCGCTGGCACGAAGCCGTTCCCGCATCCAGCGGGGAGAGGGACCGATCTTGACATTCTTCACCATGCCGGCAATGTACCGCGGGCAGAGTGCAGCATTTTCAACGGATACCGACAGGCTGTCGCTAAGCTTGTCTGCGGAGCCGTGGAATTCCGGTGCTTTCAGGTTCAGGGGCTTGCCGAAAGTCACGGCAGCTTCTCTTGCCAGACCAACTACCGACAGGCAGTCCGGACGGTTGGAGGTGATCTCGAATTCGACAGAAGTATCGTTCAGACCGATTGCCTCGTGAATGTCCTGTCCCACCGTGCAGTCCTCCTCGATGAGGAAAATGCCGTCTTCAATGGCATAGGGGAAGTCATGCTTGGTCAGGCCAAGTTCGCCCAGAGAGCACAGCATGCCGTTGCTCTCTACGCCGCGGAGCTTGCCCTTTTTGATACGGACACCGCCGGGCAGTTCTGCACCGATCATTGCCACCGGCACCAGTGCACCCTCTACGATATTCTGGGCACCGGTCACGATCTGGATCGGAGAGTCGCCGCCCACATCGACCTGACACACCTGTAAGTGATCGGAATTTTCGTGGGGCGTAATGGACACCAGTTTGCCGACGATCACATTCTTGACAACTTCGCCCTCTGTTTCATATGTTTCCACTTTGGAGCCACTCATGGTCATGCCGGCACAGAATTCCTTGACGGAAACGCCGCAGTCCACGTAGTCAGCCAGCCACTTCAAAGATAAATTCATGTTTTTCTCCCTCCCGATCAGAACTGTTCCAAGAACCGATAATCGTTCTCATAGAGCAGACGCATGTCACCGATGTTATAACGACGCATAGCAATACGTTCCAGACCCAGACCGAACGCAAAGCCGGAATAAACACTGCTGTCAATGCCGCAGCCCTCCAGCACTTTCGGGTGCACCATGCCGGCACCCAGCAGTTCGATATAGCCCTCGCCCTTGCACATGCGGCAGCCCTTGCCGTGACACTGGAAGCACATCACGTCAACTTCTGCACTGGGTTCGGTGAACGGGAAGTGATGCGGACGCAGACGGATCTTGCAGTCATCACCGTACAGCCGCTGCATCAGCAGTTCCAGTGTACCCTTGAGATCTGCCATGGTGATGCCCTTGTCTACGACCAGTCCCTCGATCTGGTGGAACAGCGGGGAATGTGTTGCGTCCACTGCGTCCGAACGGTAAACCCGTCCCGGAGAGATCACGCGGATCGGCGGCTTCTGATTTTCCATGACGTGTACCTGTACCGAAGAAGTCTGGGTACGGAGCAAAATGTTATCTGTAATATAGAAGGTATCCTGCGTATCCCGTGCCGGATGATCCGGCGGCAGGTTCAGAGCTTCAAAGTTGTAGTAGTCGTATTCCACTTCCGGACCGTCTGCCACAGAAAAGCCCATGCCGAGGAAGATTTCCCGAATCTCGTTTTCCACGATGGTCAGCGGGTGCATGCTGCCCACTTTCTGCTTTTTGCCGGGGAGAGTAATATCCAGTGTTTCTGCCTCCAGCTTGTGTGCCAGCATTGCCTCCGCCAGCTTCTTCTGCTTGTCTGCCAGTGCCGTTTCAATATCTGCACGCACCTGATTGGCAAGCTGTCCCATTGCCGGACGTTCCTCTGCGGACAGCTTTCCCATCTGCTTCAGGATACCGGTCAGTTCACCTTTTTTTCCCAGATACTGTACACGCAGGGTTTCCAGCACCTTGGAATCCGCACAGTCCGACAATGCCTTTTTGGCAGCCGCACGGATTGCTTCCAATTGTTCCTTCATAATATCGTTCCTTTCTTCCGCAGGTTCTGCGGGCATTTGGCTCTATGGGAAACACATATCAAAAAAGCCCTGTCCTGTGAAAACAGGACAAGGCTCACGCTTGTTCAAAACCACCCATTTTCAAAGAGCCGTCACTCTTCTGTCCTTAATGCGAACACCACATCTGCACCTACTGTGAAAGCCGGTTCAGCACAGCCACTCGGAAGGGAACTTCAGCATATGCCGCCGGACGGGTTTTCAGCACTCCCCGCTCTCTGTACCGGCAGGCTCTCCGGCAACATCTTTCAGAAAATCCGCTGAAATTTGCCGCCGCAATATGCCTACTCGCTTCGTCTTCGTGTTTTCAAATCACATTATACCTGTTTTCACAAAAAAAATCAAGCCCTTTTGAAATTTTTTTCTTGAATTTTTTTGAGGAGTATGGTATAATGGTAATTGGACGCGACAAAAAGAGAAATGTTTTCAGCAACTTGCACAAAAAAATGTATTACATCGGTGTTTTTACAGCAGGCTGTGATAATTTTTCTGAAATCCGTCCTTTCAGAATGCGACCGGAACAAACAGGGCAACATTTTGCCGGAGCGTTCCCATAAAAGGAGTTTTTATAGATATGGATAATTTTGCAGAGTACATGGTAAAAAAGCGACCGGATTCCCGTGACAATGCCAAGCGTGCCGGCATCATTGCACTGGCAGTAGTGCTTTGTGTCGCATCGGTCTTTCTGGTGTTTGTCACACACATTCCGTTTATCCTGCTGATCACCTGTGCAATCATCTACGGAGCATATTTCCTGATCACGGGTACTTCCGTGGAGTATGAATACGCCGTCACCAACGGGGAAATGGACGTGGACAAGATCATTGCACGCCGCAAGCGGGTGCACCTCATCACGGTCAGCACTGCCAAGTTTGATGCTTACGGCGAAATGACAGATGCTGTTCCGGACGATCCTGACCGCACCATTGTCCTGTGTTCCGACAACACCGGTGAGGGCGAATATTACGCCGATTTAGAAACCGAGGAGTATGGTGCGACACGCATCATCTTCACCCCCAATGAAGCGGTGCAGGAAGCGATCAACGCGGCTCTCCCCCGACAGCTGCGTTCCGGAAACGGAGCAGCCAAATGAGTGCGATTTCCCGTTATGTGCTTCTGGTGCTGTTTGTGCTGGTGAATCTGGTGGCATTTGCCCTGATGGGCGTAGACAAGCAGCGTGCCCGCACCCACCAGTGGCGAGTGCCGGAAAAGACATTGTTTCTGGCGGCACTGCTGTTCGGCGGTACCGGCGGCACGATCGGCATGTTCTTCTTTCACCACAAGACCAAGCACTGGTATTTCCGCATTTTCTTTCCCCTGCTGGCAATCGTTCAGCTGGGCATCTTTGGTTATCTGATGCAAATGTTAGATTAGGAGGTTTTCTCTATGGCAAACAAATTTTTCCGTAAACTGAACGGGCTTCTGACTGCGGCAGCCCTGTGCGTATCTTGTCTGCCTTTCGGCGGCATGCTCTCTGCCAGTGCGGCAGACGTGCAGGAAACGATCCCGGGGCTGACACAATCTCCGGAACAGCTGATACAGGAAGCTGACCGCGGCGATTTTCTGACGCTGGGCTATGCTGTGATGCTGGAATGCAGCTACGGCGGTGTGGGATTTGCTTCCACGCTCTCCGAAAAAAACAGTGTCCTTCTGGACGTTGACCATTCCGGTGCCATCGACAGTGCAGACATTTTCCTGCTGATGTACTGGTGTGCTTACTTCGGTGCCTATGGCAAACATACTGACGAAGCACTGGCCTTTTTGCAGGAGTGGGACGCTGCGAACGGCAACGGCAATACGGAAGCCACACAGCCGACCACAGTTCCGGTGGCAACTGCAACCACAACGCTGACCGAAACCACCACGGCCATTCTCAGCACGTTCCCGCCGGTACCGGAAACCGCTACGGACAGTTCCACATCTTCTGCATCTGCTGAAAGCAAGACCACGCCGGCAGAGTCCATGGCGGTAACTTCGCTTCCTGCTTCCAGCACTACCACCAAAGCTACTACGAAAGCAACTACAACGCTCCTCGCTACCACTGCTGCTCCGGCAACTACCACAGTGACCACTACACAGACGGCAACCGGAGCATGGGCACAGAAGGATTCTTACCGCGGCATTGACGTTTCCAAGTATCAGGGCAACGTTGACTGGAATGCGGTAAAGGCGGCAGGCAATGACTTCGCCATTATCCGTGCAGGCTACGGCAAATACGCCAGCCAGAAGGACCCTTACTTTGAACAGAACATGCGGAATGCCAAGGCGGCAGGCGTTGCCTGCGGTGCATACTGGTACAGCTACGCTGTCACTCCGGCAGAGGCAAAGCAGGAGGCAGAAGTATTTGCCAGCATTGTGCAGGGATACCAGTTCGAATATCCGCTGGTACTGGACATTGAAGATTCTACCCAGACCAAGCTTTCCAAGGAGCAGGTATCTGCGATCATTCAGGCATTCTGTGACACCATGGAATCCAAGGGATACTACATCAGCCTGTACAGCTACGCAAGTTTCCTGAACAGCTACGTCTATCAGTCAGTTCTGGAGGACTACGACATCTGGGTCGCACACTTCGGTGTCAGCCGCCCGTCTTACTCCAAGACCAGCTACGGCATGTGGCAGTATTCCAGCACTGGTTCTGTCAGCGGCATCAGCGGCAATGTGGATCTGGACTACAGCTATAAATGCTATCCGAACCTGATGACCAAGTATCATCTGAACGGATTTTAAGCGTACATAACAGACAAAAGGAGCAGCACCATGCAGCGTGCTGCTCTTTTTGTTTTTCGGAGATTTCAGTAACGCTGTCTTTGTCTTTCCGAGAAAAGTCAAACGGGCACTCTGGTATTTTTCCAGAGTGCCCGTTTTTGTGATGTTTGATTTTCAAGTCGCCTTAGGGCAACACCGCACAAAGCTTGTGCGTAAGGTGCGTTGTCAGATTTTTCGGCAGATTGCATAGAAATTCCGCAGGCATACGGCCGGTCGCAATTTATCTTAGTGCGCCACTCCTTTGTTCTCGGGCAGAATCCTGCCTCGAACGCAGTCGTATTGCAAGGGATTTCTGGGCAATATGACGGAAAATCTGCACGCAGATTGCGTGCAAAGCCGTCAGGCGGGCTTTGTGCGGTGTTGCCTTAGAATTCGCCCAGACACTGTCCGAACAGCAGGCAGCGGATTCCGTCGTCTGCACCGGAGTTACAGGTTTGCAGGGCAATCATCTTGTCCCCGTATGCAGGCGGGTCGTCGTCCGGTGCGTACCAGATCAACGCCGTACTGCGAATCTCCTCAATGTACTTCTGGAATTCCTCCTGATTCAGAGTGATGCGGTTCCAGTAGTCGAATGCTGCACCGTCCTCACCGTTCAGCACGGAAGATGCCACGATGCGGTACAGATACCGCTTGTCCAGTGTTGCCACCTCGAAATAAATGTGCTGTCTGCCCCATTCTTCTTCCTTGAAACTCTTGACCGAGTGGAACATGGAGCCATTTCCCATGTTATGCCCATAGAGCAGGGTGTTTTCCGTTTCGCCGATCTTGCCGCGGAAGTCCTCGAAGATACTGCCGGCAGAGCTGTGATTGCCCTCCCAGTCACGGTCGATATAATATGCATTGTCGTCCTTCTGTACAATGGGGTAATCAATGGGTGTATCATTGACATAGACCCAGCCCACAACGTCCGGATTTTTCTCATGATGCTGCTTGACCTTTTCCATATCGATGTGCATGGTGTAATCATATGTGATCGTCGTGGTCGTGGTGACTGTCGTCGTTGTCGTTGTCGTCGTTGTCGTCAGAATCGGAATCGCGTCCGGTGCAGAAACCTTGTCCGCACGGCTGACCACGATAATGCAGATGATGATCATCGCCAGCAAAGCAATTCCCAGTCCGATCAGGAATTTTTCCAGTTGTTTTACTCGTTTGGTTGCCAATTTGATACCCCCGTTATCAGAAAAAAATACCGCATATTCAGCGTTCCTGTTCTAGTATACTGTTTTTTTACAGATTTGTCAAGACAATATTTCCGATAAAACAACACTGCACAAGCTTTATTCAGTGTTTCCTAAGGCAATACCGCACAAAGAGCGTCTGGCGACTTTGCACGCCATCTGCTTGCAAATTTCCCTTCAGAGCCTGTTTCGTATCTTCCCGCACGCATCTGTCGCACAATCTTTGTGCGGTATTGCCCTAAAAAAAAATTCGGTGCCACGGCAGATTAGTGACACCGATTCCGGATTTCATTTTTTCAATAAGCTCTTATATTCACTGGATCGTGAAAACATAATACTTTTCTTCCCCTGCATACTGTACTGCTACCTGCTGTACAGGATCCACGCCGACAATAGAGTAGATCAACACGGTATACGTATCTTCCACATCATTGCCCCGCGTCACGCCGTATCCCAAATACTGATCCAGAGAACTGCTGGACACTTCCATATAATCTGTATCGTAGGGATTTCCCTCCCACGTCAGCTTATAATACAGATAGATGTTCTGCCGGATCGGCACAGTTTCCACAGATGACGCTGTGGTTGCCGGCGGTTCGGTGACCGTTTCCGGTGCCGCAGTGGTTTCCGCTTTCGGAACAGTCGTTGCTGCGGCAGTGGTCTGCACCGGTTTGGTATGCGGAGCCGCAGTCGTCACGACCGGCTGGGTTTCCTGCTGCTGCGGCTTCTGCGGCACGGTGATTTCCGGAGAAACGATTTCATCTTCCGCCGGAACAGTACTGCTTTCCGCGGCAGCACTGGCATTTCCCGCAGAGTGCACTGTCACGCCGGTTTCTGCGGCAGTGGTTTCTGTCTGCGGTCTTGTTTCTGTTTCGTCCGGCTGCTCCGTGTCTGCCGGCAGTTCAGAAGCCTGTGTCGTCACTGTGGGAGAAACAATATCCAGTTGACCGGTGCCGCCCTGCGGCATTCTCCCGTGCACTGCCGCCGCCACCACAACGACACAGAGCAGTGCTGCGGTACAGGCTCCGGCACTGGTCTGCCACCGGAGATACCACGGCTTCGGCTTTGCCGGCGGTGTTTCAGCAACAGAGGCACGCCGCATGATCTCCAGATACATGCGATCTTTCGCATCTTCATCGGGCTGGATCTGCTCCATCACTTGATGCAGACGGCGTTCCAGCTTTTCATCTTCCTGCTTCTGCATACGGCTCACCTCCTAAAGCTTTCAACAGTATCTTCTTGCCGCGGTGCAGCATCGAACGAACTGTGGATTCTTTTTTTCCCAGCATTCCGGCAATTTCTGCTCCGGAATACCCTTCATAATAAAATAAATACACTACGGTCTTGTATTGATCCGGTAATCCCATTACTGCCGACATCACAGCAGAAACCTCATCCGGCGATGCCGTTGTTCCAAGAGTTGCCTCCCAGTCTTCGACTTCTTCCCGCTTGGTCCGTGACCAGTGATGCATCGCATTTTTACAAAGATTCGACGCAGTCACCAACAGCCATGCTCTGGCATGGTCATCATCTGACCAAAGCTGCGGTTGCTGCATCGCCCGCAAAAAAACGTCCTGCGTCACATCTTCCGCATCCATCTGATTTTTCATCCGTATGTAGCACATACGATATACCGTATCGACATGCCGTGCATAAAACTTCGCAAACGCGGCTTCGTCCTGCGGCACGGGAATACCCCCTATCGTCTACATTTCGGCATATAATACACTGGCATGCTGTTGCACATGCATTCGACAGGCACACACCTGCCACACAACGCATTCCATTTCCATCATACCGCATATTTTTAGACGTAATATGTATATAAAGCAAATAATGAGGGAATATAGCAAATGTCCCTCGTTTTTGCCGATACGCATCTGACAGCATTCCCGCAGGAACACTGCCAAACAGAGGAAATGAGAAACGAGAGCCACGCTCTCTCGATCGCGTTCGCATTTTGATGTGAACGCCTCTTGTGGGAAGCACTGATGAAATTCACCTGTCATCCTTTCCGCGGCAAGTTTCTTTCATCAGTGTTTCCACTGCACATCGACCGACAGCAGACACACGCCCGATCCCGCCAGCTTTCCCTTGCTGTCCCTTCGCGGCATCAGATCCACAGGCGGAGAAGTACTCCTGCTCCGCTGCCTGTCCATGTATTATGGAAACACTGAATAAAGCCCGCCTGACGGCTTTGTACGCAATCTGCTTGCAGATTTTCCGTCATATTGCCCAGAAATCCCTTGCCATACGGCAGTATGCCTGCGGAATTTCTATGCAATCTGCCGAAAAATCTGACTACGCATCTTACGCACAAGCTTTATGCAGTGTTTCCATTATGATTTCACATTTCCGTTCCTTTCGGACGATTTCTGATCGCCCATTTCTGCGGGGTTCTTCACCCCACAAAAAATCCCTTCACTATATACACAATCGAGCACCCCGAAATGTTGCACTTTCCAGAAAAAATTTTTGAGGTTTGTATATATGTACAATTTTGCGATCATCAAATTGTAAAAGATGCACAAATTCTGTTTTCCGGCAGAGATTTGCAAAAAAAGATTCCATTTTGCATCGATTTATGTTATAATAAGAAGAAGCACCGAAAAAATCGACGGCATGACAGGCAACTGTGCGAAACCTGTGCATAAGAGGCGTTGTCAGATTTTCCGGTGCGGTGAAACACAGATAAAGGTGGGCTTTCATGAACAAATACAAAAAACTCGTTTCGAATACGCTGATATTTGCGATCGGCTCATTCGGTTCCAAGATTCTGCTCCTGCTGCTGACGCGGCTTTATACGGGAAACATCAACCCCGGCGACAACAGCACGAAGGAGCTGCTGGAACAGACCGCAAACTTTCTGATTCCGATCATTACTTTTTCCATTGCCGATGCAGTCATTCGCTACGGCATTGACAAAAACTTCGACAACCGCAAGGTCTTTACTTCCGCCTGTGTGACAGAGCTGTTCGGCATCGGCATTCTGCTGCTGCTTTCGCCGGCACTCACCCTGCTGCCCTATACAGAGGGCTATGTGGTGCTGCTGGTGATCTACTGTATCACTTCCGGATTCCGACAGATCGCCTCCCAGTTTGTGCGGGCACGAGGGTTGGTGCGATTGTTTGCCATAGACGGCATACTCGCCACGCTGACCCTGTTCCTGTTCAATGTGACCTTTATTGCGGGATTCCATCTAGGTGTAACAGGCTTCCTGATCTCCGTGATCTTGTCCGACCTGCTGTCGGGGCTGTTCCTGTGGGCGGTCGCCGGACTGCACCGGTACTTCCGGCTGCGGTACATGGACAAGAAGATCTTACGCATGATGCTGCGGTTTTCCATTCCGCTGATCCCGTCCGCCCTGCTGTGGCTGGTGACCGGCTTTTCCGACCGGCTGTTTATCCGGTACATGTCCGGTCCGGCAGGACTGGTGGGCGAAACTGCCGCCGGTATCTACGGTGTTTCCACCAAGATCCCGAACCTGATCTCCACCATTTCCACGATTTTCTTTCAGGCGTGGAACATGTCCGCCATTGAGGAAAACGACTCCAAGGACAGAAGCCGGTTCTATCACCGTGTATTCGATACCTACCAGTCGTTCATGTTTATCGCCAGTGCCGGACTGATCGTATTTGTCCGGATCCTGTCCAACATTCTGATCGATTCCAACACCTATCCGGAATACGCCACCGCATTCCTCTATACGCCGGTACTGATCGTAGGCGTGCTGATGATGTGCTTCAACCAGTTCCTGAGCAGCGTTTACTCTGCGACCCAGCACACCACACACTCGTTCTGGACCAGTCTGGTGGCCGCAATCGTGAACATCGTGCTGAACATTATCCTCATTCACATCTGGGGCATCATGGGTGCGGCAATTGCCACATTCGCCAGCTACTTTGTCTGCTACTGTATCCGGATCGTGGACGCACGGAAGTATGTTCCGTTTCCGGTCAACCACGCCAAATTCGCCGCCAACACCGCCGCCCTGTTCCTGCTGGGCATTGTCGTGGTGGAGGCTCCGCCTATGTGGATTTTGATTCTGGCTGTGGGATTTGTCTTTATGGTGCTGTACAACTTCAACGCTGTCACCCAGACACTGGGACAGCTTCGCCGCAGAAAATAACCTCATTTTATATGTGAAAGGACTGATTTTTATGGCAACCCCTCATAACGCAGCCGCCAAAGGCGACATTGCCAAAACCGTACTCATGCCCGGCGACCCGCTGCGAGCGAAATTCATCGCAGAACATTTTCTGGAAAATGCGGTATGCTACAATACCGTCCGCGGCATGTACGGCTACACCGGCACCTATCACGGCGTACCGGTTTCCGTACAGGGCAGCGGCATGGGCATGCCCTCGATCGGCATCTATTCCTATGAGTTGTTCCACGAGTATGACGTAGACCGGATTCTCCGCATCGGCACTGCCGGCGGCGTTGCCGACCACATTCACCTCCGTGATGTGGTACTGGGACAGGCTGCCTGTACGGACTCCAACTATGCAGCACAGTATCACCTCGCCGGCACATACGCCCCTATCGCCTCCTTCGCCCTGCTGGAACAAGCCTACCAGACTGCCGGCAGGCTGGGGATTCCGGTGCATGTGGGCAACCTGCTCTCCACCGATGTGTTTTACAACGAGCCAAGCCCTTTGCCGCAGTGGGCGAAAATGGGCGTGCTCGCCACGGAAATGGAGTCGGCTGCACTGTACATGAATGCTGCTGCCGCCGGAAAGGAAGCCCTGTGCATCGTAACTGTTTCGGACTGTCCGCTGCGGGGCGAATCCACCACCGCAGAAGAACGACAGACTTCTTTCACCGATATGATGCGAATCGCACTGGAAACTGCCTGTGCATAACACCAAAAAACAACAGCCCGAGAATACTGGGCAATACCGTGCAAAGTCGCCAGACGCTCTTTGTGCGGTATTGCCACTGTTATTCTCGGGCTGTATTTGTATATCATGTAAAGAAAGGAACATCTTATGCAAACACAGTTGATCTACCATTCCCCTCTGGGAAATATCCGCCTTACTGCCGAGGACAATGCTCTGACAGAAGCGGCTTTTGATGTGCCGGCAACACTGCCGCAGTCACCTACACCGTTTTTGGAAAGCGTGTGCCGCTGTCTGGACACCTACTTCAATGGCAAGGCTCCGGAAACTACGCCCCTGCTCCGTCCGGCTGGAACGCCGTTTCAGCTGCGGATCTGGCGGCTGGCACAGCAGATTCCCTTTGGCTGCACTGCCACATACGGCATGCTGGCACAGGAAGCTGCACGGGAAATGGGCATTCCCAAGATGTCCGCACAGGCGGTAGGCGGTGCCATGAAACGAAACCCCATTGCCATTTTCATTCCCTGTCATCGGGTGGTCGGTGCCAACGGCAAGCTGGGCGGCTATTTCGGCAATGACCGCCGGAAGATCGACCTGCTGACACTGGAGGGACAGGATATGCGGGGATTCCGGTTTTAGGCAATACCGCACAATCTTTGTGCGGTATTGCCTTTAATCTTCCCAGTCGTCGTCCTCGTCATCATACTCCGGCTCATCGCCGTAATCTTCGTATTCGAAATCGTCGTAGTCGTCGATCATGTAGTAATTTTTCAGCAGTTCAATGGCATCATAATCCCGACACTCTGCCGCTCTTTTGAGCCAGACCCTTGCCATTTCGTCGTCTTGCTCTACACCGGTGCCGTTCATGTAGCAATAGCCCAGCATGCCCATGGCACCGCCGTGATTCTGATACCGTGCTGCCATTCGAAACCATGCGACAGCTTCCTCATCTTCTTCGCTGTCATCGCCCTCATAGAGAAACATACCCATTAAATACTGTGCTTCCGGACAGTCCATCTGGGCCGCTTTATACACCAGACGCTTGGCAGTTTCCACATCGTCCTCCTCGTCCAGATAGTACATGCCCACGGAACAAATGGCATCGGGATAATTCTGGGCAGCGGAACGCTCATACCAGTCCATTGCCTTCTCCATATCCGCTTTTACACCGATACCGTCCTGATAGCAGATCCCCAGTGCATACTGTGCCTCTGCATAGCCCTGCATGGCAGACAGCCGCAGCCAGTACAGCATTTTCGGCACATTCTTTTTCACGCCTAAACCGAAACGATAGCTGTTGGCAAGCTGGAATTGTCCTTCTGCATCGCCCTGTTCCGCAGCATTCTGAAACAATTCCACTGCTTTTTCCATGTCCTCCTTGAAGCAGACCTTTCCCTGCTCCAGCACGTTGTATCCATCCTGATAGCAAACGCCCAGCTTCACCTGAGAACCAATATCGCCCAGTTCTGCGGCACGTTCCAGCCAACGGACTGCTTCGGCATCGTTTTCTCCGCTATCCTCATTCCGGAACAGAAGCGTGCCCAATGCGTACTGTGCCCCGACATAGTCCTGTTCAGCAGCTTTTCGAAGCCAGTGCAGTGCCAGTTCTTCATTCGGCGAAACGCCCTTTCCAAAATGATAACAGGTTCCCAGCATGTACTGGGCAATGGAAATGTTCGCTTCGGCGGCTTTCTGATACCACGGGACTGCCTGTTCTTCGGACTGCTCCGTTCCCAGCCCGTTGAAATAACAGTCTGCCAGATTAAACATAGCAGATTCGTCACCAGCTTCTGATGCCTTCTGAAAATACTGAAATGCCTTTTCCTGATCTTGCTCTACGCCGTTCCCGTCCATATAGCAGCGTCCCACCATATTGACCGCAGCGGGGTTGCCAAGCTCCGCTGACTTCTGAAACCACTGAAAAGCTTCTTCCGCATCTTTGGGCACCACGTTGCCTTCCAGATAGCATTCCCCTAACCGCATCGTGGAATACATACAGCCCTGTTCTGCTGCCTGCCGCAGCCACGCAATGGCTTTTGCGGTATCCGTTTCAGAACACCGCTTGTCCAGTATCAAAGATGCCGCCAAATATTGAGCACCTTCACTCCCCGATTCCGCAGCACGGGCATACCACGTATAAGCTTCTTCAATATTTGTTTCTGTTCCAATGCCGTAATAATAACAATGCCCTAATTCAAAAAACGCCTGTATCCGCAGATGATCTTCAAGGTTGCCTTCCAGAGCAGAAGATTGCAGCAACAAAAAGCCGCGGTGCCTGCGTTCTTCCTCATGGCAGTCCTCTTTCGGAGTTTCCACAAGATATACACCCAATATCGCAGCCGCATTATCATCGTGCTGTTCTATGGCACGTTCCATCCACGGAATCCCCTGTTCTGTTTCTTCTACGGCATCAAAATCATAGAAATAATGAATCCCCATTGTCGTCAGTGCCTCGCCGTACTCCTGTTCCGCAGACTTTGTGAGCCAATACAGGAATTGTTCCTCATCTTTTTCCACACCAACTCCATGCAGAAAACACATTGCGGTCTGATACTGTGCAGATGCATCGCCTTCTTCTGCGTGCTTCTGAAACCACGTATATGCTTCTTTCTGTTCTGCCGGATTGTCATCGTCCAGCTGTTTCAGCCGATATTCATAATTTTTCGGGTTCATCACATCTGCCGAACTGGTCTTTCGCAGCCAGTCAAATCTTCTCTTTTTCATCACCGTTCCCCTTTCTGAGAGCCTGTGCGTAGTTGCCCATATTTCTCCGTAATCGTGATACTTATTATAATGCAAAATAACAAGTGTGTCAAGTGACATAAGGCAATACCGCATAAAGCCCGCCTGACGATGAATCCTATACACAAGCTTTAATCCGTGTTTCCCTAAGGCAATACCGCACAAAGAGCGTCTGGCGACTTTGCACGCCATCTGCTTGCAAATTTCCCTTCAGAGCCTGTTTCGTATCTTCCCGCACGCATCTGTCGCACAATCTTTGTGCGGTATTGCCCTAAAAATCTATATGTTAATTTTTTGTAACTAGTTGAGAATACATCTTGACAAGGAATTATTCTTATGCTATAATAAAGACAAGCTGAGGGGGACAAAAAGATCTCCTGGCAAATGATATTTTATGGAGGTAGTTACTCATGAAAAAGTTTGTATGTTCTGTTTGCGGTTATGTATACGAAGGCGAATCTGCTCCGGCAGCATGTCCTCTCTGCGGTGCACCGGCAGACAAGTTCGTGGAGCAGAAGGAAGAAAATCTGGCATGGGCTGATCAGCACGTTGTCGGCGTGGCACAGGGCGTAGACGAAGAAATCGTGCAGGGTCTGCGGGAAAACTTCAACGGCGAATGCTCTGAAGTCGGCATGTATCTGGCAATGGCTCGCGTCGCTTTCCGTGAGGGCTATCCGGAAATCGGTCTGTACTGGGAAAAGGCTGCTTATGAAGAAGCAGAACACGCTGCAAAGTTTGCAGAACTGCTGGGCGAAGTGGTTACCGATTCCACCAAGAAGAATCTGGAAATGCGTGTCGCTGCGGAAAACGGTGCATGTGCCGGCAAGAAGGCTCTGGCAGCAAAGGCAAAGCAGCTGAATCTGGACGCGATCCACGACACTGTACACGAAATGGCAAAGGACGAGGCAAGACACGGCTGTGCATTTGCCGGCTTCCTGAAGCGTTACTTCAACGACTAATTGCGAAAGAATATTTCCTTTCATAACTGAAAATAACCCCGCACAAAAAAGCCGAAAGGCAAATTTTGTGCGGGGTTGTTTTGTTTTATATGGTGTTGCGGAATCCTTTTCCGATAATTTCACTACTGTTGGTAATCATCATGAACGCCTGGGGCTGTACCTTTTTGATATAGTTTCGCAGCTGCACAGCCTGGCTTCGTTTCATGACGGTCAGTACAATATATTCCTCCTGTCCGCTGTATGTTCCCTCTGCGGTAAACAGCGTCGCACTTCGCCCCAGTTCTGTGTGGATAAAGTCACAGATCGGCGTGGGGTCTTTGCAGACAATGGTGAAGTATTTGCACAGGTTGATATTTTCAATGGCGGTATCAATGACAATGGTTTTCGTAAACAAGCCGCACAGGGAAAACAGACCGGTGGTAATATCGAACACAAAGCAGGCTGAAACGGCAATCAGCAGGTCCACCGCCAGCAAAGCGGTCCCGATATTCATAGAGGTATACTTTTTCAGGATCATGGCGACAATGTCCGTGCCGCCGCTGGAAGCACCCATGTTAAACATGATTGCGGAGCTGATGCCCGGAATGGCAATGGCAAAAATCAGTTCCAGAACCGGCTGGTCAGTCAGCGGTCCGGACATGGGAAACAGCTTTTCCGCCGCAGACAGTGCCACGGACATCAGAACGCTGATATACACCGTCTTTACGCCAAAGCCTTTCCCCAGAAACAGAAATCCCAGCACCAGCAGTGCCATATTGATGATAAAATTGTACGTTCCCGCAGACAGCGGTGAAACAGCACTCAGCACCACTGCCAGACCGGTAACACCGCCAAAGGAAAAGTTGTTTGGGAATTTGAAAAGATAGGTTCCTGCGGACATCACCAGTGTTGCCAGCGTCAGAATGGCATATTCCTTGCACACCGATGCCGCCGTTCTCTCAAATCGCCTGGTTTTTTTCTGCATTTGCATCGCCTCCTTGCAAAAACGCGTTCGCCGCATTGTTTACGTACAGTATATCATATTTTCAAAAAATTCGCAAGCCTTTTTACAATTATTTTCACAGTTTGCATCAAAAAAGACGACCGCCCGCATGTCACGGGCAGCCGTCTTTGATTGGTTGTGCAATTTTATGTAATGCGAAATCGTTACGCCTTGGATTCTTCCTTTTCATCATTATCGTCAGAAGCAGAATCAGCCTCTACCGAAACGGTTTCCTTTGCCGGTTCTTCTACAGCAACAGGAACCAGCTTGTCCCGACGGTACGATACCATGAAGGCACGCACGACTGCAAATACCAGATATGCTACAAGCAGAAGTGCTTCTACGATAAGCATCGGACGAATCATGTTGGAAATCGCGTTGGATACAGAACTGGAAACGCTGCCGCTTGCCGGCACCAGAATGTTGTACGCATTGGTGTACGATGCAGTTTCAAAGTAATCGTCTGCGGTTTCGTTGACATCATTGATCAGCTGATTCATCTTGTCGCAAACGTTCTTCATGTCTGTTTCTACTTTTTCTTCTTCCTTTTTGCTTCCCAGCGGGGTGTTCTGCAACTTGTCCAGACGTGTCTGATAATCGCTGATCTGCTGCTGCAAAGAAGAAACACTGCTCTGTGCATCAGTCCGCTGTGTGATCAGATCGTCATATGCAGTAGACGGCTGTGTCAGAACGGTTCCGGTATTGTCAGCAGAACCGCCTGCCATAACTACCATGGAATCCTTTTTGTAGTTGTTGATAGAATCGGTGATCGTGCTCAGCCGTTCCTTGGCACTGTTCAGGCTGCGGTTCAGGCTGTCAATACGATACTGATAATATGTTGCCAGGGAATCCTTGTCCTTGGTAACGTTCTTGCCCATGATGTAAGAATACAGGCTGGAATAGTCCACGCTCTGCAAAGTTGCTGTTGCTTCACTCAGGTCAGAGAAGGTATAGCCGGTCTTTGTAGAACGGAAGCGGGTGTTGTCGTTGGAGGACAGAGAAGAAATATACTTCTTCAGAGAATCCAGACTGCTGGACAGTACATCCAGTGCCTGCGGGTAATCATAACCGGTATAATCTACAGCAGTCAAAGCATCACCGAATGCCTGATTATATCCGTAAGTCTGCATAAAATAGATCTTGTAGTTGTTCAGCATGGTGTTCAGGAAATCCGCTGCCTGAGAGCGGGACATACCGGAATCACCATAGGAGAACTGTACCTCAAACTGTGTCGGGAAATAGGAAACGTCCATGATTTTCTGTGCTGCTTCAATGGAGTTCGTGTTGGAAAAAACGCTTTCATAAGCAGTCAGTTTGTCGATGGCATCTTCCGGAACCACACCGGAAACGGTGATATTATTCCGGATCGCATCTGTTTTTTTGACATCCATGTTCAGATCCGAAAGCGTTTCTTCAATGATCGCCGGCGACTTCAGGGAGTTCGCATTAAACTCATTTCCGTTCGGGTCCAGGCCGTTTTCAATGCCGTCAAAAGTGAATCCCACCATTGCAGTCAGCGGGCTTGCCTTGCTGCTGGACACTACCATAGAACCGCCGAATACCAATCCTGCAAAAATGACAGCAACCAGCACCCACGGCAAAAAATACTTTTTCAGCTGCCGGAAGATCTCAACTACCGGAATCGTAATAGTGTCGTCTTCCTGTGTGTTCATGCTTCCCAGCTGTGCCGCAATTTCTTCCAATTCCGGCGTTCTTTCTCTGCTTTTTTTACTCATTCTGTAATACTCCTAATGTAATTGGATTGGAATTGTTTCTGCCCGTATCATTGCACGACCGCAGCCAATTCCGAGAAAATGATCTGCAACCGCATACCTTCGGAAATACATCGGTATGCTCTTTTTATTATAACACATTTTAAAAGGGCTGTAAACCGGATATTTTTTCAAAAAAGTTCCTGCAAATCCTTGAAAAAACAGCAAATTTCACAAGAAATGATACAAAGGCAGTCGTTTTAAGGAAACACGGTTTTGACAGAAACGGAATTTCTGTGGTATAATATCGGCAAAAGGAGGCCTTGTCACCATGCCATATCTGATCTATGTGCTGCACTGCACAGGAGATACCCTGTACACCGGCATCACCCCAGACCTGCGGCGGCGAATGCGGCAGCACTGCGGGCAGCTTGCCGGCGGTGCCAAATACACCAGGAGTCATCCGCCGGAGGAACTGCTGCAAGTGTGGAGCACAGAAACCCGCACTGCTGCTGCACGATTTGAATACGCTTTCAAGCAGCTGCCCCGCAGCCAGAAGCTGCTGCTTCTGGAATCACCGGAGCAGTGGCAGACCGTTCTGCCGGAACTGGCAGAGGAAACCTACCTGCCCGCAGAGCATCTGCCTCTGCAAAGCTATCTGTCCCGATCATGAACGGAACGATTTTTTCCGCTGATATTGCAGTTCTTCCGGCAGGAAACCACTTCTCGCCAATGCATAAGTCACCCAGACCACTGCCGGCGGCAGCAGGTTCCACACTGCCAGAAATACTGTCTTTCCCCACGACAGGGACGAAGCTGTCACGTCTGCACTGCACAGATTGCACAGCTGCAAAAACGGAGCATTCAACAGCTTGTACCACCGGTACCACGTATCCGGCAGCACACCGGCTCTCGCCAGCAGCAGAGAGATGCCCAGCAGCAAAAACGGCAGCAGCACCGAGCCGCTGTAAAACAGCTGGACGGCAATCGTATTTTTCCGCTTTTTGTGCTGGTCTTCGCGGGAGCGGCTCAGGGCATAGTTGACACAGACACAGATCAGTACCGCAATGGTACAGATACAGCTGATGAGCCGAAACAGACCGCCGCCCACTGCCGAAAGCGTTACTGCCAGAAACAGGCACAGGATCTCTGCAAACAAATCGCTGCCCAGAGCCTTTGCAAAATTTTTGAATTCCATATTCCACCTCCCATGGAAATGATTGATACGGCATATCTCTCCCGTCAGCGGGGATACTAGACACAGGGACAGAACCGTTGCTGACAGCGTTTCTGTCCATTCCCCGAAAAGGAGGTTCGACCGATGACTTCACAGGAACAACACGTACTGGACGAATTCTACAAGAATGCCGTTATGGGAGCCGATGCCACCAGCACCATTCTCCCCAAGGCAGACCACCCCAACCTGCGGCAGGAGCTCTGCAAACAGCTGGAATTCTACCAGTCCCGCAAAGAGGAGATCCGCAGCCAGATGCAGCAGGCTCATGTGCAGCCAGTCCAGCAAAGCGACATGGCAAAGTTCTGGGCAAATGCCAATATTCAGCTGCACTGTCTGGGCGGGGCTTCTGCCAATGAGATCGCCAAGCTGATGCTCAAAGGCACCAACACCGGCGTGGTACAGCTGACGGAAGTGCTCCACAACAGTCCGGACATTTCCGACCAGCTGAAACGACAGGGAAAAGCATTCGTCCGCCACGAGGAGGCGTACATGGAACGCCTCAAAGCCTACTTGTAATGACGAGGTGACACCATGAATCCGGAACAGGAAAAAGCCAGACAGAGTGCCGAGGCAGAGATGAAGATCTATACGCCTCACCAGGTGCTACAGGAAAAACGGGACAATATCGCTTTCGATAATGCCCCGGTTCGCATCTATGAACGGCCCTATCACCCCAACCAGCCTACCGCACCGTTGGGATAACTCCAGAGCCAGGGGTGCAGCTTCGCACTGCACCCGTACATCACGATTTTTTCTTGGCACACGCGGCACAGAGCCCGTACAGCACGGTTTTTGTATGGTCGATGACAAAGCCGTGGTGCTCCAGCAAGTGTTCCCCCAGCTGGTTCAGGTAATCACAGCTGACGTGAAACAACTGCCCGCACTGGGTACACTTCAAGTGAAAATGTTCCGTGCAGGCGTGGGGTTCTCCGGAGAGGAACTGATAGCAGGCACTGCTTTTTCCGTCCAGCACATATTTTCGCACAATGCCCTCTTCCACCAGCTGCTCCAGTGTCCGGTAGACCGTCGCCGTTCCCACCGGTGTTTCGTTGTCCTGCAAATGCCGCACCAGTTCCGCCACTGTGATATGCCGTCCCGCACTGTTTTGCAGAAATGCCAGAATATATTCCCGCTGTTTCGTTTTATATGCCATAATGTTGTTCGCGTCCTTCCTAAGGCAATACCGCACAAAGAGCGTCTGGCGACTTTGCACGGTATTGCCCTAACAACTTACCAGTGAATCCAAATTGCCGCAGCAGATACCGTTTCCGGCATCTTGACTGCGGCAATTTCGTTGTATACAGGCAAAATCGTACAAGGGAAACACTGCATAAAGCCCGCCTGACGGCTTTATGCGGAGCTTCCTTATTCCTCGATCGTAACCTTTTTCATAACCTGCGGTTCCAGCGGCTTATCGTTGTAGTCGGTCTTGACGGAAGCAATTTCGTCTACCACGTCCATGCCCTCTACGACCTTGCCGAATGCTGCATACTGTCCGTCCAGATGCGGAGCGTCTTCATGCATGATGAAGAACTGGGAGCCGGCAGAGTTGGGGTTCATGGCACGAGCCATGGAGAGTACGCCGCGGGTGTGCTTCAGGTCGTTCTTGACACCGTTTGCAGCGAATTCGCCCTTGATGTTCCAGCCGGGGCCGCCCATGCCGGTACCGTCCGGACAGCCGCCCTGAATCATAAATCCCGGAATCACGCGGTGAAAAATCAGTCCGTCATAAAAGCCCTGCTTTACCAGCTTTTCAAAGTTTTCACAGGAAATCGGTGCAATTTCCGGATACAGTTCGATCTTAATCTTCTTGCCGTTTGCCATTTCAATGACTACCATGGTTTTTTCCTCACAAAATCAGATATTTCCGGAGCACTGGTACATTGTAACTCTGTATGCTCTTTCCAGCGACAGCCCTGCCAAATCATTTCGGCTGCTGTGCATGGTGTGCCTCCAGATCATTTTTATTGTACCACAAACGCAGAAAAATTGCAAGGGCAACACCGCACAAAGCTTGTGCGTAAGGTGCGTTGTCAGATTTTTCGGCAGATTGCCTAGGGCAATATGACGGAAAATCCGCACGCAGATTGCGTGCAAAGCCGTCAGGCGGGCTTTGTGCGGTGTTGTACAAAAGAAAATCTACCGCAGAACGCCGGCAGTCAGCGGCAAAAACAGGCTGCTGTCCATGTGCATTTTTCCTACGGTATACAGCAGCATCGCCATAGCCGTCCAGATCGCGGCAGATTGTATCGTCATAAACAGAATTTTTTTCATGAGATCACTTCACATTCTTACAGGGATTTCAGGCAGCATCCTTCTGCGGTCTGCCCGAACTATGCCAAATCTGCGGCGGCACAAGTTCTTTTGTCTACATATTATTATACACAACAATTGTCAAAATTACAACACCTTTTTGTGTATTGTAATTAAACTGTAAAAAAATGCAGTCAGAAAGATGCAATTGCATTCTCCGTTATATTTCCGAAAAAAGCCGGCTCCGGACAAACTCGCCGGCAGAATCCTGCATGTTTTTTCGAGTCTGTTGCAAAAGCGTGGATTCCGCCGAAAAACTGCCAAGTTTCCCAAAATTCCAGAGTGTTTCTCGTGTAATATTCCATATTTACAAACGGAACAGTTTGTGGTATCATGAATATGATGAGCAATATCATACGATTTTCAAAGAGAAAGGGGCTTTTATCCATGCAAAATTATGTGATCACAATTACACGGCAGTTCGGCAGCAGAGGGCGGGACATCGGCATTGCTACGGCAAAAAAGCTGGGCATTCCCCTATACGACAGAAATGTACTGGAAAAAGAGGCAGAGGAAATCGACAGCACTCTGCACTCTCTGGTGGAGTTCAGCAAAAACGGCATGAGTTCCTCCGGCTACTATAAAATGGCGTACCCGCTGGGCATCGGCAGTTCTCTGAAAAAGGACCGCATGTTCGAGGTACAGAGCAAGTTAGTGCTACAGCACGCCGAAACGGAAAACTGCGTCATCATCGGCCGCTGTGCGGACTATCTGCTGCGGGAACGGGAAAACGTAATACGCTGCTACATCTTTGCCCCCTATCAGGCAAGAATCCGCAACAGTATTCTGACGCTGGGGCTTGCCACCGCAGAACCCCAGCGAATCATTGAAGAAGTGGACAAGGCACGGGCGGAATATTACCGTTCGCACACCGGCTGTGAAGTGAACAACACCCGTTACCGCGACCTGTTTCTCAACAGCAACCTGCTGGGCGTAGAGGGCACGGCAGACCTGATCGTTGATGCAGTCCGGAGAAAGTTCGGGCTGGAAGCACCGGCAGAAGAACAGATCTAAGAGTCTGTTTCGTATCTGACGCATGCAGATTGCGTCGTCAGATTTTTCGAGAGATGAAGGGAAAAACGGAGAAAATCCTTTGTGGATTTTCGAGTATTTTCCCGAAATATCTCGGAAAATATGCACGCAAGATGCGTGTAGGAAGATGCGAAACAGACTCTCATGCACCAGATTCCGGCATGCTGCATACCTTGGTATTGAGGTGATGCGTGATGCAGGAATTCCGCAGAAGTGTCTGGATCGGATTTCTATGGAGCATTGTCTTTGGGACAGTGCTCCATTTTTTGTACGGCTGGACAGGAGAAAATCGGGTCGTGGGACTGTATGCCGCGATCAGCGAAAGTCCGTGGGAACATCTGAAACTGTTGTTCTTTCCGGTGCTGGTCTACACCGTCTGGGAGTACATCTGGGTAGGACACCGCTGGAAGGGCTACGTCCTGACACGGGCAGAGGGAGCACTGCTGGGCATGCTGACTATTACTGCCCTCTTTTACACCTATACCGGCATCTGCGGCAGGCACTGGCTCTGGGCAGATATTCTCACATTTGTGCTGGGTGCGGCAGTGACGGCATTCTGGACATGGAAACACACGCCCCACGCCAAAGGCGGTTCATGGCTGGGGATCCTGCTGTTTGCAGGCGTTGCCGTCTGCTTCGGGATCTTCAGTCTGTTCCCGCCGATGGTGGGGATATTTGGGAACCACTGAAAGAGAGGTGTCACAGATGAACGGATTGGTTTGCCTGCTGGTGTTCGGGCTGCTGGCGATCACGGCACTAGCAGCACTGGGACTGTGCCGGCGGCTGTTTTCCCATGAGCTGCCCCGACATATGGCGACCCTTGCCCTGCTGGAAAATCCACAGCAGTGGGAAACACAATGTGCAGCACTGGCGGCACAGCTGACGTGGACGGACCGCGACATGGTGCGGACAGTCTGGCTGGTGGACGCGACACCGGACGGCTCGCTGGAACCGGCATGTACAGCGTTTTGCAGCCGGCACAAGGACTTTTGCTATTGCCGTCTGTCGGAGTTGACGAAAATTTTTGGAAGCGGCACAGATTGTGAAAAAAGTCATTGCAATTTGTCGAAAAAACAGGTATAATAAAAGAAGTGTACTCTCCCGCCCACAGGAGAGCCAAATTCCGGCAGCTGTAGAAGCAATGCAGAACGCCTGCTGCCGCTGTCAAAGGAGGGACCCGCAGTGACACCAAACGAAAGAAAAACGCTGCACCTGGAAGGCACTGTGGAAAACGTGCTGTACTGCAATCCGGATAACGGCTATACCGTACTGGAACTGGACGCGGACGGCACACTGGTCACTGTGGTGGGCGAAATGGGAGAAACCGAAGAAGGCGAACGGCTGTCGGTAGACGGCGAATACACCACGCACCCCCGTTTCGGCATGCAGTTTCGGGCACAGTACTGGGAACGCAAGCTGCCGGCAGATGCCTTCAATATCCAGCGATACCTTTCCTCCGGTGCGATCAAAGGCATCGGACCGTCGCTGGCGAAAAAAATCGTGGAAAACTTCGGGGACAGAACGCTGGAGATCATGGAAAAGGAGCCCACCCGTCTTCTGGAGATTCGGGGCATCTCCCCGAAAAAGTGCGAAGCAATCGCCGCAGAAGTCCGGCAGATCTTTTCCCTGCGGACACTGATGCTGTTTCTGTCGCAGTATGACATTCGTTCCAAATATGCCATGCGTGCCTATCAGCACTGGGGCACCGGTGCCATGGACATGCTTGCCGCCAACCCCTATCTGCTTTGCAGCTCCGGCGTGGAACTGGACTTCCAGAAAGCCGATGCCGTGGCTCAGGGCATGCAGTTTGCCCACAATGCTCCCCAGCGGATACAGGCGGGCATCTGCTATATTTTACAGTACAACACCAACGGCGGCAACGCCTGCCTGCCGCTGGATCGGCTCCGTCCTACGGCGTGCAAGTATTTGCAGGTCAACGAGGCGGAATTTGAAATTGCCTATGCGGCAGCACTGGAAGACCACACCCTCTACGTCTATGAAAAGAACGGACGGGATTTTGTCTATCTGGAGGACTACTACATTGCGGAACGCTATATCGCCGACCGCATCGGTGTGATACAGGACTTCAGTGCACCGGAAGATCAGGAGATCTTCGAAAAAATGATCGATACACAGCAGCAGGAACAGGGCATGCAGTATGCGGCGTTGCAGCGAAAAGCCATTGTCACTGCCCTTTCCCGCAGCATTATGATCCTCACCGGCGGCCCCGGCACCGGTAAAACTACCACGCTGAATGCCATTATCGAACTGTACGAAAAGCAGGGCTACCGCGTGATGATCGCCGCCCCCACCGGTCGGGCAGCCAGCCGCATTTCTGATCTCACCGGCTACGAGGCAAGCACCATTCACCGCATGCTGGCGGTGGAATACGACATGTCCGGCAACATGCGGTTCCAGCACAACGAACACAACCCGCTGGACTGCGATGTAATGATCGTGGACGAAATGTCCATGGTAGACGTGCTGCTGTTTGAGCACCTGCTCCGTGCCTTGCGGCTAAGCTGCAAGGTCGTTCTGGTGGGCGACTGCGACCAGCTGCCCTCTGTGGGAGCCGGCAATCTGCTGCGGGATCTGATCCACAGCGACAGAGTGCCGGTGGTGGCTCTGAAAGAAATTTTCCGGCAGGCACAGAAAAGCAGCATCATCACCAACGCCCACAAAATCATTCAGGGCGAACACCCCGACCTGTCCCGCAAGGACAGCGACTGTTTCTTCTTCCAGCGGTTACAGGAAAAGGACGCAACACAGCTGATGCTGGACTTGGTGAAAACCAGACTGCCCAACGCCTATGGCTACTCCCCCATGGAGGACATTCAGGTCATCACCCCGTCCCGCAAGGGCAGCATGGGTGTCATTGAACTGAACCAGCAGCTACAGGCGGTACTCAACCCCAAATCCGTGGACAAGCCGGAATGCCGTTCGATCCTGTACACCTTTCGGGAGGGCGACAAGGTGATGCAGATCAAGAACAACTACGACATCATCTGGCACAAGGACGGCGAAAGCGGCACCGGCATTTTCAACGGGGACATCGGGTATCTCCGTGCGATCAACCGGCAAGGTCAGGAAGTCATTGCAGAATTTGACGGCAGACGTGCCACCTATCCCTTTGAACAGCTGGATCAGCTGGAACTTGCCTATGCTGTCACCGTACATAAAAGTCAGGGCAGCGAATTTCAGGCGGTCGTCATGCCTCTGCTGGGCGGATTCCCGAAGCTGTACTACCGGAATCTGCTGTACACAGCCGTCACACGAGCCAGACGGCTGCTGATCCTGATCGGCTCTCAAAACGTCATTTATCAAATGGTGGACAACAACCGCCGTATGAATCGATATACCTGTCTGCGGGATATGCTGGAACAGCAGAAGCCCACGCAGACACTTCCGATTTCCCAGTCTGACGAACCGGACGGAGAAATCAAGGACACCCAGAAACAGGAGGAATCGCTATGAGCAAAACAGATATTGGTATCGACTTAGGAACGGCAAACACGGTCATCACCTTAGGAAAAAAGGGTGTCGTGCTTAGCGAGCCCTCTGCCATTGCCTATCACACCCACACCAAAGAAGTACTTGCAGTGGGCAAGCGTGCCTATCAGATGATCGGAAAAACACCGGATTATATTGAGGTCATTCGCCCGCTGTCCGGCGGCGTCATTTCGGACGACCGCATGACACAGTACATGATCCGCGAATTCATTTTACAGGTCACCGGCCACCGGCTCACCAAGCCCCGCATCATCATCTGTGTGCCGTCCTTTATCACAGATGTGGAAAAGCGTGCTGTCGTGGAAGCTGCCATGAGTGCCGGCTCCCGAAAGGCATACCTGATCGATGAGCCCATTGCCGCCCTGATCGGTGCCGGCGTGAACATCGGCAAGGCACGGGGCAACATGGTCGTGGACATCGGCGGCGGCACCACTGACGTGGCGATCGTTTCCATGAACGGCATTGTCACCTCTCACTCCGTCCGTGCGGCGGGAAACACGCTGGATCAGGCAATTATCCGCTACATGCAGACCAAGTACAAGCTGCTGATCGGCGAACGCACTGCGGAACGGCTGAAAATCGAAATGACGAACCTGTACGACCCCAGAGCCGATGTAACATCATGGGTCAAGGGACGGAATCTGGTCAGCGGTCTGCCGGAGATGCAGGAGATCAGCGAACTGGAAATTTTTGAAGCCGTGGAAGATGTGATCGCCGACATCATCGAAGCGATCAAGACGGTTCTGGAAGAAACGCCGCCGGAACTGGTGGGCGACATCTACGAAAACGGTGTGCTCATGGCTGGCGGCGGTGCGATGCTGGGCGGTCTGCGGAAGCTGGTAGAACGAACTTTGCAGGTCAAGTGCGTAGTCGCCAAAGATGCCATTCACTGCGTGGCAAAGGGCACTGCCATTGCATTCCGCAAAATGGACACCCTGCTGGACGGCTTTGAAAATATCGCCGTATATCAGTTTAAGTGATCTCACATTGAAAAGCCGGATCGGTTGGAAACAAATATTGCAAACGGGTACAGCATGCTGTGCCCGTTTTTCTTTTCGATACGCATTTGCAGAGTTAGCACTCATTATTAGCACTTGTTAGCACTCTTTTGCTAAGAGTGCTAATTTTCATCTAGTTTTCACAGAACCAACCTTGAACTTTCACACAGCGGGGGTAATATGATACTTGTAAACGGAAAGGAGCTCCGGAAGAAGCAAACAGCAAACCGGTCAGCACCGTTCCGCAAACCACAAAATCAGAACACCATGCATAGGAGGAATGCTTTATGATGACATATTTGACACCTTTTGAACGTACCGGTTATGACCTGTTCCGTTCCATGCGGGACTGGGAGAATGAATTCTTCGGCGAAAAGTCCACAGCGATGAGTTCCTGCAAGACCGACATTCGGGACACCGGTGACAGCTACGTGCTGGAAGCAGAACTGCCGGGATTCCAGAAGGACGAGATCAAGATCAGCGTAGAGAGCGACACTCTGACACTTTCCGCCGTCCACAAGGAAAAGACCGAGGAGGAAAAGGCAAAAGACGGCACTTATCTCCGTCGGGAACGCAGCACCAGCTCCTATGAGCAGAAACTGGACATCAGCAATGTGGACACTTCCAAACTCCATGCAGTTTATGAAAACGGCGTGCTGACACTGACGATGCCGAAAAAGCAGCCGGCTGCTCCGGTTTCCCGTCAGCTGGAAATCCACTAAGGCAATACCGCACAAAGAGAGCACGACAAATAGACAGAGAGAAAAAGTGCTGTTTTCACAGCATACAGAACAAAGAAAGAACAGCAGCATGGACTGCTGGAGATAATTCCAAGGAGGAATGACTTATGATGACCATTTTTCAACCGTTTGCAAACACACTGTGGAATTCTCTGAAAGACACAGAGATCACAAAAGTGCCGAAAACCGACCTGCGGGATACCGGTGACAGCTATGTGCTGGAAGCCGACATGCCGGGGTTCCGGAAAGAGGAAATCAAGCTGTCCTTGGAGGGCGATGTTCTGACAATTGCGGCAGAGCATACCGCAGAGAAACAGAACGAAGAAGCCCCCGAGAAGGACGGCGAATCCGGAGAAACAAAAACGGCAGAACAGCCCGAAAGCAAGGGCACCTATTTACAGCGGGAACGCAGCTTCTGCAAGTATTTGCAGCGGCTGGACATCAGCAATGTCGATGTGGAACACATTGATGCCGCCTATGAAAACGGCGTGCTGACCCTGACACTGCCGAAAAAGCAGCCGGCAAAGCCGGAAGTAAAACAGATCGAGATCCAGTAAACCTGCTGGGATCTGTCCATTCACAGGTTCTCCCCCTGCGGTAATTACGCCGCAGTTTCATAAATGTATCTCCTATTGAAAAAGGGGAAGCTTCTCACGGGAAGCTTCCCCTTTTTTGATGTCTGTCCAACAGAAATTACTTTTTCAGATACGCCCGCAGGAATGCGAACAGCGATTCCATTTGAGCATCGGTGCCGATCGTGATCCGCAGATAGTTCCGGATTCTGGGAGAATCAAACCAGCGGACGAAAATATGTGCCTCCCGCAGTGCCTCGAACAGTTCATGTGCATCGCAGTCCGGATGTGTCACAAACAGGAAGTTGCTCTTGGAGTCCGGAAACCGGAAGCCCATTTCCGCCAGCACCTGCTTGGTGTGTTCTCTGGTCTTTACGATCCTGGCGGTGGTCTCCTGCAAGTATGCGGCATTCTGCACAGCTGCGGTTCCGGCATCCAGTGCGGAACGGTTCATGGTGTAGGAGTTGAACGAATACTTCACATCATGCAGAGCCTTGATCAGTTCCACAGAGCCAATGGCAAAGCCGATTCGTTCGCCAGCCATAGCACGGGACTTGGAGAACGTCTGCACCACGATCAGATTTTCATACTTTTTCAGCAGCGGCAAAACGGTTTCCCCGCCGAAGTCCACGTAGGCTTCGTCAACGACCACCAGCGACTCCGGATTGTGCTGCAAGATTTCCTCAATTGCCGCAGAGGGCAGAGCGATGCCGGTGGGGGCGTTGGGATTCGGGAACACAATGCCGCCGTTGGGCTTGTAGTAGTCCTCCGGCACGATCTCCAGCTTCTCGTTCAGGGGCTGCACCTCGTAGGGAATCCGGAACAGGTCGCACCACACCGGATAAAACGCGTATGTAATATCCGGAAACAGAATCGGCAGATCGCTGTTGAAAAAGGTCTGGAAGATCATTGCCAGCACGTCGTCCGAGCCCACGCCGGTGAATACCTGTGCTTCCTCTACGCCGTATGCCTCGGCAATGGCAGCATTCAACTGGTGTGCGGTGGGGTCCGGATAGAGCCGCATCTGTTCAGCGTTACTCTTTGCCAGAACCTCCTGCACTTCCGGAGCCGGCGGGTAGGGGTTCTCGTTGGTATTCAGTTTGATCATATCGGGAAAATCCGGCTGATCTCCCGGCACATACGGCACCACTTTCCGGATATTCTGCTGAAATCGCTTCATTTACATCACGTTCCTGACTTTTTGAATTTCCGTTCCGGAAACGAACGGTTTGGGAATACTTTTAGTATAGCACATTTCCGGCGGGTTGTCCAGCGGAAATGCAGCGGTTTTCCAAAAAGGAAAAACGCCCACAAAAAACCGGCCATTTCCATTATCCCAACGCCACGTCCAACGTCATCATCAGGGCAAATCCCACGGCGAAAAAAATCGTTCCCACATTGGAATGAGGTGCCTCCGACATTTCCGGAATCAGTTCCTCCACTACCACATAGATCATGGCACCGGCGGCGAAGCTCAACAGATACGGCAGAATCGGCAGCACCAGCCCTGCCGCCAGAATCGTCAGGATCGCCCCAATGGGTTCCACCACGCCGGAAAGGGTACCGTACAAAAATGCCTTGCCCTTTCCCATGCCCTCTGCCCGCAGCGGCATGGAAATAATGGCACCCTCCGGAAAATTCTGAATGGCGATGCCGATAGACAGTGCCATTGCCGCGGCTGCGGTGATCGACACATTGCCCGATGCCCAGCCGGCATAGACAACGCCTACCGCCATACCCTCCGGAATGTTGTGCAGCGTCACCGCCAGCACCAGCATGGTCGTCTTTTTCAGTTTGCTTTTCGGTCCCTCGGCTTCACTGCTGTTCATGTGCAGGTGCGGGATCAGGTGATCCAGCCCCAGCAGAAAAAGGATTCCCACCAGGAAACCGATCACCGCCGGCAAAAATGCCAGCTTTCCCATATCGGCACTCTGCTCCATTGCCGGAATCAACAGGCTCCACACCGAAGCCGCGGTCATGATGCCGGCAGCAAATCCCGTCAGGGCACGCTGGATTCCCGTGGACAGGGTGCGTTTCATAAAGAACACACACGCCGCCCCCAGTGCGGTTCCCAAAAATGGGATCAGAATGCCCCGAAAAATGTCTGCATACATAAATACCTCCAGTCTGTCCGGCGAAGGGAGTTTTACAGCTGTTCCTTCACCAGTGCGATCAGTTCTGCCACATCTTCCGGCGGGTGCACGGCATAGAGAATGCCGTAGGGAATGGTATATTCCCACTCCACCGGAATCGTCACCAGCAGCGGGTGCACATCACGCCAGCACTCGATCGTGAGAAGCACGTCATCGGTCTGGGCACAATGGTTAAAGACACCCATATCATAATATTGCGGTGTATCCACAATGTGAATCTGCGGGTGACAGACTTCCAAGTCGTGGTGGATCTGATCGTTGATCGCAGAATCCCCGCGGGGCACCATCATCAGATTCTGCCCGTACAGGTCGGAGATTTGCAACTTTTCCTTTTTCGCCAGCGGGTGTCCGGCACGGACAGCAACGCATTTCCGGTATGTACCCAGCTGCAAAAAATGACAGTGCAGCAGCCACTTTGCAGAATCGCAGACTCCCACCAGAAAGTCAAACTTTTCCCCCAGTGCGGAGATCTCCTGCAAGATCGTGGTGTGTTCGTCCTCAAAAGGCACAATATTCAGCCGGTATTCCGGAAAGTGATCGGATACTTTTCCCCACAAATCCACAAAGGGTTTACAAGGGTTCAAGATCGAAGTGCCCACGCAGAATGTCTTTTCATAGTCAGACATTCGCTGCTGTGCCCGGCGAATCGCACGGGCAGAATAGTCTATCAGATACTTGGCATCTGCATAGACTGACTCCCCCGCCGGTGTCAGGCGAATTCCCTGATTGGTACGGGAAATCAGCTGCATCTGCAAGTGTGCCTCCAGAGCATTGACTTGTTTCATCACTGCGGTGGGCGACAGATACAGTTTTTCTGCCGCCTTGGTAAAACTGCCGCAGTCTGCCGCACAAACAAACGCTGTCAGCTGTGGATTATACATGTGCACCACCTCATATAAACTTTTGGTTAATACGATTATAACACATCGGGGATTCCCTGTCAAGAGAATTTGCGGTATACTATACCTAAGGAAATACTGCATAAAGCTTGTGCGTAAGATACGTAGTCAGATTTTTCGGCAGATTGCATAGAAATTCCGCAGGCATACTGCCGTATGGCAAGAGATTTCCGGGCAATATGACGGAAAATCTGCAAGCAGATTGTGTGCAAAGCCGTCAGGCGGGCTTTGTGCGGTGCTGCTCTAAATAACGGATTGGCTGGCGGTACAACGGTTTCCTACTTCTACGGATCGCTGCAGCCCAAAATCAGGAGGTATGACAAATGGAATTTATTACATTGAATAACGGCGTAAAAATGCCGCTGGAAGGATTCGGCGTATTTCAGGTACCCGATGCCGCAATTTGTGAACAGGCAGTGACAGAAGCCATTGCCGCAGGCTATCGGCTGATCGACACTGCCGCTGCCTATTATAATGAAGAAGCTGTGGGAGCAGCGATCGCCAAAAGCAATGTTCCCCGCGAAAAATTGTTCATCACCACCAAACTCTGGGTACAGGACGCAAGCTATGAAGCTGCCCAAAAAGCCATTGACACTTCCTTACAAAAGCTGGGGCTGAACTATCTGGACTTATATCTGATCCACCAGCCAATGGGTGATTATGTAGGTGCTTATCGTGCCATGGAAGAAGCATACCACGCCGGAAAGATGCGGGCGATCGGTGTCAGCAACTTCTATCCGGCACGACTGGCAGACCTGTGTGAAACGGTTTCCGTGATTCCGGCAGTAAATCAGGTGGAACTGCACCCGTTCTTCCAGCAGGCAGATGCTTTAAAGCTGATGCAGAAATACGGTGTGACACCGGAGGCATGGGGTCCTTTTTCCGAGGGCAATCACGACATCTTCACGCATCCGGTACTCACTGCGATCGGAGCCAAATACGGCAAAAGTGCCGCACAGGTGGCACTGCGTTGGAATGTCCAGCGTGGCGTTGTTGTCATTCCGAAGTCGGTCAAGGCGGAACGTATGGCACAGAACTTCGACATCTGGAATTTCACCTTGTCGGCAGAGGATATGGCAGAGATTGCAAAGCTGGACATTGGACACAGCGAAATCGTAGACCATAACAATCCGGACTTTGTAAAAATGTTGCACCAGCTGAAGGTGCATGACTAAGGAGAAATCTTCCATGAAATACACTAAAAAAACCGCATTTGAAGCAGCTGATGCATTCGGCATCGGTGCTCCCAACGACACATACGCCCAGTATTTTATCGGGCAGTCGTTTCTGAAACCCCTGACCGAACCGGAGAAGGCACCGGTTTTTCTGGCAAACGTAACCTTTGAACCGAGATGCCGGAACAACTGGCACATTCACCATGCCACCAAGGGCGGCGGACAGATCCTGATCTGCACTGCCGGAGAGGGCTGGTATCAGGAGGAGGGCAAGCCTGCCGTCAGCCTGAAAGCCGGCACAGTAATCACCATTCCGGCAGAGGTCAAACACTGGCACGGTGCCAAAAAGGACAGCTGGTTCAGCCACATTGCAGTGGAATGCCCCGGCGAAAACTGCAGCAACGAATGGTGCGAGCCGGTAAGCGATGCAGAATACGAAAAATTGGAAAACGCTGAATAAAGGAAACACTGCATAAAGCTTGTGCGTAAGATGCGTCGTCAGATTTTTCGGCAGATTACATAGAAATTCCGCAGGCATACTTTCGTATGGCAAGGGATTTCTGGGCAATATGACGGAAAATTTGCAAGCAAATTGCGTGCAAAGCCGTCAGGCGGGCTTTATGCAGTGTTTCCTAAAGAAAGGAATACCAGATATGGCTATCAAACAAACCGCAGGCAGAGATGCCTTGGGCGAATTCGCCCCGAAATTTGCAGAACTGAACGACGATGTACTCTTTGGCGAGGTCTGGTCGCGGGAAGAAGAACTCTCCCTGCGGGACAGAAGTCTGGTCACTGTTGTTTCCCTAATCGCCATGGGACTGACAGACAACTCTTTCCGGTATCATCTGGAATCCGCCAAGAAGAACGGCATTGCCGCATCTGAAATGGCAGAGATCATCACCCATGCGGCATTCTACGTTGGCTGGCCGAAAGCGTGGGCAGCGTTCCGCATGGCAAAGGAGGTCTACGGCGAATGAAACTGCTGATTTTGTTTTACTCCTACGGCGGCAACACCCGCCAGATCGCCAAGCTGGTACAGCAGGAAACCGGCGGTGACCTCTGCGAAATCGAAATTGCAACACCCTACACCGGTAGCTACAACGACGTGGTCGATCAAGGACAGCGGGAAGTCAACAGCGGTTTTACGCCGAAGCTGAAACCCGTTTCCGCAGACCTGAAAAATTACGATACTGTGATACTGGGCACGCCGGTCTGGTGGTACACCTACGCACCAGCAATGCGGACACTGCTCCAGGGCAGTGACTTTTCCGGCAAAGTGATCTATCCATTTGCCACGAACGGCGGCTGGCTGGGGCACACATTTGCCGACATTGCCGAAGCCTGCCCCGCAGCCACGGTAAAGGCAGGGCTGAATATTCGATTCAACGAAGACCGTCTGGTCACACCGGAGGCCGAGATCCTGCGGTGGGTAAAGGGCATTTCGGAGAAGTAAAGGAAACACTGAATAAAGATTGCGTACAAAGCCGTCAGGCAGGCTTTATGCAGTGTTTCCGAAAGGCAGTGCTATACAAACAAAACCCGACTTCTGCAGCCATATGCAGAGGTCGGGTTTTTAATTGCGGATATGCTATAAAAGAATCACTTTGCCAGAATTTCTTCCCACGATTTCTGCATACCGGCTCCGTGAAGTGCCACGTAATAGAGCATGTAGTAGATGTCCGTGGAATCTACCGTGCCATTGCCGTCCACATCTGCGGCAGCGATCTGCTTGGTACTCAATTCACCGTCATTGCCTACAGCAATGTTTGCCACATAGTACAAAACATAGTAGATGTCGGTGGAATCAACATCACCATTCTTGTCAATGTCGCCGGCAACTACATCGGCAGGCTTTGTCACAGTGCCGTCAGCAAAATGAATCGCAGCAGTTACTAAGAAGTAATTGTCAACATTATCAGTGGAATTGCCGCCGGTAATTGCAATTGCATTCCACTGTTCCGGTGTTCCCGCATAGTAAACGTCTGACAAGTTCATACAATTGCAAAAAACAATGTTTCCCACAAAGGTTACACTTTTCGGAATAGAGATGCTGGTCAAATTATAACAACCATAAAAAGTTGCTTCGTCAATACTGGTTACACCCTCCGGAATCGCAATTTCTTTCAAAGCCATACAGCCATTAAACGCAAATGAGCCAATACTGTTCACACTATCCGGAATAGAAATTTCTGTCATTTGACAATTTGCAAAAGCACCTTCCGTGATGCTGGTTACCCCATCTGGAATCGTCACCTTGCCGGAACACTGGCTATAATCCACATCAACTAAAATATGGTTGACGATCACAAACGGATTTTCATCATATCGATACGTTACCCATGCAGTATTCGTAAAGACTGACTCTCCAAAAAACGTAACCGAATCCGGAATTGTGATATTTTTCAAATTTCCACAGTCAGAAAAAGCATAACTGCCAATACTGGTGACACTATCCGGAATCACAACGCTCGTCATATGATTTTCCCAAAAAGCAAAACCACAAATACTTGTTACATCATTCGGTATGACAATTTCTTCCTCAGTACAAGTCGTTCCGTCCAGCAAAATACCGTTTACAATTACCAGAGGATTTTCTTCCTGTCTTGCAGCCAGCCAAGGCGTATCCAGAAAAGCATTTCCGCCAATGCTGGTCACACTGCTTGGAATTGTAATCTCTGCCAAACTCGTACAACCATCAAAAGCACTATATCCGATATTTTCTACGCTATTCGGAATGATAACACTCGTCAGATTCTCGCAACCTGCGAAACTTCTATCACCAATGTTCGTCACACTACTCGGAATTGTAATGTTTTCCAGTTTTTCGCAATTACCAAAAGCATTATCTCCGATATTTGCTACACCATTCGGAATGATGACACTCGTCAGATTCGCACAATAGCTAAAACTGTAATATCCCATACTCGTCACCGTTTTCCCGTCAATCTCTGCCGGAATTTCCAAGTCCCCTGCCGCATCATTTTCACAATCTGTAATTTCTACAGTATCATCGGCATTGACAGTATAGGTCAGCTGCGTTGTTCTTGTTCCCACCGGAACTGTCACTGTGTACGCAGTATCATTTTCCGCTGCACACACCGGCAGCACCGCACTGACACTTCCCAGCACCCCCTGCAAGCCGGATACGCCTGCACAGCCCAGACAGAGCATGCCGGCTGTAACCGCTGCGAGCACTTTTTTCCATAACTTCATTTTCATTCCTCCGTTTCTATTCTATTGCAAAACATCTGCATTTTTATTATAGCACATATGCTTAAAAAAGTCAATATACTTTTCAAAAATTTCCATTTTTGCTTTTACCTTGACGAACCGCTGTGAATATGCTACAATACAGATAAAAACAACCACCACAACAGAGAAAGGACGCATCATGGATCCACAGACACAACCACAAAACAATAACACTCCGCAGCAACCAAATCAACCGCCGCAAAATGGCTACCCCTGCCAACAGCCTTATGGACAGCCGCAAAACGGCTACCCCTATCAGCAGCAGCCTTACGGACAGCCACAGAACGGCTACTCCTACCAGCAGCAGCCTTACGGACAGCCACAAAACGGCTACCCCTACCAGCAGCAGCCTTACGGACAGCCACAAAACGGCTACCCCTACCAGCAGCAGCCTTACGGACAGCCACAAAACGGCTACCCCTACCAGCAGCAGCCTTACGGACAGCCACAAAACGGCTACCCCTACCAGCAGCAGCCTTACAGACAGCCACAAAACGGCTACTCCTATCAGCAGCAGCCCTATTTCCCGCCGGCACAGCCGCCCAAGCAGGGGGCAGGACGTGTGGCAAACTTTTTCTTTTCCCTGCTGCCAATGCTGAGTTTTTTCGCCATACAGATCTTTGCTTCTTTTGTGATGATCTTCCTCATGATTTTCGTTGCCCTCTGCCGTACTGACGGCAACATGCAGGCAGTCCTGCCGTATTATGAAAGCATCGTCTATAGCAGCGTTCCGACCGCCACGGCACTGTCGCACCTGCTGGCAGCCATCGTCTTTGCGTTCTGGTATCGGTTCAGCTTCCGGAAACCACGCCCCGCCATACGAGAAACAACACAGAAGCTGAAACCGGAGCCGATTCTCATGGCACTGGGACTGGGCATTCTCATGTCTGTTTTCAGCAGCGGCACCTCCGGCATCGAAAGCCTGCTGTTCCCGCAAATGGTCGAGGACACCTACAAAATGATGGAGCGTTCCGGCATCGGCACCAATGGTCTGGTCATCTTTGCCACTGTCTGCCTTGCTCCCATTGGAGAGGAACTGGTTTTCCGCGGACTGACCATGAAATATGCAGAAAAAGCATTCGGGCGGTTCTGGGCAGCCAATCTGCTGCAGGCGTTTCTGTTCGGCGTGATACACATGAACTGGGTACAGGGCGTGTATGCATTCTTCGGCGGACTGGTGCTGGGCTGGGTCGCTCACCGCTATCGCTCAGTGGTATTCTCCATGCTGATGCACTTTGCTGTCAACAGCTTTTCCACGTTCGGCGGGGACTATCTCCTCGGCTGGATCCCGCTGAACTTCATCACTGCTACCCTGCTGGTGGTAATTCCTGCGGCAATTGCAATCGGTCTGATCGCATGGCGAAATGATGCCGCGGAGAAAACCGCCCCGTCCGGCGGAACACTGCCGCCGCAGGGACAGTGCTAACAAACCACAATATTTCCGAAACCGGTTTCTGTAGATACAGGAGCAGTTTTTTTGTATGGACAGCACCGCGGAATCCATTGACTTGCCTTTTGCTTCATGCTATAATGAGAACACTGCAAAACGTCAATATGCAGTGTCCTCAAACGCAAAAAGAAATGGAGAATACACATGAAATTATGGAAAAAAGTTCTGGCAGCAACGGCTGCCAGTGTATGTTGTCTGGGCTTTGCCCAAGTATCCGGATTCCAAAACCTGCTGCAAACTGCTGAACCGGTGTTGTCGGCAAGTGCAGCTTCCGGTACTTATGAAGATTTGACCTATTCTGTCAACAGCAGCGGAGAAGTCACCATCACCGACTGCGACAAAACGGTAACTGCTGTGGAAATTCCGGCGGAGATCGACGGCTGCCCTGTAACCAGTATCGAAAATGCAGCCTTTCGGCGGTGTTCTAATCTGACTGATATTACCATTCCGGAAAGCATCACCTATATTGGCAAAGAGGCGTTTTCCTATACCCCGTGGCTGAAAGCACGACAGGCGGAAAATCCACTGGTAATTGTCAATCATATTGTTATCGACGGACAGACCTGCACCGGAGATGTTGTCATACCTGACGGGGTGACCAGTATTGCCAACTATGCCTTTTCTTCCGACTTGGGACTCGCAACCGCCTGCTCTACACAAATGACCAGCGTCACCATACCCGACAGCGTGACACGCATTGGTTCCTCTGCCTTTTCCGGCTGCAAGGGGCTGCTCCGTGTCGTACTGCCGAAAAGTATTACCACCATTGAAGTGGCATCTTTCTATCAGTGCTCCAGCCTGACCACGCTCACCATTCCCCAAGGCGTGACCACGATCAAAAGCAACGCCTTTGCCGCATGCACCGGACTGACCGGTCTGTGTCTGCCGGACAGCCTGACAAAAATAGAAAACTGGGCGTTTGCTTCCTGCTCCAATCTAACCCGCATCACCGTCCCCGCAAGTGTGACCAGCATGGGAGAATCTATATTCCGAGAATGCAGCGGGCTGACCATTCGGGGATATGCCGACTCCACTGCCCAGAGATACGCCGAAAAATACAGCATCGCCTTTGCTGACCTGAACAATCCTGACACCCTGCTGGGTGATGTGGACAACAGCGGCAGCATTGATTCCACGGACATCTACTATGCCCTGTTCCACGTGGCAAATATTGCGGTAGGCAATGACAGCGGGCTGGAAATACAGCAGATCGCTGCCGCAGACATAGACTGCAACGGGGCAGTGGATTCTACCGACATCTACTACCTGCTGTACTACGTGGCACTCCACGGGGCAGGACTTGACAAGTCGTGGAGCGAGGTACTGGCGAAGTAATCCACACAGAGAAAATCCTTCTGCAACAAAAAATTCATTGACAAAACCAGTAAAATCGCATATAATAATAAGGAAATACTGTTGCACAGTATGATTTGTGCATACAGGCAGATGATAAGAACAACGCAGCAGTGAGAGTATCTCCGGCAGCGGTGTGCAGAGAGCATTGGGTCGGTGAAACAATGTCCCGCACCGGAGGGAAGTGCAACTGCGACGGGAATCCGAATTTTTCGTATTCCCCGTTGGCATGGGGAACGGCAGTTTCTGTGTAAGATCGCCCGAAGTATCCGTGTCCGGCCTGCCCCGTTATCGGCATGGGAACTGATTTTTTTGCGTAATTGCGTAATAGGAAACCAGTTCCAAGGGATTTTCTCTATAGAAAAATCCCGTTGAGTGAGAAATCAGAGTGGAACCGTGGAATATTTTTTCCGCCTCTGGAAGTGTATGAAAAACGCACTTGCAGAGGCGTTTTTTTACCCCTGCAAGTACCGACAATTTTAGGAGGTGACATGGGAAGATGTTTCGACAGCTTCGGGAAGATATTGCCATTGTCAAAGAGAAGGACCCTGCCGCACGCAGCAGTCTGGAGATTCTGCTGACCTATTCCGGTCTGAAAGCAGTCCGCAGCTACCGGCGTGCCCACTGGTTCTATCAGCATAAATGGTTCACCATTGCCCGCATCATATCCCAGCGGGCACGGCACAAGACCGGCATCGAAATTCACCCCGGTGCACAGATCGGAAAAGGGCTGTTCATCGACCACGGCATGGGTGTCGTGATCGGGGAAACCACCGTGATCGGTGACAACTGTCTGCTGTATCAGGGTGTCACGCTGGGCGGCACCGGCAAAGATAAGGGCAAGCGGCACCCCACACTGGGCGACAACGTCATGGTGGGTGCAGGTGCCAAGGTGCTGGGGCCGATCAACATCGGCAATAATGTCAAGGTGGCTGCCAACGCCGTTGTCCTGAAAGACATTCCTGACAACTGTACCGCCGTAGGCGTTCCGGCGAGAATCGCCCGCATGGCAGGACAAAAGGTTCAGCAGCAGGATCTGGATCAGATCCACATTCCGGATCTGACCATGGAGGACATCACCATGCTGAAATCCGCAGTGACCTGTCTGCGGACGGAGATGTCTAAATTGGAAAAACAGGAACAGACGGAGAAAACGGAGGAATGATCCATGCAGTGTGTGGTATTTGATATGGACGGCGTGCTGTTTGACTCCGAAGCGTTGGTGCTTCAGTGCTGGGAACAGACGGCGAAACTCCACGGAATTCCGGAAATACAGGAGATCTGCCACCGGTGTCTGGGCAGCAATGCCGACATGGCACGACAGATGTTTCTGGAGAAATACGGAGCCGATTTTCCCTACGACACATACAAGGCGGAGATGTCCGCAAAGTACTGGGAGAACGTGGAAGCCGGCAGGCTGGAACTGAAATCCGGTGTGCGGGAAATGCTGACGGCACTCCGTGCCCACGGCTGGAAAACCGGCATCGCCTCCTCCACACGGGCAGTGATAGTTCGGAAAGAGATGCAGCATTTCGGCTTGGAACAGATGTTCGATCAGATCATCGGCGGCGACATGGTGCAGCACAGCAAGCCGAATCCGGAGATTTACCAGACTGCCTGTCGGGAACTGGGCGTACTGCCGGCAGAGGCTTATGCGGTGGAGGATTCCTACAACGGGATTCGCTCCGCCGCCGCAGCCGGCATGCAGGCGATCATGATTCCCGACCTGCTGCCGCCCACACCGGAAATGGAACAGCTTGCGGCAAAAATTTTCCCGTCTATGGGAGAGTTTCAACAATTTTTGTTTGGATAAGCCAAACCGGAACGGCACTGCCGTTCCTACATAATGTGCATATATTATATAATAGTATAAAGGAGCAGAACGGTCATGCAGATCTATAACACGCTGACACGAAAAAAAGAAGAACTCGTCCCCATGACAGCAGGGCACATGGGCATCTATGCCTGCGGTCCTACCGTCTACAACTATATCCACATCGGCAATGCCCGCCCGATCTGTGCATTCGATGTGCTGCGGCGGTATCTGAAGTACCGCGGCTACACGGTCACCTATGTGCAGAACTTCACCGATGTAGACGACAAGATCATCAAAAAGGCAAACGAAGAAGGTACCACTGCGGCAGAAATTGCCAAGCGGTATATTGCCGAGTACAAGACCGATGCCCACGGGCTGAATGTCATGGACGCTGATGTACACCCCACCGTCACCAACTGCATGGATCTCATCATCGACATTGTAAAAAAGCTGGTAGACTCCGGTCATGCCTATGCCGCTGCCAACGGAGATGTTTACTTCCGCACTTCCTCTTTTCCGGAATATGGCAAGCTGTCCGGTCAGCCTATTGAAGAATTGCAGGCTGGTGCCCGCATCGACATCAACGACGGCAAGGAAGAACCGCTGGACTTCGCCGTGTGGAAAGCTGCCAAGCCGGGCGAACCCTACTGGGAATCGCCGTGGGGCAAGGGCAGACCGGGCTGGCACATTGAGTGCTCCGCCATGTCCTGCCATTATCTGGGCGAAACCTTTGACCTCCACTGCGGCGGTCAGGATCTGATCTTCCCTCACCATGAAAACGAAATCGCACAGAGTGAAGCTGCCAACGGCAAGCCCTTTGCCCACTACTGGATGCACAACGGCTATATCAACATCGACAACAAGAAAATGTCCAAGTCGCTGGGCAATTTCTTCACCGTGCGGGAAGTGGCAGAGCAGTACGGCTATGAAGTCATTCGCTACATGATGGTGCAGGCACACTACCGCAGCCCCATCAACTACTGCAAGGAACTGCTGGACGCCTGCAAGGCATCTCTGGAACGGCTCTATGTCTGCCGCGACACACTGGATCGTGCCATTGCTGCGGCAAAGTCCGGCGAGATCTCCGCTGAAGCGACGGAAACTTTCGCCAAGCGGAAAGAACAGTTCATCACTGCGATGGACGACGACCTCAACACCGCAGACGGCATGACTGCGATCTTTGAACTGGTACGCGACCTGAACCGCATGAGTGCAGATGCTTCCACCTCCAAGGAGCAGCTGGAAGCCGGTGCAAAGCTGTTTGACGAGCTGACTGGTGTCATGGGCTTGCTGTACAACCGGAAACAGGCTGATACAATTCCGGCAGAAGTCACCGCACTGGTTGAACAGCGGCAGGCTGCCCGCAAGGCAAAGGACTTCGCCGAGGCAGACCGTCTGCGGGACAAGATCGCTGCACTGGGCTATGCAGTACGGGAAACCAGACAGGGCACTGAAATCACCAAGATCGACGCGTAACTGCGTGAGAATCCACTCCGGAAAGGAAAGCTATGGCACTCAAAAACCATAAAAAGACCATTACCCGAATTTTTATCCTGCTGGTTGTGATGACGCTGATCTGCATGGGCGTGTTCGCCTGCACCAACTATCTGGAGCAGCAGAGCAAGGCGTTTGTGGACATGAGCAAGGTGCAGCTGATCCAGTTGGACGAACCGGAATCAGACGCTCCTGCCATGAAGATCACTACCACCGCCGGCACGATCGTGGCAGAACTGTTTCCGGAACAGGCACCGGCGTATGTAAAGCAGTTCACCGAACTGGCAGAATCCGGCTACTATGACGACACCTATGTGTTCTCGGTGGAAAAGGGTGTATACTTCGAAGCAGGCAGCCCCAATGCAGACGGCTCACTGGACAGCGATGCAGACGGCACCTATGAAAAAGTAGAACGGGAAACCAGCGGCGACCTCTGGCCGTTCCGCGGGGCATTCTGCGTGCCGACGACCTCCAAGGAGGGCAACATTTTAGACCGCTTCACCGGCAGAATGACCTCCTACTGCGGTACCCGCTTTGTAGTGTGCAATTCTATCGTTTTCGACGATTCCACCAAGGAGGAGTTGCAGTCGGTTTCCGAAAATGCAGAAAAAATCAACGATGCATTTCTGGAACGCGGCGGCGTGCCGAACTACTCCCAGCAGATGACTGTCTTTGCACAGGCTTACGGGGACGAAAGCTTCGATACCATTGACAAGATCACAGAAGCAGCGACTCAGCCTGCCGCTACGGAGGGCGGCTATACCCCGCCGGAAGATGAAATCCGCATCCAGACCATTGAGATCGGCACCTATGGTGAATTTGCAGGCACCGCCGAAAGCACAAAAAAATGACGGGAAATCTTTCGTTTTTGAAAAATACATATTTTCCCTTATGGATTCCATACAAACCAGTTTTCACACGGGAGAACATTTCCGTCGATACTTCCAAATAACGCGAAAAAAGTTTGGTTTTTACTTTACAAAGTATCAGAATTCGTGTATAATGAAGAAGATAGCATGCAAACTATGTTTGTATGCTCACCGGAGAATCGCTCCGGAAATGGAAGTCAACCGGCAGCAGTTTTCACTGCCGGAAACAGTGCGGCATGCCTGCATGCCAATGACACGTGCCGCACGAAATCGTGGAACGGGGACGACCTGCGACAAGCTGTTGCGGGAATGTCCCTGATGTGCCGCCGTATCTGGGTGATACCGGTTCCTTTCCCGATGTCATCACAGCAATGGACAATTGGGTGGCACAGAAAAAAGGAGAGACGAAATTGGATAAATTTGTCATTCACGGTGGGCATCGGCTCACCGGCGAAATAGAAGTCAGCGGAGCAAAGAATGCAGCAGTCGCACTGATCCCTGCCGTGCTGCTCTCTGATGAGCCTTGTGTTCTGGAAAATGTTCCGGACATCAGTGATGTATCCATCAGCCTGCAGATCATGAGCGAAATGGGTGCAACCGTAGAGTATCTGACCAAGACCACCGTCCGCATTTCAGCGGCAGGTCTGACCAATTATTGTGTACCCTATGAGAGTGCACGAAAAATGCGTGCATCGTATTATTTTCTGGGTGCACTGCTGGGACGCTATGGCAAGGCGAGAGTTTCCATGCCCGGCGGCTGTCCGTTGGGCGACCGCCCCATTGACCAGCATCTGAAAGCATTTGCGGCACTGGGTGCCAAGTGCAATATTGAACACGGCATGGTAGATCTGGTGGCAGACCAACTGACAGGCAATCAGATCTACTTAGATGTGGTTTCCGTTGGTGCCACGATGAATGCCATGCTGGCAGCAGTCCGTGCCAAGGGTCTGACTGTCATTGAAAACGCCGCCAAGGAACCGCACATCGTCGATCTGGCAAACTTCCTGAACTCCATGGGTGCAGAGATCATGGGTGCAGGTACCGATGTCATCAAGATCCGCGGCGTAGAACGACTGCACGGTGCAGTGTATTCCGTCATTCCGGATCAGATCGAAGCGGGCACGTTTATGATCGCTGCCGCTGCCACCAAGGGCGACGTGCTGGTGACCAATGTCATTCCGAAGCATCTGGAGCCGATCACCAGCAAAATGCGGAAGATCGGTGTCAATATCGAGGAATTTGACGACAGTGTTCGGGTATGGGTAGACGGTCCGCTGGTGCGTACCAACGTCAAGACCATGCCGCACCCCGGCTTCCCCACAGATATGCAGCCGCAGATCACCACCCTGCTGACACTGGCAGAGGGTACCAGCATCATCACCGAAGGTGTCTGGGAACAGCGGTTCCGCTATGTGGACGAACTCCGCCGCATGGGTGCAGATATTTCCGTGGACGGCAAGGTTGCCGTAGTAGAGGGTACCGGAAAGCTTACCGGTGCACCGGTGAAAGCCTGTGATCTCCGTGCAGGAGCTGCCCTGATCGTGGCAGGACTGGCTGCACACGGCGTGACCGAGATCGAGGACATCTATCACATCGAACGCGGATACGCCAATCTGGACGCAAAGCTGCGGCAGATCGGTGCAGATATTCAGAAGGTTTCCGATCCGGCAATACCAGCGAAGCTGAAAGAAGCACTCTAAGCCAAAACATCATTCAAATGCAAAAAGCCGTCAGCTTCGTTGGCGGCTTTTCTTGTGGAAAAGAGGAGATCTGATCTTGTCGAAATTTTATTCTCTGTTCAGTTCCAGTAAGGGCAACGCCTCCTTTATCGGCGGCCCTGCCGGCGGCATGCTGGTCGATGCCGGAGCCACCTGCCGTAAACTGGTGCAGTCGCTGGAGGCTCACGGGCTCTCTGCCGAAGCTGTGCAGGGAATCTGTATCACCCACACCCACACCGACCACATCAAGGGGCTGCGGGTATTTCTGAACCAGCACCCCGTACCGGTTTACGGAACGGCAGAAACGCTGGCACAGTTGCGGGTGCTGGACAAATTTCCCCAGAACGCCGACCTGCGGGAGATTCTTCCTGCGGAAACCATACATACCGACACCGCAGCCGTAACTGCGTTTGCCACCATGCACGACTCCCCCGGCAGCTGCGGCTATCGCTTTGAACTGTCAGACGGGCAGACCTGTGCCGTGTGCACTGATCTGGGCTGTGTGACACCGGAAGTGAAAAAGGGCGTATACGGAGCCGATCTGGTGCTTCTGGAGGCAAACTACGATCCGAGCATGCTGCGAAACGGTCCCTATCCGGAAATGCTACAGGAACGTATTCGCGGAAAGTATGGGCATCTCTCCAACGGGGACAGTGCCGGTATGGCAGAGGCTCTCATTGCACATGGCACCACGCGGCTGATTCTGGGGCATCTCAGCGAAAACAACAACACCATGCCGCTGGCACAGCAGACGGTGCTGGAGCATTTGCAGGAACAGGGCATGCGGCGAAACCAGGACTTCCTGTTGCAGGTGTCCTCGCCGGAAGGATTGAAACAGGCGGTGATCTTCTGATGCAGACGATACAAATCATAGCACTGGGAAAGTGCAAGGAAAGCTACCTGCGGGAAGCCTGCAAAGAATACGAAAAGCGGCTGTCCCGTTTCTGCCAGTTGCAGGTGACAGAACTGGAGCCGGTTCTCCTACCCCAGAACCCCTCGGAAAAGGAAATTGCGGCGGCTCTGGAAAAAGAGGGGGCAGAACTGCTGAAACGTGCCAAGGGCTTTTGCATTGCCATGTGCATCGAGGGCAAACAGCTGGACAGCACCGGACTGGCGAAGAAGCTGGAACAGGCGGCACAGGGCGGCGAGAACGGTGCCGTCACATTTCTGATCGGCAGTTCCTACGGACTGGCTGATGCGGTAAAGCAGCGGGCAAATTTGCGGCTGTCCATGTCCGCCATGACGTTCCCCCACCAGCTGGCACGGGTAATGCTGCTGGAACAAATCTACCGGAGCTATCAGATCTTATCCGGCACCAAATATCATAAATAGGAGTGATTTTTCATGCAGAAAGCAATGACCATCGCCTATGCAGTAGGCAAAAATCTCTATCTGAATATTACCAACCGCTGTCCCTGTGCCTGTACATTTTGTATCCGCACCATGTGTGACGGGGCATACGGTTCCGACCCGCTGTGGCTGGATCATGAACCGTCTATGGAGGAGATTCAGGCAGCACTGGACAAAGAGGACTTGTCCCATTATCAGGAAGTGGTATTCTGCGGCTTCGGCGAACCTACCGAACGGCTGGAAACCCTGTGCGAAACCGCAAAGCTACTGAAAGCCCGCGGTGTCAAGACCATTCGCATCAACACCAACGGACTGTCTGACCTGATCCACGGCAGAAAGACAGCGGCAGACCTGAAAGGACTGGTGGACATTGTATCCGTCAGCCTGAACGCCGGCACAGAAGCGGAATACCTGAAAGTCACACGTCCGAAATACGGTGCGGTAGCCTATCCGGCAATGCAGCAGTTTGCACTGGACTGCAAGCAGTACGTGCCGCAGGTGATGTTCAGCGTGGTGGACATTCTGCCGAAGCCGGAACTGGAAGCGGCACAGCAGCTTGCAGACCGACTGGGAATCCACCTGCGAATCCGCCAGTTTGACAATGCAGCGACCCGCCGGAACGGTTAAGAGAACATTTATCATTTATGAAGAGGCAGTACCAGATCTGGTGCTGCCTTTATTATTTTCTGCACACCTGAAACATTTTCTGAAAACCGGTGTATATATCAGTGAACGTTCAAAAATGAGGTGATAACATGGAAACCGATTGGATTCGCCGCCTGAAACAGGACGACGAAACCGCACTCTGCGAGATCATCAGAAAATACACCGGCTATGTCTATACCATTCTCCGAAACTTTTCCCACGGCACCCTGCCGCAGGAGGACCTGGAGGAACTGACAGCAGATGTGTTCCTGCGGCTGTGGAACAGCCGGAACCGTCTGCGGGACGGCAGCGACCTTGCCCCGTATCTGGCGGCGATCGCACGAAATGGTGTGAAAAACCGCTTTCGTATGCTGGGAAAACAGCCGCCGGTGCGGCAGTCCTACGAAGATCTCACACTGTCCGATGCCAAAGATCTCTGCGGCGATGCAGAAATGGTGGAGATGATCGCCTGTCTTCTCCGTGCACTGGACAGCCTGTGCGAACCGGATCGTTCTCTGATGATACGGTTTTATTTCTATGGAGAAAAAACCTCTGCACTTGCAAAGACATATCACATGACAGATGCCGCGGTACGGCTCCGGCTGCACCGCAGCAGAGGGAAACTCCGGAAGCTGATGACAGAAAGGGGTTTTGACCATGTCGAATGAAACCAACTGGCTGAAAGACTTACCGCCATTCCAGCCTGACGAAGACCCCCAGCGTGCCGAACGCGTACAAAAGCGTGTGCTGCAAAAGCTGGACGAACCTGTAGAAAGTGAGGAAATCGCTATGAAACCGAAAATGACATTCCGCCGTATCCGCCCTCTGATCTTTGCCGCCGCTGCCGTGGCTGTGGGAGCCGTGTCCCTGATTACCGCAAATGCCGCCACCGGCGGAGAACTGTTCTCGAAGCTTTCCATTTACCTCAACGGCGAGAAGCAGGACTATGATGTGGAACTGGTCAGCCAGGACGACAGCCAGCTTACCTACAAAATCAAAGACGAAAACGGCAACGAATACACCTATCAGGAGAACAGCAATTCTGTAGAGATTCAGGCTGACGGCGATGTTGCCGACGGCGAAGTAGAGGTAGAAGTCAGCGGCAACGCGTCCGACCTGCCGGCAGCTGATACAGCAGAATAACGACACCGGACACACTTTAAGGAAACAACAAAAAAACCGGACTGCACCACACAGTCCGGTTTTTCTTGATTGAGAAGTTTTAGGGCAATACCGCACAAAGATTGTGCGGTATTGCCTTACGCATTTTGCTGCATGCCCGTGTACAGCAAGTAGTATCTGCCCTTTTCCGCCATGAGTTTTTCATGACTGCCCCGTTCGATAATTCTGCCGTGATCCAATACCATGATCACATCAGAATTCTGAATGGTAGACAGCCGGTGAGCAATGACAAACACGGTTCTGCCGTGCATCAGAGCGTCCATACCTGCCTGTACAATGCGTTCCGTGCGGGTGTCAATGGAAGATGTCGCCTCGTCCAGAATCATGACCGGCGGGTCTGCAACGGCGGCTCTGGCAATGGAGAGCAGCTGCCGCTGTCCCTGTGACAAGCCGGAGCCATCACCGGACAATACCGTCTGATAGCCGTCCGGCAGCAGCATGATAAAGTGATGGGCGTTGGCACGCTTTGCCGCCGCGATGCATTCTTCATCTGTCGCGTCCAGTCTGCCGTACCGGATATTGTCCATGACCGTACCGGTAAACAGATTTACGTCCTGCAATACGATACCCAGCGAACGCCGCAGGTCTGCCTTTTTGATTTTGTTGATGTTGATGCCGTCGTAGCGAATCTTGCCATCTGCCAGATCGTAGAACCGGTTAATCAGGTTCGTGATCGTGGTCTTTCCGGCACCGGTCGCCCCGACAAACGCCACCTTTTCGCCGGGCTTGGCGTACAGGCTCACATCATGCAGCACGATTTTTTCCGGCACATAACCGAAGTCCACGTCAAAGAACTGCACGTCCCCTGCCATACGGGTATAGGTGACCGTACCGTCCCCGTGAGGGTGCTTCCACGCCCACACGCCGGTGCGGTGGTCGGTTTCTGTCAGCACGCCGTCCTGCTCCTCGGCATTGACCAGCGTGACATAGCCCTCATCGGTTTCCGGCTCCTCGTCCAGCAGTTCGAAGATGCGTCCTGCTCCTGCCAGTGCCATGACGATCGCACTGGCCTGCTGGGAGATCTGGCTGATCGGCATGGTGAAGCTGCGGCTCAATTGCAGGAACGCGGCAATTGCACCCAGTGTCAGACCGCCTACGCCGTGGAACGCCAGTGCACCGCCCAGCATTGCCAGCAGCACATACTGGACATAGCCCAGATTGTTCATGATCGGCATAAGGATATTGGCGAAGCTGTTCGCCCATGCGGCGTTCTGGAACAATTCGTCGTTGTGCTTGTCGAAGTCCGCCTTGGTCTGTTCCTCGTGGCAGAACACCTTGATGACTTTCTGTCCGTGAATCATTTCCTCGATATAGCCGTTTACCGCACCAATGGAGTTCTGCTGCTTCACAAAGAAAGCACCGCTTTTGCCGCCTACAAACTTGGTAACAAGCATCATCAATGCCACAAACGCCAGCACAAACAGCGTCAGCCAGATACTCAGCCGCACCATTGCCACGAACACTGCAATGACTGTGACGATCGAAGAAAAGATCTGCGGGATACTCTGTGCCAGCATCTGCCGGAGCGTATCGGTATCATTGGTGTACAGGCTCATTACATCGCCGCTGGCGTGGGTGTCGAAAAAGCGAATGGGCAGTGTCTGCATATGGGAGAACATCTCGTCCCGAATGGTTTTCAGAATGCCCTGTGCCACAACGACCATGAGCCGGTTATAGAACAGCGTACCCAGAATGCCGGCGGCATACAGTACGCCCAGCTTTGCCAGTGCCCCTGCCAGTCCGGAAAAGTCACGGCTGTCGTTCAGCAGCATGGGAGAAATATAGTCATCGATCAGCGTTTGCAGGAACGTAGAACCTGCCACGCCTGCCACAGCACTGACCAGAATGCAGACAAACACCAGTATCAGCTGCATCCAGTACCGTTTCATATACGAGAGCAGCCGGACGAAGCTTTTTCCGGCACCCTTAGCTGCTCCCGGCACCATCACACCGCGGGGCGGCGGTCCCTGTCGTCTTTCACTCATTGCGGTACACTTCCTTTCTGCTGTGATTCATATACTTCCCGATAAATGGCGTTATTTTTCAGGAGCTCTTCATGGGTACCGATACCGTCTATCCTGCCCTCGTCCAGCACAATGATCTGGTCCGCGTCCATCAGAGAAGTAACACGCTGGGCAATGATAAACTTAGTGGTATCGGGGATTTCGTCCCGCAGTGCCTGCCGGATACAAGCGTCCGTGTGGGTGTCCACGGCACTGGTGGAGTCGTCCAGAATCAGGATCTTCGGCTTTTTCAGCAGTGCTCGTGCAATGCAAAGCCGCTGTTTCTGTCCGCCGGAAACATTGGAACCGCCCTGTTCAATATAGGTGTCATACCCCTCCGGAAAAGTCTGGATAAATTCGTCTGCATGGGCAAGCCGGCAGACACGTTCCATTTCCTCGTCGGTGGCATCAGGATCACCCCAGCGGAGATTCTCCTTGATCGTGCCGGAAAACAGCACGTTCTTTTGCAGCACCATTGCCACTTCCTGCCGGAGCGTTTCCACGTCATACCGGCGAACGTCGATACCGCCTACCTGCACTGTGCCCACTGTGGCATCATACAGACGGGGAATCAGCTGCACCAGCGAACTCTTGGCACTGCCGGTTCCGCCCAGAATGCCTACGGTCATGCCAGCCGGAATGTGCAGATCCACGTCTTCCAGACAGCATTTATCTTCCCGCTTGCTGTAGCTGAAGCTGACATGGTTGAAGTCCACGCTGCCGTCCGGCACCGCGGTCACGGCATCTGCCGGACTGGTAATGTCACTCTCCTCGTCCAGCACTTCCACAATACGCTCGCAGGAGGCACGGGACATGGTGATCATAACGAACACCATAGACAGCATCATCAGGCTGGACAGAATCTGAATGGCATAGGTCATCAGGCTCATCAGTTCGCCAGTGGTCAGTGTCCGGCTGACGATCATTCTGGCACCGAACCACGATACCAGAATCAGACAAACGTACATGCAGAACTGCATCAGCGGCATGTTAAATGCCAGCCGCTTTTCTGCCCTGGAAAAGTCCTGATAAATGTTCTCCGAAATGCCGGAAAACTTCTGGATCTCGTGGTTTTCCCGCACAAAGGATTTCACCACGCGAATCCCGTGCAGGTTCTCCTGTGTCACGTTGTTCAGCTTGTCATAGGTTTTGAACACCCGTTCAAAAATGGGGTGCACCCGTGTCATAATGAAGTACAGCCCCACACCCAGCACCGGAATGGCTGCCAGATAGATCAGAGCCAGTTTCGCACTCAGGTGAAACGCCATTGCCATGGAGAAGATCAGCATCACCGGCGAACGCAGTGCCACACGAATCAGCATCTGATAGGCGTTCTGCACGTTGGTCACGTCTGTGGTCATACGGGTGACAAGGCTGGCGGCTGAAAACTTATCGATATTGGAAAACGAGTAGCCCTGTACGCGGTAGAACATATCGTGCCGCAGATTCCGTGCAAAACCGGCAGAGGCAAATGCTGCAAAATGCCCCGCCAGTGCCCCGAAAATCAGGGAGAGCACACAGCACACCAGCAAGATCCAGCCATAGTGCATCACCGCGTCCATGCCGCCGCTGCCGTCAATGCCGTCGTCGATCAGCTTCGCCATGAGAATGGGAATCACCACTTCCATGACGACTTCCAGCACCACAAACAGCGGTGACAGCAGGGAAAACAGTTTGAATTCCCGAATCGACTGCATCAATTTTCGAATCATTCGCAATCTCCTCCTTTACAGATAGAAATGCCCTGCTTTGCAAGGTCTTCCCGCAGATTTTCCTGCATTTTCTTTGCCACGCGGAGAAAGACTTCCTGCTCCTCCTCTGAGATTCCACGGGCAAGATTTGATTCAAACGCCATAATGTCCGCTTCGATCTGCCGGTGCAGATCCCTGGCTTTCTGTGTCAGCACGATTCGCTTGAGCCGTGCGTCCTGTGCCACGCTCTCCCGCCGGATCAGCCCGTTTTTCTCCATCAGCTGCAACGTTACCGTCACCATAGAACGGCTAATGGAAAACGCCTTTTCAATGTCCCGCTGGAACACGTCCCGTTCCTGATTTTCGTACAGATAGCGAATCAGATACCCGTGCATGCCGGTCTGCCGGTCCGCGTCCTGATGTGCCGCAGAACATCCCCGCTGCCGTGCCATCAGCCTTTCCAGCCGGTGCACCTCTAGTCCTAAATGCCGCATCTTACACCTCCTGAGTTGTTTATCAGAAAACAGTTTAATAATAAACTGTTTAGCTTAGAACTATTTTAGCACATTCCCCGAAAATGTCAAGAGGGATTTTGAGAAGTTTACATTTTTGTCAGACTTCCGCCCATTTGACAAAAATGCATGGAACTGGTATACTATTAAGGACAACACTGAATAAAGCTTGTGCAGTGTTTCCTAAGGTATCTTGAGAAAAGGAGGCATTCCTTTGCAAAAATATCGGTATTACCTGCCGCCCCAGTCGAAACTGCCTTTCGCTGCTGGCATTCTCTCCGGACTGCTCTGTCTGGACAACATCTATACGCTGATTTCCATGCCCCACTACACCCAGTACTGGGACTACTGGGCAACACTGGCTGCGGCACTGCTGCTGTGTGTGTTCTGCTTCCTGTTCCGGCAGCGTCGCACAGAACTGACACTGATTCCGGCGGCAATTCTGGCACTGATTGCCTGCATCACCCCCAACCTCGTTCACTGGCTGGAGGTGGGCATGTTCTTTCTGCTGCTGCTGCTCTGGCTGCTGCGGCTGCCCAAATGGGTGGGAACACTCTGCCGGCTGGCTGGCATTGTCCTGACGGTCATCGGAAGCGGAGCGATTCTGGCTCCTATGGCAGAACGAATCTCTATGCTTTCCCGCACCGGACGTGCTACTGCGGAATTCGTTGTGCCCTTTGTCATTCGCAGTCTGGGCGGCGAACTGCTGATCCTGTTGACGTTTCTGCTGTTGATTTTCGCTATGCGTCCTCATGTGCTGCCCCGCTGGACAGACGAAAACGACCTGTACGACCGCATCTGGGAATGACAGATATTCCCATGAAAAACAAAAAACGTACCTCCGGCACAGTCTGCCGAGGGTACGGTTTTTTTATTGTTAAGGCAATACCGCACAAAGAGCGTCTGGCGACTTTGTGCGGTATTGCCTTAATCTGTTTTGCCTTTACGCAACGGAATTGACGAACATATCATAGATGCAGCGAATCGCCTGCTCGAAATCGGTTTCCTTTACGGCAACGATTACGTTCAGCTCGCTGGAGCCCTGATCGATCATGCGAACGTTGATGTGTGCGTGTGCCAGTGCGGCAAAGATTCTCGCAGCCACACCGCGGGTACGGCACATGCCGCGACCCACTACGGCAATCAGAGCGATGCCGTCTTCGGTTTCGATGCTGTCCGGCTGTACTGCCTTGATGATCTCAGTGCGGATTTCTTCTTCCAGACCGTTCAGGTGAGCCGAATCCACAATAACGGTCATGGAGTCGATGCTGGACGGCATATGTTCCAGCGGAATCTGGTGTTCCGACAGAACATTCAGCACGTCGCGGCAGAAGCCGATCTGGCTGTTCATCAGGTCCTTGTGGATATTGATCGAAGTGAAGTCCTTCTTGCCGGCGATACCGGTAATGGTATACGCAGACAGTTCCTCATCGGTGCTGTCCGGAACGATCATTGTGCCCGGTTCTTCCGGAGCGTTGGTGTTGCGGATATTGATTGGAATGCCTGCGGAACGTACCGGAAAGATCGCTGCTTCATGCAGTACCGATGCACCCATATAGGACAGCTCCCGCAGTTCAGTATAGGTGATCGTGCGAATCACTGCCGGATCGTCCACAATGCGGGGGTCTGCCACCAAGAAACCGGAAACGTCTGTCCAGTTCTCGTACAGCGAAGCCTTTACCGCACCGGCTACGATAGAACCGGTCACGTCGCTGCCGCCGCGGGAGAACGTCTTGACATAGCCGTCTGCTCCGCAGCCATAGAAGCCCGGAACTACAGCATGTTCCAGTGTGCTGAGGCGTTCCCGCAGAACGGATTCAGTCTTTTCATCGTTCAGGCTGCCGTCCGGCTGAAAAAAGATCACCTCTGCGGCATCTACAAAGGGGAAGCCCAGATATGCAGCAATGACTTTCCCGTTCAGGTATTCGCCGCGGCTTGCGGCATAGTCCTTGCCGGCACGCTTCTTGAAGTTTGCTGCGATTTCCTCGAACTCATCGTCCAGAGAAAAGGTCATGCCCAGACCGGTGATAATATCGTTATACCGTTCCCGAATTGCCTGCAGGGCATCGGAGAAATCCAGTCCCTGTTCTGCCAGATCATAGCAGGTGTACAGCATATCGGTCACCTTGATGTCCTTGGAGAACCGCTTGCCGGGGGCAGACGGTACCACATACCGCCGCTGCGGATCTGCCTTGATGATTGCTGCTGCCTTCTGAATCTGCTTTGCGTCCGCCAGACTGCTGCCGCCGAACTTTACTACTTTCGTTGCCATATGTTTCACTCTGAAAGAAAACCCGAAGATCTCCTTTCAACTCCTTATCTGCATTTATTTGCGGTCAATCTCAAAAACCGCCGGATTGCACTGCATTCGCCTTATACTTCGCCTTATACAGTGTCACTATATTAGTATATTGGTTTTTCGACAAAAAATCAATAGGGAAATGCGACAAATTTTCCTTGTTTTATTTTGTGTTTTTGGTAAATACGCTTGTATTTATAGGGCGGACAGATTTTTCTTCCTGTGGTATCGTTCACATAACGGCAATTTCCATAAATACGACGTACACAACTTGTGCAGATTGTATATTTCATTCTATGAAAACTGGGGATAATCCGAATCCATAGGTTTTGCATTATTGATTCAGCCCAAATAAATATTGGACGTACCAATTCCACTTGTGGTATACTAAGTGAGGCGAATGACAATACCATTCGTCCGCACAACGACACGATTCTACAAACATCAAGGGCAATACCGCACAAGAAAAATGGAGGACAACATCATGGGTGGAATTCTGGAAACGGCAATGCTGATCTGCTTCGGCTGTTCATGGCCGATCAATCTGGTGAAAAATTACAAGTGCCGCAGTGCCAAAGGCATGAGCCTGCCCTTTATTCTCCTGCTGATCGTCGGCTATGTGGCAGGCATCTGTGCCAAGTTCATCATCGGTGTCAACGTACACAACGCCTATGTGTTAGTCGTATACCTGCTGAATCTGGCAATGGTGACAGCGAACCTGTTCGTCTATTTCCGGAACCGCGGACTGGACCGCAAGGCAGAACTCTGCGTGGAACTGGACGCGGACGATCCGGCAATGGAACTGGTAGCAGCTTCTGTTGCAGACAAGGTACAGCAGCGTTCTAAGAGCCGCGGTGCTGTCCTCCGCCCCAAGGCTGCCGGCAATGCCGGATTTATCGACTATATCCAGTGGGGCAAGACCTTTGAAGAATGACAATCCTCTCCCCTGAACGGCAGTGCTGCCTACCTCTTTCCGGCAGTGCTGTTCACAAGGCATGGATTCTGCAAAACGTGTGTGCTTATCTTCAGGCATCCTTGCAGAAACATGCTCTACATATAATCCCACAGAACAAGGACTGGGCTGTATTTTTTACAGCATGGTCCTTGTTCTGTTTTCCATGGAATCTGTTGTATTCTTTGTACATAAAATTGTATCATTTGTGCATTGACATCGTTATTTCGAACAGCTATAATAAAGGTATGCTGTAAAGGAAGCACTGAATAAAGCTTGTGCGTAAGATGCGTCGTCAGATTTTTCGGCAGATTGCCTAGAAATTCCGCAGGCATACTTGATGTATGGCAAGGGATTTCTGGGCAATATGACGGAAAATCTGCACGCAGATTGCGTGCAAAGCCGTCAGGCGGGCTTTATGCAGTGTTTCCTAAATCCTTTACAGCAGAGAATGTATAAAAAGACCTGCCGAACAGTCGGCAGGCAAATATCACACGAGGTGAATGTTTATGAAGAAACACAAACTCACAGCATGGCTCGCAGCTGCCGCAGCGGGGCTGTCCATGCTGGGCGGCACACTCCCGCAGGCAGCCGTGACTGCATCTGCCGCCGGCAACTGCCAGATGGAATATCTGGACCGCGGCATTTCCGCCATCAACACCGGTTCCGGCATGCTGGTCAGCTGGCGGTTTCTCGCCAACGATTCGGACAGTGCCGTGTTCCAGCTGTACCGGAACAACACGCTGATCTACACCAGCAACGCCGGAGAATCCACCTGTTATCTGGACGGCAGCGGCAAGAGCACCGACCAGTATCGGGTGGACACTGTGGAAAACGGCAAAGTGGTTTCCACTTCCAACTGTACCATGATCTCCAATCAGAATTACTTTCAGATCAATCTGGATCCGCCCACCGGCAGCGGCTGCACCTACTCCCCCAATGACTGCTCCGTCGGCGATGTGGACGGGGACGGCATGTACGAGATTTTCATGAAATGGGATCCGTCCAACTCCAAGGACAATTCCCAGAAAGGCAAGACGGGAAACGTCTTTATTGACTGCTACCGGCTGGACGGTACACGGCTGTGGCGGATTGACCTAGGCAAGAACATTCGTGCCGGTGCTCACTACACGCAGTTTTTCGTGGCAGACTTCGACTGTGACGGCAAGGCAGAAATGACCTGCAAAACTGCTGACGGCACTGTGGACGGCAAGGGAAAAGTCATCGGCGACGCCTCCAAGGATTACCGCAACTCCAACGGCTATGTGCTCTCCGGTCCGGAGTACTACACCCTGTTCGACGGCAGCACCGGTGCAGCACTGGACACCGTGAACTATGAACCGTCCCGCGGCACAGTTTCCAAGTGGGGCGACAGCTACGGCAACCGTGTCGACCGCTTCTGGGGCACTGTGGCATATCTGGACGGCAGCAAGCCCAGTGTTGTCACCGGACGAGGCTATTACACCCGCATGACAGCCACGGCGTATGACGTGGTCAACAAAAAACTGGTGAAACGCTGGGCGTTTGACACCGGAAACGACAAGAGCATTGCCGGCTACGGCGACGGCAACCACAACAGCATGGCTGCCGATGTGGACGGCGACGGCAAGCAGGAGATCATCACCGGCTCCACCTGTATCGACGACAACGGCAAGGTGCTGTGGTGTCTGAACAAGGGACACGGCGATGCCATGCATCTGGGCGATCTTCTCCCCGACCGCAAGGGGCTGGAACTGTGGATCTGCCACGAAGACAAACCCTACGGCGTTTCGCTGGTAGACGCTTCCAACGGCAAAATCCTCTTCCACAAGGACGGTTCCGGCGACACCGGACGCTGCTGTGCAGACAATGTCTGGACAGGCAACAAGGGAGCAGAATTCTGGGGACTGGGGAACGATGTCTTTGACGGCAGCGGCAACACCCTCAGCTGCCGCAGACCGGCAGTCAACTTTTTGTCCTACTGGGACGGCGATCTGGAACGGGAGATTCTGGACGGCTACACTGACTCCCCTGCCACCATTTCCAAAATGGGAGCAAACGGCAAGCTGACCACCCTGCTCACCACAGACGGCTATTACACCTGCAACACCACCAAGGGAACGCCCTGCCTGTCCGCCGACATCTTCGGCGACTGGCGGGAAGAACTGATCGTCCGCGGAGCAGACAGCAAATCCATTCGCATTTACTGCACGCCCTACGACACGGACTACCGCATCACAACTCTGATGCATGATCCCCAGTATCGGGTACAGGTTTCGGCACAGCAGACTGCCTATAACCAGCCACCCCATGCCAGCTTCTACCTCGGCTCCGACCAGCCCCTGCCGGCACGTCCCAGCGTCACTGTACTGGGACAGACTATGCCAACGCCCACACCTACGCCAAACCCTGAACCGGTAACGCCCACTGCGGCAGTTCTGCCGGAAGGCTCTGTGTTCATGCTGAAAAATGTAAACAGCGGGCTGTATCTGGAAGTTGCCAACGGCAGTGCAGAAGCCGGTGCCAATCTCCAGCAGTGGGGTGCGGACAGTGCCGCCGCCCACAACACATGGCGGGCGATTTCCGCCGGTGACGGTTACTATTATCTGTACAGTCAGGTAGGCGATCAGATCACCTACCTCATGGACATCTCCGGCGGCAAGGCAGACAACGGCACCAACGCTGCCCTTTGGACCAAGAGCAGCCGCGAACAGGCACAACAGTTCCTGTTTGCTCTGAACGAGGACGGCTCCTACACCATTTACACCAAGGCCTCTAATCTGAAAAGCTGTATAGAGGTAGAAAATGCCAGCAAATCCAGCGGAGCAAATGTCCAGCAGTACGAGAGCAACGGCAACGCCTGCCAGCACTGGATTCTGGAAGAAACCGCCGCTGCCGGTGTGAAGCTGGACACCAGTCAGGTATACCAGTTCCAGAACGCCAACAGTGCACTGTATCTGGAAGTCAAAGATGCCAGTGCAGAAGCCGGTGCCAACGTGCAGCAGTGGAGTGCCAACGACAACGACTGCCAGAACTGGACACTGAAAGAATTTGGTGACGGCTACTATTATATCCTGTCCCGACTGGGCGACGGAAAGACCTATTATCTGGACGTTGCCGAGGGCAAGGGCGACGACGGCACCAACATTCAGATCTTCACCAACACCAAAACTTCCGCACAGTTGTTCAAGTTTATCCCCAATCCCGACGGCACCTATTATATTGTGACACGTGCTTCCAAGGATAAGGGAGCCTTAGGCGTTGCTGCCGCCTCCAAGGAACAGGGAGCAAACGTGCTCCAGTGGACCAAAAACGGCAGCATGGATCAGATGTGGAATATTACCGCTATCGGAGCCATTCCCACACCGGTGACCACTACGGAACCGCCGGTGGTGACTACCGAAGCACCCACGGAAACTACTACCGCTGCTCCGGTGCTGACTACCGAAGCACCCATAGAAACCTCTACCGCTGCTCCGGTGCTGACTACCGAAGCACCCATAGAAACCACTACCGCTGCTCCGGTGCTGACTACCGAAGCACCCGCAGAAACCACTACCGCGGCTCCGGTGCTGACTACCGAAGCACCCACAGAAACCACTACCGCTGCTCCGGTGCCGACTACCGAAGCACCCACAGAAACTACTACTGCGGCTCCGGCGACCACAGTCACAACGGCAGCCACAAAGACAACTACCAAGGCAACCACCACGAAAAAGACTTCAGAAGTACCGAGTTCCACGGTTCTGTACGGTGACACCAATCTGGACGGCAGAGTGGACATCACTGATGCAGTACTGCTGAACAAGGCAGTCGCCAATGCAGTCACACTGTCCAGTGCTGCCCGCCAGAACAGCGACTGCATGCAGGACGGCGAACTTACAAGCGATGATGCTGTAGTACTGATGCAGTTCTTAGTCCATATTGTCACTAACCTGCCGCAGTAAATAACAAGTTTCTAAAAAGTTGAAATCAACCCGTTTCCGGATTTTTCCGGAGGCGGGTTGTCTTTTTTGCAAGATTTTCCGCATTCCCGCATAGAGTATAGAGGTACGCAGAAAGTGATCGAAACGGAGGTTTTTTCTATGTGCGGAATTACCGGCATGGTACATCTGGAACAAGACCTGCGGCAGCAGGAACTGCTGCTGCGGAAAATGCAGCGAACACTGCAACGCCGCGGCCCCGACCAAGAGGGCATTTTTCTCTCGCCCCAGTGTGCTATGGCACACACGCGGCTGGCGGTCATTGACGTGGAAAAGGGCAGGCAGCCTATGGAAGTCACTGCCGGCGGAGAAACCTATACCATTGTCTACAATGGCGAGCTGTACAACACCGCCGAACTGCGGACACAGCTGGAACAGGAGGGCACAGTATTTCAGACACACTGCGACACGGAAGTGCTTCTGCAATCCTATGTGCACTGGGGCCCCCGCTGTGTGGAACAGTGCAACGGCATTTTTGCCTTTGCCGTCTGGGAACACGGTGCCCGCCGACTGTTTCTGGCACGGGACCGCATCGGCGTAAAGCCGCTGTTTTACGCGGAGATCCCCAACGGCTTCGTCTTTGGCTCCGAGATCAAGGCACTGCTCCAGCACCCCGATGTGCCCCACGAGATCGACAAGACCGGCATTGCAGAACTGCTGCTTATGGGGCCGGGGCGGACTGCCGGCGGCGGCGTGTTCCGCACCATACGGGAGGTGAAGCCGGCACACTGCGGCTACTACATGCAGGGACAGCTGCATCTCCACCCCTACTGGGAACTGCACGCCGCAGAACATACGGAGAACTTTGCCGACACCGCCGCCCATGTGCGGGAACTGGTGACGGATGCCGTCCGGCGGCAGATGATCTCCGATGTGCCCATTGGAACATTCCTGTCCGGCGGACTGGATTCCAGCCTGCTCTCCTCGCTGGCAAATCAGGTCATGCAGGAACAGGGCAGGGAACTCCACACCTTTTCCGTGGACTATCAGGACAACGACCGCTACTTTCAGAAAAGCCACTTCCAGCCCACCAGCGATCCCACCTATATCCGTGCTATGGAACGCTATCTGGGCTGCCGGCACCACTGGACGGTGCTGGACACACCGGCTCTGGCGGAGGCACTCTATGCCGCCGTAGATGCCCGCGACCTCCCCGGCATGGTAGACGTGGACAGTTCCCTGCTGCTGTTCTGTCGGGAGATCCGGCAGGAAGTCACAGTGGCTCTGTCCGGTGAATGTGCCGACGAATTGTTCGGCGGATACCCGTGGTATCGGGACGCAGACATTCGCCGCATCAATGGGTTCCCGTGGGCACAGAGCACTGCCTACCGGACACAGTTTCTCCTGCCGGAAATTGCGGCGGAGATCGATGCACAGGCATACGTGCAGAGTGCCTATGCCCGCACGGTGGCTGCCGCGGAAAAGCTGCCGGACGATTCCCCGCTGGAATCCCGCATGCGGGAAATGATGAAGCTGAATCTGGATTGGTTCATGCAGACGCTGTTAGACCGGAAAGACCGCATGAGCATGTACAACGCTCTGGAAGTCCGTGTGCCGTTCTGCGATTACCGCATTGCGGAGTATCTCTACAATGTTCCGTGGGAGTACAAGGACTGGAACGGCTACGAAAAGGGACTGCTGCGGACGGCAATGCAGGACGTTCTGCCGCCGGAAGTGCTCTGGCGGAAAAAGAGCCCCTATCCCAAGACCCACAACCCCAGCTATTTGCAGGCGGTTTCAGAAATGCTCCGGCATGTGGTGGCAGATCCGCTTTCGCCGGTGCTGCAAATCGTGCGGAAGGAAATGCTGAAACGACTGCTGGAAAACGAGGAATCCGTGCAGTGGTACGGACAGCTGATGACACGTCCGCAAATTATGGCGTACTTCGTCCAGATGAACTACTGGCTGGAAAAATATCAGGTAAAAGTGGTACTGTAAGACAGCACCCGTCGGCATGCCGGCGGGTGTTTTTTCGTGGCTTTCACTTGACAATCCCCGGCATTGTTTGCTATAATGAAACCAATGCGAAAAAATTTCGCAAGGCAACACCGCACAAAGCTTGTGCGTAAGCTGCATCGTCAGATTGCGTGCAAAGCCATCAGGCGGGCTTTGTGCGGGGTTGCCGTAATTTTTTGGAGGCATGAACAATGAAACAAATCACCAGTTTTACGATCAATCACGACTATTTGAAGCCCGGTATGTACATTTCCCGCGTGGACGGCGATGTCATCACCTATGATCTGCGAATGAAGCTCCCCAACAATCCGGCAGGCGACTATCTGGAGGACAACGCCCTGCACACATTTGAGCACCTGTTCGCCACCTATGTCCGGAACACCCCGCTGTCTGACGGCGTGGTCTATGTGGGACCCATGGGCTGCCGCACCGGCTTCTATTTCCTCACCCGCAATACCGTTTCCGGTGCCGATGCCATTCGGCTGGTGCAGGAAACTTTACAATATGTACTGGACTTCACCGGCGAGATCCCCGGCGGCAAGCGGCAGGAATGCGGCAACTATCTGGCTCACGATCTGGAGGGTGCCAAGGCAATGGCTCGGGAGTATCAGCCCATTCTGACAAACTGGACTCCGCAGCAGCTGAATTATCCCGCAGAGGTGCTTACAGGAACAGCTTCCGTCTGAAAAGAAGGGGCTATCTATGACCATATCAAAATATCTGCAAAAAAACGCAGCAGAACAGGATACCGCATCAAATACAACCCTGTCGCCGAACGAGCCGACAGAATCCAACAGTTCTTCCTTATCTGAGCCAAAACCGTCTGTGGTCACTGCTGAACAAACGCCAGAGAACAAGCCCCAAAAACCTTTGGGGAAACTGCTCTGGGAAAGCTTCTGCATCATACTTCCGCCAGTGCTGCTACTGACTGCGGTAGGCGTGGTGGCATACTATATTCTCTGTCCGTCAAAAGGCGAATTTCATGCAGACTGCACTGATACGCTCTACTGGGCAAAAGCGACTTATGACAGCGGAAAACTGATCAACCCAGACTTTTCCTATGCTTGTCTGCTGCCATTTGGCGGCAGCCTGTTGATGTTGTTGTTCCTGCCGCTTTTCGGTTTTTCCATGACAACCAATATGATGGGAATGCTGGTCTTTTTCTTTCTGTTCACAACATCATTGTGTTGGATGCTTCGGCAAATGCACTGGGATTCCCGATGGAACTGCATCACAGCGGCGGCATTCCTCATGCTTCTCAGTGCCAGCAAAAAACTGCGGGAAATCTTCTGGGGGCATACCATTTATTATAGTTTAGGAATCTTATTCCTGTTCTTCGGACTGGCACTGCTGTTCCGGCTGCAAAATCTGTCGGCAATACGTCAGACGCGAGAGGTCCGCATGCATACGATCCTGACCTTTATCGCACTGTTCCTGTTTTTCATACTTTGCTGCACCGACCAGATCACGGCGATCACGATCTTTGCACTGCCTATTCTGGCTGGTCTGTTTCTGGAACGGGTGCTGGATCGAAAAACACCACTGCTGCACCGAAAGAATACTCGTGTACTGCTGCTGTTGCTTTCTCTGGGAATCGCAATCATTGCCGGCATGAAATTGGGAAATCTCTGGGCAAACGGCGTTGCAGGTGCATATGCAGATAATTATTCCAACTGGACTGCTCAGGAAACTTGGACAGAGCACTTTCAAAAACTGCCCTTGGCATGGATGACACTGCTGGGACTGGAGGACATTCCCGACAAAAAACTAATGTCCGGAGAAAGTATCATGAACCTGATCCGTATCATCACCGCACTGATTCTGGCAGTGCTGCCTGTTGCAGCGACCTGCTGTTACGCCAAGTATCGGGGACAGTCCGGCAGACAGATGCGTATTTTACTCTGGGCACACTGGACAGTCACCGGATTGATTCTCGTGGGCTATCTCTGCGGTGCACTTTCTGCGGCAAACTGGCGGCTCAGTCCGATCGTCTGCACGACTTTCATTGTATCTATGGCATTCCTACGCTGGGCAATTACCAAACAGAAAACTATGCAGCGGGTGGCGGGCGTTCTCTGCGTGCCGCTGGCATGTTTCTGCCTGTTAAGTGCCTGCAATGTCCTGTTGCTGCCCACCAATGCGGAGGAAGTCAACGTACAGTACCAGCTGACCAATATGCTGGAGAAACAAGGACTGACCTATGGATATGCCACCTTCTGGCATGCCAATGCAATCACAGTGATCTCCGGCGAAAAACTAAAAGTACGAAATGTCAGCGTAAATGAGAATGGCGTACAAAAGGCGACCTATCAGACTGATTCTAGGTGGTATGAAGATCAGCCGGAACAGAAAAACTATTTCCTGCTGCTGAACAACGCCGAATATCAGAAACTTGACGAAAGAAAAGATCCGCTGCTGAATCAGGCAGAACGTTCATTTGTCCTGACAGACAGCAACGGCACAACATATCAGGTACTGGTGTTTGCAAAAAATATTTTCTAAGGCAATACTGAATAAAGCTTGTTCCACAGCATTCCCCAATTCTCATGAAATTATCACAAAGTGTGCCCGCATTTTACAAAAAGATGTGGTATGCTATTGTCATCATGAAAAGACAGCCGGAATCTGTTTCCCAAGATTTCGGCAGATTCCCCGCCGTGTCTTTCAGCATACGGCACAGAGAGGAGTATGTATATGGAAGAATCCAAAAAGCCCAAAAAATCATGGATCTCATACTGGCTGATCGCGTTATGTGTGTTCATGTTGCTTCAGGCGTTTGTGTTCCCGAACCTGTTCAAGGGACGCGTCAAGGAAGTCGGCTACGACACATTCATCAGCATGACAGAGAACAAGGAAATCGGCTCTGTCAAGATCGAAAGCAGTCAGATCACATTTACTGACAAGGACGAAAAGCAGGTATACCAGACCGGCACCCTGAACGATCCGGAACTCATCGACCGGCTGTACGCCTCCGGTGCAAAGTTTGAATCGGAGATCGACAGCGGCACCAGTCCTCTGCTGTACATCCTGATCACCTGCGTGCTGCCCATTGCCCTGATGCTGCTGGTGTTCCACTTCTTCAACAAGAAAATGGCACAGCGTATGGGCGGAGGCGACAGCTCCATGATGTTCGGCATGGGCAAGAGCAATGCCAAGGTCTACGTCAAGTCCACCACCGGTATCAAGTTCAAGGACGTTGCCGGCGAGGAAGAAGCCAAGGAACTGCTGGCGGAGATCGTGGACTATCTCCACAAGCCGGAGCGTTACAAGGAGATCGGTGCTTCCATGCCCAAGGGTGCCCTGTTGGTGGGACCTCCCGGAACTGGTAAAACACTGCTGGCGAAAGCCGTTGCCGGCGAAGCCAACGTCCCGTTCTTCTCCATTTCCGGTTCGGAATTCGTGGAAATGTTCGTGGGCATGGGTGCCGCAAAGGTGCGTGACCTGTTCAAGCAGGCAAACGAAAAGGCTCCCTGTATCGTCTTTATCGATGAGATCGATACCATTGGTAAAAAGCGTGACGGCGGACAGTACGGCGGCAACGACGAACGGGAACAGACACTGAACCAGTTGCTGACCGAAATGGACGGCTTCGACGGTTCCAAGGGCGTTGTCATTCTGGCGGCGACCAACCGTCCGGAATCCCTTGATCCTGCCCTGCTCCGTCCGGGACGGTTCGACCGCCGGATTCCGGTGGAACTGCCGGATCTACAGGGACGTATCGACATTCTGAAGGTCCACGCCCAGAAAATCAAGCTGGCAGGAAACGTGGATTTCTCCGCCATTGCCCGCACAGCTGCCGGTGCTTCCGGTGCAGAGTTGGCGAACATCATCAACGAGGCTGCACTCCGTGCTGTTCGTCTGGGACGCTCCTGTGCCACACAGGAAGATCTCATGGAGAGCGTGGAAGTCGTCATTGCCGGCTATCAGAAGAAAAACCGCGTGCTGTCCAATAAGGAAAAGCTAACGGTTTCCTATCACGAAGTGGGACACGCTCTGGTGGCTGCCCTCCAGTCCCAGTCTGCTCCGGTGCAGAAGATCACCATTATCCCCCGCACTTCCGGTGCACTGGGATACACCATGCAGGTGGACGAGGGCGAACATTACCTCATGACCAAAACCGAAATGGAAAACAAGATCGCAACGCTTACCGGCGGACGTGCCGCAGAGAAACTGATCTTCCACGAGATCACCACCGGTGCTTCCAACGATATTGAACAGGCAACCAAGCTGGCACGCTCTATGGTGAGCCGGTTCGGTATGAGCAGCGAGTTTGGCATGGTGGCAATGGAAACCGTCCAGAGCCAGTACCTCGGCGGTGATGCCAGCCTGACCTGCTCCATGGAAACCCAGACCAAGATCGACAAGAAAGTCACAGAGATCATTCAGACACAGTACGACAAGGCAATGCAGCTGTTACAGACAAACCAGCCGAAGCTGCACGAGATCGCGAAGTATCTGTATGAACACGAAACGATCACCGGCGAAGAATTCATGCAGATTCTCAACCGCCCGATGATCGAACAGCAGTAACTGAAAATTTCCGAAAAGCAAACGCCCTGCAACAATTGAACTGTTACAGGGCGTTTTTGTTGCCTTTATTTGTTGCCTTTAAGAAAGGTCTGGCTCCGGCAATGTGCTGATCAGATGTACCAGAAACCGCATCAGAGAAACGGCATCATTGTTGCCTACTTCTCCGTCGCAGTCACAGTCGGCATTTTTCTTTGCTGCATCTGTCAGCGAAACAACACCGGCACAAGTCTTATTCAACAGAACCGCATCGATAATATCTACCCTGCCGTCCAGATTGACATCACCCAGCACGGCCTTTTCCGAAGTTCCTGTATCCGCTGGTACCTCAAATGTGACAGAACCGATCCTATCGCCGTACACAAGCACGATCGTCACAGTACCTGTCCCGACGATCTTCACAAGCCCTGATCCGGGGTTCACTATATCGTTATTGATTCTTACAGTGGCAACATTTTCATTGGTGGAGTACCAGATCACATCATCGGATAACACAGTACTGAACAGTGGGAATTCTTCTCCGACGTGCAACAGGCTTTTGTCAGGCGGTGTAATGAAGATTTTGGAAACTGCTGTCGTGGTTGTGGTGGTCGTTACCTCTGTGAATGACATCGCAGTTGTGATAGTGGCGGCAGTCGTTTTCTCTGTGTTGCTCTGTGTTGTTGTATGCGTAGAAGCAGACGGGGAAGTGCATGTAGTGGTGGTAGTAGTCGTTTCCGCAGTTGTTGTATTTGTAAAATCAGACGGGTAAATGCCGTCACTGCATTTTACCTTGGTTGTACTCAGATAATCCGGACAGAACGATTTCCACTGGGCACAAGTGCCGCTATAGGTAATATCATTTCCGTAAAACCGCCCGTCTGTACAACGCACTGGTGTGTCAGTATATACTTTGCACTGGGAAAGATACTGCTCACAAGTGCCGTCATATTCGATCTCCACAAAATCGCTGGAGCAGCGAATATCCCCAATGGCAGAAAGCGTGTTTGGAACGACTACACATGCACTCCAAAAATTCTCCACCATTCCGCTTGGATCGGAAATTTTACTACAGGACACATGCATTTTTCCGATTTCAGTAACTGGAATATCCTCGATCGTTTCCGGAATTTCTACAAAAACTGTATTGTTTTTCGTATGAGAAGAACCCACAAGAGAAATGCTGTCTGTATGATTTTCAGAAGTGGTCATATGATACATTACCGAGGTTTCAATTTCAACCCCTGTAATCCGAATATGACTGTTGGAAACAGTATCTCCTACAGTGTCATCCCAATAGGTTTCTGTCACAATCACGTAATCAATGGTGGAGTCCCAATACCACCACACAGGATCAGATAGTCGAGAATCTCCTTCCTTATAATGCTTTGTTTCCGAAACAGTTTCCCCACTTGCTGCAAAAACGTGTTCCTGTGGGAGCAAAACAGCTTGCGGCAGCGTTCCGCTTCCTGCCAGACACAGCACACCGGCGACTGCTGCCGCCGCCATTTTTCGCAAAAAGCCCATATACATCCTTCTTTCCAATGATTTTACCGTTGAGCATCAACAGTAGCTGTTACTATTATACCATGTGATTCACAAAAAGTCAATCCCATTCAAAAAAAGCTGTCACACACGGCACTTCGTATGTGACAGCTTTTCCTTTTATGATGACAATTGTTTACATTTCAGTTGGTGCAGAAGAATCTCCATTTTCCGTGGGCTTTTCTTCTGTCGGTTCTGCTTCTGTTGCAGAGGTTTCCGGTTCTGCCGGTGTTTCCTCAAACTGGGAGGAATCCATTTTGCCCTGCATCAATGTTTCGAAGTCGTCCTTCTCGATCTTCTCGTGGATCATCAGATACTTCGCCAGCAGTTCCAGCTGATCCATGTGCATTTGCAGGATCGCTGTTGCCTTGTCGTATGCCTTTTCCACGATGTTCCGTACTTCGTCATCGATCTCACCGGCAACGCGGTCGGAGTAATCGCGGGACGAGCCCAGATCTCTGCCGAGGAAAACCTCGTTCTGGTCATTGCCATAGACGATCGGTCCCAGCTTTTCGCTGAAGCCGTAACGAGTCACCATGCTCCGTGCGGTAGAAGTGGCACGTTCCAGGTCGTTGGAGGCACCGGTGGAGATGTCGTCCAGCACCAGCTGTTCTGCCACACGTCCGCCCAGCAGCGTGATGATGTTTTCTTCCATTTCCTTTTTGGAAACGAAGCTTTTGTCCTGCTCCGGCAGGGACATGGTATAGCCGCCAGCCATACCTCTGGGGATAATGGACACCTGATGCACCTTATCCTGATGATCGCAGTAATAGGTGCAGACTGCATGCCCTGCCTCGTGGAATGCGGTCAGCCGCTTTTCCTTGGGCGTTACCTTATGGGACTTCTTTTCCGGTCCGGCGATCACCTTAATGGTCGCCTCCTGAATTTCGTCCATGGTGATTGCCTTTTTATTTTTCCGTGCAGCAAGCAGGCAGGCTTCATTCACCAGATTTTCCAGATCAGCACCGGTAAATCCCACGGTAGACTTGGCAATGGTAGTCAGGTCTACGTCCGGTCCGATGCTCTTGCTCTTGGTGTGTACTTTCAGGATCTGTTCCCGACCCTTAACGTCCGGATAGCCGACCACGATCTGACGGTCAAACCGTCCCGGACGCAGCAGAGCCGGATCCAGAATATCCCGCCGGTTGGTGGCAGCAATGACAATGACGTTGTCCTTGCCGGTAAAGCCGTCCATTTCCACCAGCAGCTGGTTCAGTGTCTGTTCCCGTTCATCGTGTCCGCCGCCGATGCCGGTGCCGCGGTGGCGGCCGACTGCGTCAATTTCATCGATAAAGATGATAGACGGAGCGTTTTTCTTCGCCTGATCGAACAGGTCACGGACACGGGACGCACCGACACCCACAAACATTTCCACGAAATCCGAACCGGAAATGGAGAAGAACGGGCAGCCGGCTTCTCCTGCAACAGCTCTCGCCAGCAGAGTCTTACCGGTTCCGGGAGGTCCCATGAGCAGTACGCCCTTGGGGATACGGGCACCCAGTTCCGCATACTTCCGCGGATTTTTCAGGAAGTCTACGATTTCTTCCAGTTCATGCTTTTCCTCATCGGCACCTGCCACATCGGCAAAGGTTGCCTTGCGGGTGTTCGCCTGATTCTTGATGTTTGCCTTGCCGAAGGTGGTGTACTTGCCGCCGCCGTTTGCCTGCCGCATCATGAACACGAACAGGAAGATCATCAGCCCCAGCAGCACCAGTGTGGGAATCAGTGTCAGCAGCCACGAAGTATCCCGAATCTTATAATAGTCCACCTGCAGCGGAGCATCGGGGTGTTTCTGGTTATAGCTGGTGCGATAGTCCTTCGTATCATCACGGAATACCGATACATTGGGCACATCATAGGTCAGCTTATCCCCGTCGTCCAGCGTCAGCTTCAGTTCGCCGGAGCCCAGATCCAAGGTGTACGCAGTGACTTCATAATTATCGAAGTACTTCATAATGTCGGAATATTTGGTTTCTTTGCCGCCGGTTTTCAGCCCGTTCAGCAGGAAAACCAGTGCCACGATCAATACCACGACAACGAGCAGATACGCTCCGATCCCACGGCCTTTCTTTGGTGTCAAATTACATTCACTCCATTCTGTTGAAAAGAAAACCGGCAGGCAGCATTGCTGCCAGTTCTCTCTATATCATTGCGAGGGAACTGCTGCATCAAGTTTACACCATTTCCCGAGAATTTCCAGCACCAGCAGCCGTCTGGTTTCTCCGTCCGGACAAACTCTTGCGGCACAGCCCACGCCCTCGGCGAAAATCACCCCGTCTGCATCTGCCAGCACATGAGCCGTGCGACGGCGTTCCGGCGGAAGATTCGCCTGTATCAGTTTTTTCAGAGCAGAGGTAAACCCTCTGCCGGAAAGCTGCATGCGGTCGCCGGACTGTCTGGGACGCAGGAAGATTTCACCTTTTATTTTATCATAATCCAGACACGCATTTGCAAATTTTTTATGAATATTTGCAACATTTTCCGCAGGCGACACTGTTTCCAGTCGGGCATGCAACACAAAACCTGAAAAAAGCCGGTTTTCCCCCATTTGCAGAGGGATCGCTTCCGGCAAAGGCTCCGGCAGCTGCACCGTTTCTATGGTCAGTGTGCCCGACTTTCCCACAGCATAAACAGCACCAGACAAATTCCACCTGCCGCCCTGCCGTGCCAGTGCCGCCAGACGTTCCAGCAGCGGGGCTTCACAGGAGATCCCCGCCTCCTCCAGTAGCATGGCAATACACCGGAACTGCAACGCCTCGTGAAGCGTTTCCAAGCCGGAAAGGGTATTCTTTCCAGTATGGCATTTGGCATAAGCTGCCTGTGCCTGCTGGTGCAGGAAATCGTCCTCCCGCCGCAGGCTCCGCAGGGTATAGGAAACCGTGCGTTCTACAGAAGGGTTCAGCTGTTCCAGTGCCGGAATCACCTGATGCCGGATCCGGTTGCGGGTGTAGGCATCGGTGAGGTTGGTGCTGTCGGTGACATAGGTCTGCCCCAGTGATTCCAGATACTGTTCCACCTGCCGCCGTGTCACCCGCAGCAGCGGACGGAGAAACCGCCCGTTTTTCGGCGGAATTGCCGTCAGTCCATGCAGGCTTGCTCCCCGCACCAGCCGGTGCACTGCCGTTTCCAGATTGTCCGAGGCGGTGTGTGCCGTGGCGATCCAGTCCGCCTGCACCTGTGCAAAAGCAGCATACCGGCATTCCCTTGCCGCCAGTTCCTCGGAGCAGTGCTCCTTTACTGCCCTTGCTGCCGGATTCACATCATAGACCGCCAGCCGCACGCCCAGCCCTGCACAAAGCTGCTGACAGAATGCTCTGTCCCGTTCGCTTTCGGCTCCGCGGAGGTGGTGATTGACATGCACCGCCGTAATTGTAATACCCAGCACCGGACGCAGTTCCAGCAGGCAGCGGAGCAGACACACGCTGTCCGCCCCGCCGGAAAGGGCACAGCAGACAGTCTGTTCTGGTTCCAGACAGTGCAGTTCCCGCAGTTGCTCCAGTACTGCACGGGAAACAGCATCAGCCCTCATCACGCATTTCCGCATTGGAGAAGCGAGTGAACTGACCGTCCCACATCAGCTTAACGGTGCCGGTTTCGCCGTGACGGTTCTTTGCCACGATGCACTCGGAAATGTTCGGCGTGGGGCTGTCCTTATTATAGTAAGCATCCCGATAGAGAAACATTACAATGTCCGCGTCCTGCTCGATAGAACCGGATTCACGGAGGTCAGACAGCATCGGCCGCTTGTCGTTACGTCCTTCCGGACCACGGGACAGCTGGGACAGAACAATAATGGGAATATCCAATTCTTTCGCCATGATTTTCAGCTGACGCGTCAGTTCCGAAACCACCAGTACACGGTTGTCGGTTTTCAGGGTAGAACCCATCAGCTGGAGGTAGTCAATGACCACCAGTCCCAGATTCTTCATACGCCGCAGCTTCGCCTTGATCTGCTGCACGTTGATGCTGGCAGTATCGTCAATGTACATGGGCAGTCCGCTAAGAACGCCGGCACTGGTGGCAAGCCGCACCCAGTCCTCGTTGGTGAGAAAGCCGTTGCGAAGCTTCTGGGAATCTACCAGTGCTTCCGAAGAAAGCATACGGGTGGCAAGCTGCTCCTTGGACATTTCCAGCGAAAAGATCGCCACTTCCTTGCCGCTGTGCCGTGCCACGTTGGTGGCAATGTTCAGGGCGAAAGAAGTTTTACCCATACCGGGGCGGGCAGCGATCAGCAGCAGATCCGACTTGTTCAGACCGGAAGTCACCGTATCCAGATAGGAAAATCCTGTTCTGGCACCTACATATTTTTCTTTGTCCGGCCCTGCAATTTTGCCCACATGGTCATAGGCTTCACAAATAGCATCGCCGATCTTGGTCAGCCCCTGCACATCCTTGCCCTGCCGAATGTCATAAATCCGCTGTTCTGCCGCGTCCATGAGCATCTGGGCACTGCCCTCGCCGGACTGAATGTCCTGCAAAATGCCCCGTGCCGCATATGCCAGACAACGGATATAATATTTTTCCGTGACAATGGCACAGTAGCTCTCGATATTCGAGGTAGACGGCACACTGTTGATTAACGCCGCCAGATAGTTTCTGCCCTCTGCGGCGGTTTCGAACACCTTGCGTTGCACTGCCACATTGAGCACCGTCACCACGTCTGCTCTTTCACCGGAAGTGAACATTTGCAGAATGATCTGGAACAGTTCCTGATGCTGGGGATTGAAAAAGCATTCCGGACGAACGGTTTCCAATACTACCGGCAGTACATTCGGGTCTTGCAGAATGGCACCCAGCACGGTCTGTTCTGCTTCCAGACTAAAGGGCAGTTCTGCGGCTTCGTTGGAAGAATACACTGTATCTGCCATGAAAATCCCTCCTTGGAAAAATAATGCGGGACGAAAACCGTACCCGCATTGCTCTGTTGCTGATGATTCTGGGCAATACCGCACAAAGATTGTGCGACAGATGCGTCGTCAAATTTTTCGTCAGATGAAACAAAAAGCGAAGTGAATACTGGATGTATTCACGAGCATTTTTGTGAAATATGACGGAAAATCTGCACGCAGATTGCGTGCAAAGCCGTCAGGCGGGCTTTGTGCGGTGTTGCCTTTATTCCTCGACAACTTCTACAGTCACCTTGACAGAAATGCCGGTGTACAGGCGAATATCTGCCTCATAGCTGCCGAAATTTTTGATGTCTGATTTCAGACCGATCTTCTTCTTGTCGATTTTGCAGCCGAACTGCTTTTCAATGCACTCCGCGATCTGTGCCGCAGTAACTGCCCCGAACAGTCTGCCGCCGTTGCCAGCCTTTGCTCCGGCGTGAACGGTCTGTCCTTTCAGCTTGTCAGCAATTGCCTGTGCATTCTGCTTTTCCACGTCGATCTTGTGAGCTGCGGAGGACTGCTTTCCGGAAAGTTCCGACAGGTTCTGCGGTGTTGCTTCTACTGCCAGCCCCTTTTTCAGCAGCATGTTGCGGGCATAGCCGTCAGAAACGTTTTTCACTTCGCCCTTTTTTCCAGAGCCTTTTACGTCCTGCATAAAAATTACTTTCATGGTTCTCTCTCCTTTTCTTTACTTTAAGGAAATGCTTATCCGATTATGGAAACACGGAATAAAGCTTGTGCGTAAGATGCGTTGTCAGATTTTTCGGCAGATTGTACAGAAATTCCGCAGGCATACTGTATGTATGGCAAGGGATTTCTGGGCAATATGACGGAAAATCTGCACGCAGATTGCGTGCAAAGCCGTCAGGCGGGCTTTATGCAGTGTTTCCTTAAGTTTCATTTTCCTGTGCTTCCAGAATCAGCAGCAGCTGTTCCTTTGCCTCCTGAATGGTACAGCCCTTCAGCTGCGTTGCCGCCATTGTCTGGTGACCGCCGCCGCCCAGCTGCTCCATGATGACCTGTACATTGACATTACCCATAGAGCGTGCGGAGATTCCCACGCCGGTTTCTTCCAGATACAGCACAAAGGAAGCTTCCACGCCCTGAATGCTCAACAGTTCATCTGCCGCCTGTGCCGCCAGCACACGGGCATTTTTGTCCTGTAGCTTCACGGCAGAAATAGCGTTGTTCCGGTACAATTCCGCATGTGCCACGATCTGGGCACGCATGGAGTACATGGAAATCGTATTGGAGAACAGGGACTTGACCTGTACCGTATCCGCCCCGATCTTCCGCAGATACGCCGCCGCTTCAAAGGTTCGCACACCGGTACGCATGACAAAATTCTTGGTATCCAGCATGATTCCCGCCAGCAGGGCATCGGCATATGCCGAGGAAACCTCGGTATCCAGCCGGAAATACTGTATGATCTCCGTCACCATTTCCGAAGCGGACGACGCATAGGGTTCGTGGTGGAAAATCACCGCATTTTCAATGAAATTCACATTTTTCCGGTGGTGGTCGATGACAATGACATATCGTGCCGCATGGTACAGATCCACGCTTTCCAGAATGTCCTTGTTGTGGGTATCCACGACGATCAGCAGACTGTTGTCCGTCACCTGTGCCAGTGCGTCCACCGGTTCCATAAACTTCGGACCGTCCGGACACTGCTGCATACGGTCGATCAGCTGGGTGGCAAGACAGCTTTGCTGGTTCACCACCACATACGCCGGCTTCTGCATCAGCCGCACGGCTCCCGCCAGACCGCAGGCAGAACCTACGGAATCCAGATCGCCGAAGCGGTGTCCCATAAGGAACACCTGATCGGAATTTTCGATCAGTTCCTGCATGGCAAGGGCAATGGAGCGAATCTTGGTTTTGGACTTCTTCTCGATGCCCTTGGAGGCACCGCCGAAAAAGCAGAACCCGTTTTCCGTTTTCACTGCCGCCTGATCGCCGCCCCGTCCCAGTGCCATATCCAGCGACTGGCGGGCAAACTTCTCGCTCTCCGCCAATGTAGAACCGCCGTCACCCACGCCAATGGAAAAGGTGATGTGCATGCGGTCGTTGACACGAATCTGCCGTGCCTCGTCCAGCACATGGAACCGGTTGTTCATGATCTCGTGCAGATAGCGGGATTCCATTACCGCATAGAACAGATCGTTTTCCACCTTGCGGATAATGCCCTCGGTCCCCTGCATAAAGTTTTCCAGCACCCGTTCCACCTCGGCGGAAACCTGTGCCTTTTCGCTTTCTCTGGCGTATTGCAGCAGATCGTCATAGCTGTCGATCACCAGCAGCATTACGCAGGGACGGGAGTTGGTCTGCTCGTGCTGCAACCGCAGAATATCTGTGATTTCCAGAAACTGCACCGCAATGATTTCCTGCTGGTTCTGGGCACTGGAAACGGCATGCACCCGATAACTCAGCCCGTTGTGCTCCATTAACAGGTCACGGTTTTGATCCAGAGCCGCCAGATTCAGATGAATCACGTCCTGCACAGAACGCCCCAGCACAGAGCGTCCCGACACGAAGCGGTTCTGGAAGATCGCATTGCTCCAGAGGATCTTTCCGTCCCGTTCCGCCAGAATCATCGGCACAGTCATGCTCTGGAGGGCAGCCATGCCGGCACCCTCGATCTCGCCGCGAACAGCGGTATTCTGTATCCGTTCTGCACGCCGCAGCCAGATCCACTGGACACAGAGCAGAATCCCCAACAGCAAGATCACCAGAAATTGTATGGTCAAAAACCGCTGGGGCACTCGCTGGAGCACCATACAAAACAGCGGTACAAGGACGCTGATAAACCACAAGATCCATGTGGCGATCATCACCCCATATTTTCGTTTCATGCTGCATTCTCCTTTGCAGACAGCTGCTTTTCAGCAACAGCTATCTTCAAGAGCCTGTAACAGGCATTTATACCTCCATGATGATCGGCAGGATCATCGGGCTGCGTTTGGTCTTGGCATAGATGAAGTCGGACAGAACATCACGCAGCTTGGTTTTCAGCGTTCCCCATTCCTTGAGGTCCCGTGCGTTGCAGTTGTCCAGCACAGTCGTCATGACATTGCGTGCCTCGTCCATGAGTTCTTCCGACTCCCGCACATAGACAAAACCGCGGGAGATAATGTCCGGTCCTGCCACTACGGCATTGGCTGCCCGTTCGATGCCGATCACTACAATGATCAGACCGTCCTGTGACAGATGCTTTCTGTCCCGCAGCACGATAGAACCGACATCGCCGACACCCAGACCGTCTACCATAACCCGACCGGCAGGCACCTGTGAAACGATACGCATGGAGTTGCCGTCGGTTTCGATGACATCACCGATCTTGGAAATGATGATATGATCGCTGGGCATGCCCATAGACTTTGCAATTTCCGCATGCTTGACCAGATGCTTATATTCACCGTGCACCGGAATGAAGAACTTCGGCTTCGTCAGAGCCTGGATCAGCTTCAGCTCCTCCTGACACGCGTGACCGGAAACATGCACTTCATACATGGATTCGTAGATGACTTCCGCACCGGATTTCATCAGTTCATTGACTACCCGTGTAACATATTTTTCGTTGCCCGGGATCGGCTTCGCGGAGATGATGATAAAGTCATTCGGCGTGATCGTCACCTTTTTATGGCTGTTCATTGCCATACGTGTCAGAGCCGACAGCGGTTCGCCCTGACTGCCGGTAGTCACCAGTACGATCTGGTCGTCCGGATAACGGTTCATTTCATCAATATCGATCATAATGCCCTTGGGCACTTTCAGATAGCCCAGTTCCGTCGCCTTTTCGATGACATGCACCATGCTGCGGCCGAACACCGCTACTTTTCGATTGTAATTCTTTGCCTGATCGATGATCTGCTGTACACGGTGCACATTGGAGGAGAATGTAGCAATAATGATTCGCTTTCCCTCCGCCCGCTTGAACAGCTTTTCAAAGCTGCCGCCAACGGTGCGTTCCGAGCATGTAAAGCCGGTACGCTCTGCATTGGTGGAGTCTGCCATCAGTGCCAGTACGCCGCGGCTGCCCAGTTCGCCGAATCGTGCAAGGTCGATGATCTCATCGTCGATCGGCGAGAAGTCCACCTTAAAGTCACCGGTGTGGACAATGATGCCGGCCGGTGTATGGATCGCCATGCCGACCGCACCGGGGATAGAGTGGTTCACCTTGATGAATTCCACTGCCATGCAGCCCATTCTCACGGTGGTGCGGGGTTCCACTTCGATCAGCTTCGCCTGCTTGAGCAGCCCGTGTTCTTCCAGCTTGCCCTCGATCAGTCCCAGTGTCATGCGGGTGCCATAAATCGGCACATTGATCTTTTTCAGCAGATATGCCAGACCGCCGATATGGTCCTCGTGACCATGAGTAATGACAATGCCGCGAATCTTGTCCTTGTTGCCCTCCACATAGGTGAAATCCGGAATGACAATATCCACACCGGGCATATCCATATCCGGAAATGCCAGACCACAGTCCAGAATGAACATGTCATTGCAGCACTCAAACACGGTCATGTTCTTTCCGATCTCGTTCAGACCACCCAGCGGAATGATACGTACCGGTGTCCGCTTCTGGCGGTTCTGCCGTGTCGGCTGTGCATTGTTGTTGTTTCTGGGGCGTGGATTGTTGTTGTGACGGCGATTGCCGCCGGAGGGACGCTCGCCGGCACCCTGCTGCCGTGGTCTTGCCCCATAGCTTCTCTTGCGGGGCTGGGGATTGTTTCGTACTTCTCTTACCTGTTCTTTTTCGTTTGCCAAATAAATATCCTCACTTTCTCACGTGGGGACAGCACAAATGTTCTCTTTTCCGAAATCACTGTCAGTCTGCCTGCCGAATCGGCACTCGCACAGACTGCCGCCTGTTCAGCAGGCACATTGCCGCCGCATGACGGCAGAATTCTCCTCCGCCTGTTCTGCAAACCGCCTTTTCAGAAAAAACGGGCTGCATGGAAAAAGGACACCCTGGGCAATACCGCACAAAGATTGTGCGACAGATGCGTCGTCAAATTTTTCGTCAGATGAAACAAAAAGCGGAGTGAATACTGGATGTATTCACGAGCATTTTTGTGAAATATGACGGGAAATTTGCAAGCAGATGGCGTGCAAAGTCGCCAGACGCTCTTTGTGCGGTATCGCCCCTGATTCACGTTGGTGCAAGGGCAGCACAGTACAAGGGCAACGCTGCCCCAGGTTTCACACCATGCCTGCCCAAACTGCTTTTTCACAAGTTCGGAGGAACATTTTCCAAAACAAAAAAAGGATTGCTTTCCTGCGATCTCTGCGGAGAACTTCGGATTCTCCGCCGCGTACATTTTCTGGCTGTCCCCGAAAAGCCACCTTTTTCGCCGTGTGGTTTTTCTGGGTTTCTCAAGAGTTGGAAAAACTTTAAATAGATACAGCCTGCCGGCAATTCACGTCCGTCGGACAGGCAGCAGGGCATGTTGTAAAATGGTTCCAGCTTTCCCGCACCTTGGGTGCACTGGTCAAAAACCGCCCCGAGTATTTCATGCAGAATCTCTGTGGTTGCCCAGACATTCTGATTTGTCGGGAATCTGCCGTTGGTCAGATTCCTTCTTCACGCACAACAATACATAATTTCATTATACGATTTTTACAAGAGAATGTCAATGGGATTTTTGGAAAATTTGCATTTTTGCCAATTCTGCAGAAGGCTTTCGACGGAATTTCAGTAAATCCGGCACCTTTCCTATGTGATGTTGCCATAGGGCAATACCGCACAAAGAGCGTCTGGCGACTTTGCACGCCATCTGCTTGCAAATTTCCCTTGAGAGTCTGTTTCGTATCTTCCTGCACGCATCTTGCGTGCATATTTTCCGAGATATTTCGGGAAAATACTCGAAAATCCACAAAGGATTTTCTCCGTTTTTCCCTTCATCTCTCAAAAAATCTGACAACGAAATCTGCATACGTCAGATACGAAACAGACTCTCATATTTCACAAAAATGCTCGTGAATACATCAAGTATTCACTCCGCTTTTTGTTTCATCTGACGAAAAATTTGACGACGCATCTGTCGCACAATCTTTGTGCGGTATTGCCATAGATTTTTTCTATGGGTTTAGATTTGAAAATTCCGTCTATGCAAAACGAATAAAATGTGCTATAATAGTATCATCTTTTTTATTATAAAAATACAACTTGCAGTACATGATTTCGGGCAATCCTGCCCGTGTACTGCCGACACTCTGGAGGAATTTTTATGCAGCCCTGCAATCCGAATGCAAAACTGGAAACCAAATGCCTGCACGCCGGCTATACCCCGAAAAACGGCGGCCCCGGCACAGTACCCATTGTACAAAGCACCACTTATCGTTTCGACTCCACCGAAAAGGTGGCGGAACTGTTTGACATGCCCATGGAACCGATGTACTCCCGTTTCGCCAACCCCACCTGTGATGCAGTAGAACAGAAGATCGCTGCACTGGAGGGCGGCGTCGGGGCAATGCTCACTTCCAGCGGACAGGCAGCTTCCCTGCTGTCGGTGCTGAATCTGTGCAGTGCCGGCGACAGCATTGTTTCCGTTTCCACCATTTACGGCGGCACTGTGAACCTGTTCGGCGTAACGCTGAAGCGGTTCGGCATCGAGTGCATCTGGGTAGACCCGCTGGCAGATGAGGAAACCATTTCGCAGGCGATAAAGCCCAACACCAAGCTGATCTTCGGCGAAACCATTGCCAATCCGGCACTGACAGTATTCGACATTGAAAAGTTCGCCAAGATCGCCCATGCCCACCAGATCCCGCTGATCGTGGACAACACCTTTGCCACGCCGATCCTCTGCCGTCCCATTGAATTCGGAGCAGATATTGTGATCCACTCCACCACCAAGTACATGGACGGCCACGCTCTCCAGTGCGGCGGTGTTATTGTGGACGGCGGCACATTTGACTGGGAAAAAAGCGGCAAATTCCCCGACTTCACAGAGCCGGACGAAAGCTATCACGGTGTAGTCTACACCAGAGAGTTCGGCAAAATGGCATACATCATCAAGGCGAGAATGCAGCTGATGCGGGACTTCGGCTGTTATCCGGCGGCACACTCCGCGTTCCTGCTGAATCTGGGACTGGAAACTCTGCCGGTACGTATGAAGCAGTACTGCGAAAACGCTATGGCAGTGGCAAAAATGCTGAAGCAGTCTGACAAAATCGCCTCTGTCACCTACCCCAACCTGCCGGACGACCCCTATCACGAAATGGCAAAGAAGTATCTGCCCAACGGCACCTGCGGTGTCATTTCGATCTCGATCAAGGGCGGCAGAGAAGCTGCTGTCCGCTTTATGGACGCGTTGCAGCTGGCTTCCATTGAGGTACACGTGGCAGATATTCGCACCTGTGTGCTGCACCCTGCATCAGCCACCCACCGCCAGCTGACCGAAGAACAGCTGAAAGCAGCAGGCATTGACGGCGGACTGATCCGCATTTCTGTAGGTCTGGAAAATATCGAGGATATTCTCGCCGACTTGCAGCAGGCACTGGAGCGTGTATAAAGGTAGTCACCTCTGAAAAATTTGTCGGATAATCTGCAAATATCTGCATGTCGGGGCTTGTATTTTCTTTGAAAATATGGTATACTATAGATGTAGAAATATTACAGCGAAACGAAAGCTGTAATCTGGAAACGTCTGTGTTTTCTGTCGCCGACCCGCAGAAGAACCACAGCGTGTACACTTTCGCACACGCCTGCACAGGACATGGTGTCGGAGAAAAGAGGTATCGATATGAAAGGAACGATTATCGCTGCAATGGTTGCAGCAGCTGCCGCAGCTTCCGCTGCAACTATTTACGCACTGAAAAAGGCACACGACAAGCGACTGGAAGCCGCATGCAATTGTGACGACCTGCCGGAGGGCGGCTGCACGAATGACGACGAGTGCTCCTGCTGTGACGAGCCGGAAAACGAAGAAGATACCGAAAACACTGCCGAAGCAGCAGGCTGCTGCTGTGCAGATGGTGTTTGCTCTATCGATTCCGAGGACGACGAAGCAGACCAGCCGACAACCGTGCACATGCCGGAAGAAGAGCCTGCCGACGATGCAAAGCCGGAACAGGACGATTCCGCAGATGATGCTGAAAAGACGATTCCGATTTCTTCCGGCGACGAGGACTGACGGCATAACATTTTGTGCCGGTTTATGGCTCTCACTTTCATAAATAGAAACAGCACTTTTGCAGCCGCAGACCCGCGGGCAAAAGTGCTGTTTTTTGTGTTTGGAAAAGTTATTTCGCGAGGACTTCTTCCCAAGAAGTGTCATATCCTGCTCCGCGGAGAGCCACGTAGTACATGATATAGAAGCTGTCGGTGGAATCCACTGTGCCATTGCCGTCTACATCGGCGGCAGCGATCTGTTCATCCGTCAGCCCGCCGTCATTGCCTACGGCAACGTTGGCGATGTAGAGCATGGTGTAAAAGATGTCGGTGGAGTCAATGCCGCCGCTGCCGTCTACGTCACCCCTGGGCAATCCGCCGATCAGAGCAAATCTGATGTTGTTTTCGGCTGCGTATTTCTGGGCGTAAGAGCGGGCGTAACCATAAATAGTGAGGTTGTTGCAGCCGGAAAAGGCAGATTTTTCAATGCTTGTCACGCTGTCCGGTATCGTGATCGAGGTCAGCTTTTTACAGTCGGAAAAAGCACTCTCTCCTATGCTGGTCACGCTGTCTGGTATCTCGATTTCAGTCAGGCTGCTACAGCCGGAAAAGGCATTACTTCCAATACTTGTCAAGCTGTTCGGCATCGTGACTTCGGTCAGACTGGTACAGAAAGAAAAAGCGTTCGCTCCAAGAATCGTCACACCGTCCGGCATCGTGATCGTGGTCAGACTGCTGCACTTATAAAAGGCATCTAAGCCAATTCTCGTCACGCTGTCCGGTATCGTGACCGCAGCCAGACTGTTACAGCCAGAAAAAGCACTTCTTCCAACACTCGTCACCGGTTTTCCAGCGATCTTCGCTGGAATCTCTACAGCCGTAACTTCTTTTTCACAACCAGTAATTCGAATTTCGACTGTATCGATCACGTCATAATACAAATCTCCATAAATACCGTCGTAAAAATATGGCACATCTGCACTCGCCGGCAATTCCACGCCAGACAGTCCCACACTGCCCAGACAAAGCAAGCCAGCAGTCAATGCCGCTAACCCTTTTTTCCACAATTTCATTTTTCTTCCTCCATATCATTCTTAGGGTAATACCGCACAAAGATTGTGCGACAGATGCGTCGTCAAATTTTTCGTCAGATGAAACAAAAAGCGGAGTGAATACTGGATGTATTCACGAGCATTTTTGTGAAATATGACGGGAAATTTGCAAGCAGATGGCGTGCAAAGTCGCCAGACGCTCTTTGTGCGGTATTGCCTCAACATTTTATTTGTATTTCTGCGTTGATTTCCCTGCTATAAAAAGAGCGTCCTGCAACCACAGAACGCCCTTGGATTTTCTGTTGGAGATGAGTCTTAGTCCTCCACAACCACCTTGTGGAATACCTTTTTGCCCTTTCGCAGAATGGTTTCTGCTTCCGGATAGATCACGCTCTTGGGGTCGGTGACCTTGGTGTCATTCACAGAAACGCCGCCCTGCTGTACCAGCCGGCGTGCTTCGCCGTTGGACGGGGACAGTCCGCAACGTACCATCAAGGTCAGGATCCCGATGCCGCCGTCGGTGAGTTCCTCTGCTTTCAGAACGGTGGTCGGCATATCCGCATTGTTTCCGCCGCCGCCAAAGACAGCCTTTGCCGCAGTCTGTGCCTTTTCGGCTTCTTCCTTGCCGTGCACCAGTGCAGTCAGTTCATACGCCAGCAGTTCCTTTGCCTGATTCAGCTGCTGTCCCTCCAGTGTGCGTTCCATTTCCTCGATCTGCTCAATGGGAACAAAGGTGAGCAGCTTCAGGCACTTGATAACGTCCTGATCGGAAACGTTCCGCCAGTACTGGTAGAACTCGTACGGTGTCGTCTTTTCCGCATCGAGCCATACCGCACCCTTTTCGGTCTTGCCCATTTTCTTGCCCTCGGAGTTCAGCAGCAGGGTAATGGTCATTGCGTAAGCGTCCTTGCCCAGCTTCCGGCGAATCAGCTCCGTGCCGCCCAGCATGTTTGCCCACTGGTCATCGCCGCCGAACTGCATGTTGCAGCCGTAATCCTGAAACAGCTTGTAGAAGTCGTAGCTCTGCATGATCATGTAGTTGAATTCCAGGAATGTCAGACCGCGTTCCATACGCTGCTTGTAGCACTCGTGAGAGAGCATGCGGTTCACGCTGAAGTGAGCACCCACGTCGCGGAGCACGTCCACATAGTTCAGATCCAGCAGCCAGTCGCCGTTGTTGACAACAATTGCCTTATTTTCCGAAAAATCGATGAACCGGCTCATCTGCTTCTTGAAGCAGTCCACGTTGTGCTGAATGGTTTCCTTGGTCATCATTTTCCGCATGTCGGTTTTGCCGGAGGGGTCGCCGATCATTGCCGTGCCGCCGCCGATCAGAACGATCGGCTTGTTCCCTGCCATCTGGAGCCGCTTCATCAGGCACAGTGCCATGAAGTGTCCCACGTGCAGGCTGTCTGCGGTGGGGTCGAAGCCAATGTAAAAGGTTGCCTTGCCGGCGTTGATCAGTTCCTCGATCTCCTTTTCATCGGTCATCTGGGCGATCAGGCCCCGTCGTTTCAGTTCTTCAAATACTGTCATGTTCTTTCCCTCTTTCCCCGAAGGGTACAAAAAAGCCCTCCGGAAACTATTTTTCCAGAGGACGATGTTTTCACCGTGGTACCACCTCAATTTATCAGAGCGAAAGCCGCCCTGACCTCAAAGACGCTGTAACGGGCGTGCCCGAACTCCCCTACGCACGACGGTTTCAGGAAGCCTGCTCCCAAGTGTATTCTCTGCGGTGACGCTCCCCCGTTCCACCAACCCGAGGGTTCTCTGTGCCGGCACGAATGCAGATACTTCTCTTGCTCTACGCATTTCATAATGTGTTTATCATACCATATTGTCGGGCGGTTGTCAAGGGATTTTTCTGTAAAAAATCCAGAACACCTACTTGACAAATCCAAAGGAATCGTCTATCATAGAAATAGAAAGAGCATACCAGCAGACGGTTTGCTCCCATAAGTACTTATTATGAAAAAATAGCCGCCTTATGTGGAAGTGGGGCGGCTATTTCCATTTATAGCGGTAAAATATGCTTGACACGACACCATTCCGGTGTTATAATAAAGGCATACGGGGCATTAGCACAGTTGGGAGTGCGTCACATTCGCATTGTGAAGGTCAGGGGTTCGATTCTCCTATGCTCCACCAGAAACCCACCAAAATTCCAAGAGAATTACGGTGGGCTTTTCTATACCATTTCTTACATCAAAACTTGCGATGCATAATTAGGGAGAAAAAATGAAATTCAAAACGATAAACACCATAATATGTTCCGCCACAATGTCAGTTATTACAGTGTCAGCTATATTTCTTGCGGAAATTATCGGTATCGCAAACGAGTTATTCCGATTGCCATATTTGTTGGTTGTAGCAGTAATATATGCAGCTATGCTGTTAAGTGAAAGTAAGAAGCAGCTTCTGTTGAAATGGGTTTTGTCACTGCCCTTTTCTTTTTTTTGCTTCGAATATTTTTGGCAAACACACTATTCTATCAGAGCGTTAAACTGGATAATAGAGGGATATGGAACACAATCTGCCGGCGGCAATTTTTCAGGTTTTATAGTTCTTATTCTTTTGCTAGTCCTTTGCTTTGCAGGCATGATATTTGCATATTCTAAGTCATCTGAAAAAATCAAACGATATATAAAAGTGCAGTCATTGACAGGCATATGGATTTTCATGTTAATGATTATCGTAGTCGCATACTTGGAAACCCAATTTCCAGCATATCACGATGTATTATCGTATCATTAAACACCACACAAAAAAACGGCTCTGCCACAGGAATTTCCCTGCGGCAGAGCCGTTTCTTGTTTTCAGCGTATCTTAGGCAAACCAACGATTATGTCTGTTTGCCGTCCGCTTTCTTTTTCTTTTCAATTTCCGCCTTTTTGGCTGCAAATTCCTTGTCGTCCAGAATGCCCTGCTGGTGGAGTGCCTCCAGTTTTTCCAGCAGCTTCTCCGGAGAGTCGTCATTTGCCTTGTCCTTGGTACCGGACTTCAGCTTCACGCGTTTTTTCGCCTGCTGCTGTTCCCGTTCCTTTTCAGCTTCGATCTCTGCCAGCATTGCAGCATACCGCTTGCGGTCACCGAACCAGAACAGCACGATCAGGATAATGCCGCCTGCCAGTGTGCCCATGCCGATCCACCACCCCGGCGGTGTGTAGGTCATGGTCACGGTATGTTCTCCGGCAGACAGCGGCACACCGATCATGGCATCTACGATTGCCACCTGATCGACCTTCTTGCCGTCCACCTTGACGGTCCAGCCCGGCTGATCCGGAATGGAAGTCATCATGATCTGACCTTCTTCTGCGGTAATGGTACCAGTCAGCTTCCGGTCGTTGCTCTTTTTGGTGTCGATCTGCCACTGATTCTGCTTCAGAATGTCAATATCCTCTTGGAATACGTCCGGATGATAGGTGTAGAACAGGAAGTTCTTGACAATGGTGAACTTTTCCTCATTGGCAATGGTCATACGCAGGGTGATCTTCGTGCCCGGCTCAAAGGTACCCAGACGCAGGGCAATGTAGTTATCGCCCTCGAAGTATTCGCCCATAGACTGGAAGCCGCCGTTGTTCTTAGCGTATTCATCGGCATCTTTCCAAGTGAAGTCGCCGCTGTTGGATTCCTTCCAGCCGTTTTCTGCCTCGCTCCATTCGCTGTCGTTCCATGTGGACATCCACAGGTTGACTTTCTTCTGGAACTCGGTCTTGAAGTAGATGTAGATCGGTTCGTTGGACTCTGCCACCAAGTGGAAGTCCACAGTGGGGTCACCGTCGCCGGTCACGTCATACTTGGTCTGTTCGCCGTAGGGGCTTGTGGTGATCGCATCGCTGACGATCGGATTTTCTGCCAGATTCAGCGGTGTGTAATACTCGTGCCAGCTCTGGAACTGTCCGTTTTCGTCAAATGTGGTCTGTCCGCTCATGGTGCTCATGAAGATGTTCTGGCTGTTGAACGGATTGTCGTTGCCCAGATGATCGATCTTCTGCACATCCTCGTCTACCATGTAGCCGATAGACAGAGCATTGGTATTTTCATAAGCAGTAATGGTCTTTGCAGTACCATTTTCGTTGGTATAGTCGTATGCCCAGCGTGCTTCATATGCCGGATTCAGACGGCGGTTCTGATCGCCGCTTTCCCCGCGGTCCAGCACATACTTGATGCCCAGCAGAGAGTCCGCAATTTCGGTGTTGCCGTCATAGCGGGTATAGTAGCTGTGCATGCAGTAACCCAAGGTTTCAATGAAATTGATGGCACGGGTGTTCATAACAGAACTGGAGTGCGAGATACCTTTCAGTCCGAATGCCGCATTATCGTTGACACAGCGGAAGAAGGTCTTTTCCGCACGGTAGAAGCCGTCGTCCTTTTCCTCCAGCATCTGTGTTGCCGCACGTCCGTTCTGCACGTAGTTCTGATAGGAGGCACGGGTGGAGTATGCCACTTCCTTGTCGATGTCCTTCATGGAATCTACAGCGTTGTAGGTTGCTTCGCCGCCTACCATGATCAGCATCATAGTGGTCAGGGCAACGCTTACGCCACGCTTGCCCTGCGTGATCTTTCCGCCCAGCATGAAGTACAGCAGGATCAGGTAAATGCCCATGAGTGCCGCAGAGATCCAGACAGCACCCTTTGCCATCTGGTCAAATTTCAGACCGGCAACAATGGCAATGATGACCGCCATTATCACTGCCGATCCGATCAGATGCTTCTTTTCGATACCGTCGCGGTTTGCGAATGCAGTTGCCGCCATGGTCAGGAACACAAAGGACAGCAGGAATGCATAGCGGAACGGCAGCCAGTTCGGCACCTGTCCGCCGTGCCACATCATGTCTATCGGTGTGATCAGCATGCACATTACCATTACAGCGATCAGCAGAGAGTAACCGATCTTCTTTTTCCGGTTGACCTTTTTGTTCAGGTAGAACAGGGGCAGCAGCACCAAGGTCAGCAGACCGCAGTAGATTTCCGGCTTGCCCTGTACGTTTACAGAGTCATACTGTGCCGGCAACAGCTGCGGGAACATGTCCAGCAGATCACACAGGAACACCAGCAGCGGCGAATCCTGTGCATTTTCCAGCAGTTTCTTGCTCAGCGGGAACGACTGGAACCGGAAGCTGTAGTCCGGATCTGTGAATTCGAACTTACCCAGTTTCAGAGCGTTGTACACCGGCAGCAGCATGAATGCCGCACATGCCAGTGCAATGACGGAAGAATACGCGATCCGTACAAACGCGGTGAAATAGTCATAACCCTTCCGCTTCTTGTCCGAGCCGAAGCACAGATAAAACAGGAAGTACAGGATCACAAAGAAGCAGATCATGTAGCCGATGTAGAAGTTTGCCACACACATCAGTGCCAGCGGAATGATGAAATTCAGCCGGCGGCCGTCGTCGACCAGATATTCAATGCCCAGCATGATCAGCGGCAGGAATACCAGACCGTCCAGCCACATGGGGTCGATCAGCTGGATCACGCCGTATGCCATCATCGCATACATGGTGGAGAAGAGCAGTGACGGGTACGGCTGTACGCCGCGGCGTTTCTGTAAGAAGTAGTTGAATGTTGCACCGGCTGCACCCAGCTTGCACAGCTGCATGATCAGCAGGCTGCTCAGCATGAATTTCTCCGGCAGGAGCATGACGATCAGCGTGAACGGGCTCGCCAGATAATAGCCGATAATGCCCATAAACTCGCCGGAAAGATTTCGCGACCAGTTGTAGAAGATGCTGCCGTCACCCCAGAACGCATCACGGAGTGCCTCGAAATAATACACATACTGTCCGTTCAGGTCCAGACAGAGCACGGATTCTTCGCCAAAGGGGTAGAGTCCGAAAAGGGCGTATGCCAGATAGGTCAGCACAGCCGGAATGGCAAAGGCGATGAGATAGATCCGGTTCCGGACGATCCATCTGCCGATTGCAGAGATGACACTGCCGGCACTGAAACTGCGTTTCGCAGTCTGTGTGGCAGCTTGGATTTTGGTGGTTGCCATGAAAGTCCTCCTTAAATGATAAGATGATCGCCGGATTCCAGCAACAGAATCCGGAAAGTGTGTTCCGCCGTTCCCCTCCTGCGGACAGAACAACAGATACCAACATTATAGCACAATCTTTCCCGTTTGGCAAGCCCTTTTTATGCAAAAAACACGGAAAAGTACGAAAGCCATATCCCAAAATCCATAAAAACCACGAAAACCGCCTGCCCTGCAAAATTTCCCTGCAAATGCAAAAATGCCTCGCACAGCACAACGCTGTACGAGGCATTTTCAAGGGAATGCTATTCTTCGTGCGGTACCGCCTTATGCGGTCTGGGCAAATTGTGAACGATACAAATCGGCATAGAAGCCGTTCTTCTCCAGCAGTTCTTCGTGGGTGCCCTGCTCGATGATGTCCCCGTCCTTCATGACCAGAATCATATCGGCATTGCGAATGGTGGACAGCCGGTGGGCAATGATAAAGCTGGTTCTGCCCTCCATGAGGTGATCCATTGCCTTTTGAATCAGAATTTCTGTACGGGTATCCACAGAGGAGGTCGCCTCGTCCAGAATCATGACCCGATTGTCCGCCAGAATGGCACGGGCAATGGTGAGCAGCTGTTTCTGTCCCTGTGAAACGTTGCTGGCATCTTCGTTCAGTTCCATCTGGTAGCCGTCCGGCAGCTGGCGGATAAAGCTGTCCGCATGAGCAGCCTTTGCGGCGGCAATGACTTCTTCATCTGTCGCGTCCAGTCTGCCGTACCGGATATTCTCCATAATGGTACCCTGAAACAGCCATGTGTCCTGCAACACCATGCCGAAAGATTCCCGCAGCTTGTGGCGGTCGAAGTCCCGCACATCATGGCCGTCCAGCAGGATCGCACCGCCGCTGACATCATAGAACCGCATCAGCAGTTTCACCATTGTGGTTTTTCCGGCACCGGTGGGACCTACAATGGCGATCTTCTGTCCGGACTTTACCTTGGCACTGAAATCGTGGATAACGCACTGCTCCGGCTGGTAACCAAAGGAAACATGCTGAAAATCAACATTGCCCTCCACGTTTGCCAGTTCCAGCGGGTGCTCTGCTGTCTGCACTTCTTCCGCTTCTTCGAGGAATTCAAAGACACGTTCGCTTGCCGCAGCCATAGACTGCACCTGATTGAGTACCTGTGCGATCTGCTGCATGGGCTGGGTGAAGTTCTTCACATACTGGATAAACGCCTGAATGTCACCAATGGTGATCGTGCCGCGAATCGCCAGCAGACCGCCGGACAGTGCCACAGCGGCATAACCCAGATTGCCCACGAACATCATGATCGGCTGCATCAAGCCAGACAGGAACTGAGATTTCCATGCGGAGTGGTACAGGGTATCGTTGGTTTCCTGAAACTGCTGCACCATGTCCTTTTCCTTATTATACGCCTGAATCACTGTATGACCGGCGTAGGTTTCTTCCACTTGTCCGTTGATGTGTCCCAGATATTCCTGCTGCTGCTTGAAGTACTTCTGGGATTTTTTCACCACCAGAGAAATCAGAGTTACGGAAATCGGGAGAATTACCACAGCGATCAGAGTCATCAGCGGCGAGATACGAAGCATCATTACCAGTACGCCGACCATAGTCGCCACGGAAGTGATGATCTGGGTGATACTCTGGTTCAGGCTCTGTCCCAGTGTGTCCACGTCGTTGGTGATGCGGGACAGCACTTCGCCGTAGGTACGGCTTTCAAAATATGCCATTGGCATGCGGTCGATTTTTTCCGAAATGTCTTTCCGCATGCGGTAGCAGACTTTCTGTGTGACACCGGTCATCAGCCAGCCCTGCACAAAGCCGAACAGAGTACTCAGCAGATACAGTCCCAGCACAAACAGCAAAATCTGTCCGATCTTGGTGAAATCGATGCTGCCGGTTCCCTGAATCTTCGCCAGCAGTCCGTTGGAAAGTTCCGTGGTCGCCTTACCCAGAATGTCCGGTCCGATCACGCTGAACACGGTGGAGGCAATTGCACACAAAATTACCACGGCCACTGCGGCATGATATTGCTTCATATATGCAAACAGTTTGCCAATAGAGCCTTTAAAGTCCTTCGCCTTTTCTACCGGCATCTGTCCGCGTCCGCCCATACGCCGTCTTTCATTCGCCATCTGTCATCGCTCCTTCCTCCGGTGTTTCCTCCAAGCCCAGTTCCGACGGGGAAAGCTGGGACTTGGCGATCTGCTGATATACCTCACAGTTCTTCAGCAGTTCCTCATGGGTGCCCTTGCCGACAATTTTGCCTTCTTCCAGAACCAGAATCTGGTCAGCATGGAGAATGGTGCTGATTCGCTGTGCCACGATGATCATGGTGCTGTCCTGTACCTGTTCTCCCAGTGCCTTTCGCAGAGCCGCATCGGTTTTCAGATCCAGTGCGGAGAAGCTGTCGTCAAAGACGAACACTTTCGGGTGCTTGGCAATGGCTCTGGCGATAGTCAGACGCTGTTTCTGTCCGCCGGAAACATTGGTACCGCCCTGTGCAATGGTACTGTCGAACCGGTCGGGCTTCTCTTGGATAAATTCCATTGCCTGTGCAATTTCCGCCGCCTGCTGTACTTCTGCATCGGAAGCGTCCGGATTGCCGAACCGCAGGTTGCTGGCAATGGTACCGGAGAACAGCACGCCCTTTTGCGGAACAAAACCGATCTGCTGCCGCAGTTCTTCCAGCGGCAGGTCACGCAGTTCCACGCCGTCCAGCGTAATGCTGCCTGCTGTGACATCGTACAGACGGGGAATCAGGTTCACCAGTGTGGACTTGCCGCAGCCGGTGCTGCCGATGATCGCCGTGGTCTGGTTGGGCTTTGCCGTGAAGCAAAGGTCTGTCAGAGCGTTCTCCTCCGCATGCGGATAGCGGAAGCAGACATGATCAAAGGTCAGCACGCCCTTGCTGTCCTGCAAATGTTTCGGCTGTGCTGTTTCCTGTACAGAGGTCTTGGTTTGCAGCACTTCGTCAATACGTTTGGCTGCCACAGAACCACGGGGCAGCATGACGGACATCATGGTCAGCATCAGGAACGACATGACGATCATCATCGCATACGTAATGAATGCAGTCATAGAGCCGACCTGCATAGAGCCGCCGTCAATGCGGTGAGAACCGACCCACACGATCAGAATGGTCAGGCTGTACATGATCAGCATCATCACCGGCATCATGAAGGTCATGACACGGTTGACAAACAGGTTGGTCTTGGTGAGGTCGCGGTTCGCCTTGTCGAAGCGTTCTTCCTCGGTCTTTTCCCGTCCGAACGCCCGAATGACGGACAGTCCGGTCAGGATCTCACGGGAAACCAGATTCACCTTATCCACCAGCACCTGCATTTTCTGGAACTTCGGCATAGCGATCGCCATCAGCACGCCGACGATTCCCAGAATTACCAGCACTGCCAGTACAATGACCCAGCCCATGCCGGCTCCGGTGTGTACCACTTTCAGAACGCCGCCAATGCCCAGAATCGGAGCATACAGCAGCATTCGCAGGAAAATCGCCGTAACCATCTGCACCTGCTGAATATCATTGGTGCTTCGGGTAATCAGTGAAGCAGTGGAAAACTGATCCATTTCCGCACTGGAAAACTGCATGACACGGCTGAACACCTTGCCGCGGAGATCACGTCCGACACCGGCACCCACGCGGGAAGCCACATAACAAACACAAATCGCCGCAGCCATCATGGCAAATGCCATCGCCATCATCTTGCTGCCGGTTCGCCAGAGATAGCTGGTCTGGATCTTGTCTATGTCCAGCCCTGCGTCTTTGTCACACTGCACCGCATAGGCAACGCCCATAGACTGTACCAGCGAATCCCCCATAGTGTCCAGCATATCTTCCAGCTGGGAACGCATCTGGGTGACTGTATCTTCATTGAGCTGTCCGCTCTGCTGCATTGCCGCAAACACGGGGCGGACATCGACACAAGTCACTGTGGACGAGTTGCCGTCGCTGTCCTCCTCTGTCCGCTGAAACGGTTGCAGTTCTACGCCCATGGCAGCACCGAGTTCCTCCACGGTCATCTGTTCCATCTGAGCCGCCGCGTTGGGATCAGTCTGCTGCTGTGCCAGCATCTCCCGAAAGCTGTCCTCACTCATCATGGACATCTGATAGTTCAGCAGCACCGGTACCAGCAGGTCGCTGTCCAGTTCGTCCAGATCTTTGCCCGACAGACTTTCCTTTCTCTGTTCTCCGTCATAGGCATTCTGCCACTTCTGTTTTTCGCTTTCCGTCATGAAAAGCTGGGCGTTTTCGAATTCTTCTGCCGTGATCTGTTCCGGCAGAATGTGTTCCACGCCGCTGTTCTGGATTCCGGTGTCAATAATATCCGAAGTGTACTGCGGCAGGGACAGGTCACAAAATGCCTGTACCACCAACAGCACCAAGATCAGCAACACGGAACTCCAGTAGGGTTTCAGATTTTTGAAAAGTTTACCCATTGATCGCTCTCTCTCCTTTCATTTCCTCCAGTTCCTCTGAGGCCGCCGCATAGAGCCGCTGAAGCAGTTCCATCAGCTGGTCGGCTTCTTCCTGTGTAAAGCGTTTCTGAATCCCCCTGTGAAAATCCTCCAACAGCTGATTCGCCCGCTGCACCTCTGCCTCGCCGGCAGCCGTCAGTGTCACATAGGTATTCCGCCGGTCAGTGCGGCATACTTCGCGGCAGATATAACCGTCGTTTTCCAGCCCACGCAGCGTGCGGGAAACTGCCGGCTGGGGCACGTGCATCTTCTGTGTCACCATAGACACCGTGCTGCCCTCCGGATTGGTTTTCCGCTGTCCGGCAATTACAAACATCACCATATACTCCTGTCGGGACAGCGGCAGCAGCGAAAACAGATTCAGACTGCGAAACGCATTTATCACCCCGAAAAATGTTTTTGCATCACACTTCAAGTGTTCCACCTCCTATTTGTATTCAATAACATTGTTATGAAATAACTTTGTTCTATTATAACGCATGCTATTTACTTTGTCAAGGGGATTTTGCAGTTTTCATCTGCCTGACACAAAAAAGTGCATTCCGCCAAAGCACAGCAGAATGCACGAAAAAGTTTTATTCAATTTGTTCAGAACCACAAAAAAATCAGAACAAACTCTTAAGGCAATACCGCACAAAGATTGTGCGACAGATGCGTTGTCAAATTTTTCGTCAGATGAAACAAAAAGCGGAGTGAATACTTGCTATATTCACGAGCATTTTTGTGAAATATGACGGAAAATTTGCAAGCAGATGGCGTGCAAAGTCGCTAGACGCTCTTTGTGCGGTATCGCCTTAACCCAGCCGCTTTTTCAGATCTTCCCAGACGCGGCGGGAGATCTCTGCGGTATGGTCTGCATCACCGTCCGGCAGGGACAGATTCCGCAGCACGCAAACAGAAATGACCAGATCTGCCAGAAACAAAACGACTACACCAGTCACCAGTTTTCCAGAAACATAGCCGGGGATCCGGTGAAACAGCATCATCAGAAACGGATTGATGCGATAGAGGGCAAATGTGCCCAGCAGTCCGAACGGCAGCATGGTTTCCAGACAAATCCGTCCGTGAATGTTGAACTTCATATCGTGATAATCCCACCAGCGTGTGTGGAACACTCGTTCCATGAGGGCACTGACTGCGTATTCCAGCAGACTGCACAGCAGAATGATCGAGAAGAACACGTGCCAATAGCCGTAGTGGCTGCCCTGAAACAGCAGGGTGATGCCCAGCATGCCGGCTCCATAAATCGGACAGCAGGGTCCCAGCAGAAAACCGCGGTTGGTAAGATGCCGTTCCCGCACGCCCATGTACAAGACTTCCATAAACCAGCCCATGGCGGCATAGGCGAAGAAAAGGGCAGCACATTCTGTTAAATTGTATACCATCTGTCAGACCCTCCTTTTCCGGAACAGAGCTACCGCTGCATGAACCATGCCCGCTGCCGTTTCCAGCGTGGAGCAGTACTTGTCCGCAAGGCAGACAATCACCGCTTCTCTGGAACGGGGCACAAACCGCAGCGTCAAGGGCCACATGTGTGTGGTGATGATATGCTGCACCTCTGCATTGACATGAAATCGCATTGCCGCATTTTTGCAGGCAATGTGCGGGTGTGCAAAGCCGTGGAGCACACCCTCGTCCACATGGTTGTGCCAGTCGTACAAGTAGAAATCATGGAGCAGTGCCCCGAGAATCAGATTTTCATAATTTACATGGATATGCAGACCAACGGCAATGGCACAGCTGATCCGCACTACCGAAAGGCAGTGCTGTAATGTGCTGGTCGTTCCGTGCTGAACATACTCGTCCATGGAGCAGACCGCATTGTCCTGCAAATATTCCTGCATTTTTGCCTGTGCCAGTTCCAGTGTTTCTTTTTCCTGTAAAGACATAAATTCCTCCTGCTGCAAAGATCGCAGCAATTTCCTCCGGTGCGTTCTCCCACCGGTATCCCCCTGTTTTCCTCAATCTTATCCTATTACTTCTGTTCTCCTACATTATAGCGGATTTTTGCCGTATTGTCAACAAAGTCTGCGTTATTTTTTTCGACAATTCCGCCAAAGAACAAGCCGGTTTTCGCCGTTCCCCCCGTAATTTTGACAAAATCTCGATTTTTCCGTTGCATGCAGCAGCACTTTATCGTACAAATATGCTAAAAAGCACTTGCAATTCCGCAAAAAGCATGGTAAAATAGATAACGAACGCAAAATCCAATTTTTTTCAAGGAGGTTTATTTTGCAACATTTTCCATTCTGGCTGGCACTTGCCGCGGGGCTGGGGACTGCCTGTCTGCTGGGCGGTGTTTCCGCAGCGGCGGAGGACTTCCCTGCCGTACCGGTGGCAACCGCAACCACCCAAGGCACATGGGAAACCCGCGGGGACGGCAGCCGCTGCTATTACGATGCCGACGGAACACCGGTCACCGGCGAAGTCACCATAGACGGCACCGCCTATCTGTTCGACTACACCGGCACCCAGAAAACCGGCTGGCGGACAGTTGACGGAGAACGCCGGTACTACGATCCGGAAACCGGCGAACTGGTTCTGGGCTGGGTGGAGTCCGGCGGCTACCGCTATTACACCGACAACAGCGGACTGAAAGAAACCGGCGAACAGGAAATCGACGGACACCGCTACAGCTTCTCGGAAACATACGGCATGCAGGACACAGGGATACACGCCTTTTCTGACGGCAGCCTTTCCTATTATAATGTAGAGGGCGAGATACAAACCGGCTGGCAGACGGACGGCAGCAGCAGCTACTACTTCAGCAAGGACACCGAAACCGCCCTGCTGGGGCTGCAAGAGATCGACGGGGCGTTGTATTATTTCGGCGAGGACGGCAAGCTGGTTTGCAGCCGCACCGTGACGCTGGACGGCGTGGTCTACCGTGCCGATGCCAGCGGCAGGCTGACCACCGAACTCACGCCGATCACCGGCACGGCACAGGCGACTGCCGCACAGATGACCGCCTATCTCCGTACAGTGAATCCCAATGTGGCACAGAGCGTACTGGACATGATCCCCTGCTACCTGAGCGAGGGGGCTGCCGAAGGGATCCGCGGGGACATTGCCTTTGCACAGTCCTGTCTGGAAACGGGGAACTTCACCTTTCGTGGCTCGGCGGTGACGCTGGAGCAGAACAATTTCTGCGGCATGGGCGTGACCAGCAATGGGATAAAAGGCAATTCCTTTGCCACGCCGCAGCTGGGAATCCGTGCACAGATCCAGCACTTGAAAGCCTATGCCAGCACGGCAGCCTTGCAGCAGGCCTGCGTGGACGACCGCTTCCGGTATGTGCAGCGGGGCTGTGCCCCCTATGTGGAATGGCTGGGGATTCCGGAGAATCCCCACGGCAGGGGCTGGGCAGGCGGTGCCGGCTACGGGGCAAAGATTCTGCGAATCCTGACGGCGATTCTGCAAATGTAAGAAAATCGAAAACCGGCTCCTGCATGAGAAATGCGGGAGCCGGTTTTTGCTATGTTGTTATAATGCGTTGTTACTTCGCAAGGACTTCTTCCCAAGAGGTGTTGTGTCCTGCCCCGTGGAGAGCCACGTAGTACATGATGTAGAAGCTGTCGGTGGAATCCACTATGCCGTTGCCGTCTACATCAGCGGCGGCGATCTGTTCAGCTGTCAGTCCGCCGTCATTGCCTACGGCGACATTGGCAATGTAGAGCATGGTGTAGAAGATGTCGGTGGAGTCAATGCCGCCGCTGTTGTCCACGTCGCCCTTGGAAAGAGTGGGTGTCGTCGGCGTGGTGGTTGTTGTTGTAGCGGTTGTTTCTGTTGTAGTCGTTGTAATTTTTTCTGTGATAGTTGTGGTTTCGGTTGTGGTGGTTGTCGCCGGTGTTTCTGTTGCTGTCGTTGTAGTTTCTTCTGTGGTAGTTGTTTCTTCGGTGGTGGTTGTGATTTCAGTTGTTGTGGTGGTAGTAGTTGGCTTGTCCAGTGCTACAAAGGGAATATTGTTTTCTGTTGCATATTCCTGTGCGTAAGAATCAACGTAGCCATAGATGGTTAAGTTATCACAATCGGAAAAAGCATACGATTCAATAATCCACACACTGTCCGGTATTGTGATTGCGGTTAGACTACTACAGCCAGAAAAAGTAGCCCTTCCAATACCTGTCACACTGTCCGGTATCGTGATTTCGGTCAGACTGCTACAGCCAACAAAAGCACATTCTCCAATGCTTGTCACGCCGTCCGGTATCGTGATTTCGGTCAGACTGCTACAGTCTTGAAAAGCCCAATCGCCAATGCTCGTCACGCCGTCCGGTATTGCGATTTGGGTCAGACTGCTACAGTCAGAAAAAGCACCACCTCCAATGCTTGTTACACTATCCGGTATTGTGACAGCGGTCAAATTAGTACAGCCACTAAAAACCGTTTCTTCAATGCTCGTCACACTATCTGGTATTGTAATCGCGGTCAAACTGCTGCAACCAGAAAAAGCTCCTCCTTTAATACTCGTCACACTGTTAGGTATCGTGATTTCAGTCAAATTACCACAGTCACAGAAAGCATATGCCCAAATACTCATCATACTGTCCGGTATCATGATTTCAGTCAGACTACTACAGCCATAAAAAGCCTTTTCTCCAATGCTTGTCACGCTGTCCGGCATCATGATTTTTTTCAGGCTGCTACAGCCGGAAAAAGCATCCTCATTAATGCTTGTCACACCATCTGGTATCATAATTTCGGACAAACTGCTACAGCCAGAAAAAACATATGCCTGAATCATAGTCACGTTGTCCGGTATCGTAATTTCAGTCAAACTGCTACAACCAGAAAAAGCACTATTTCCAATACTCATCACGCTGTCCGGCATCATGATCTCAATCAGACTGCTACAACCAGAAAAAGTACTATTTCTAATACGTGTCACGCTGTCCGGTATCGTGATTTCGGTCAAACCACTACAGTTAGAAAAAGCACCAGTTCTAATGCTCGTCACGCTGTCCGGTATCGTGATTTCGGTCAAACCTCTACAGTCAGAAAAAGCATTATCTCCAATGCTCGTTACAGTTTTCCCATCAATCTCCGACGGAATTTCTACAGTCACAGCATCTTCATTACAACCCATTATTTTGATTTCACCATTATCTGCTATAGAATAATACAAATCCCCATAAATTCCATCGTACTCATATGGCACTTTCGCACTCGCCGACAGCACCGCACCCACGCTTTCCAGCACGCTCTGCATGCCAGTCACGCCCACGCTGCCCAGACAAAGCACCCCTGCGGTCGCCGCCGACAAAACTTTTTTCCACAATTTCATCTTCATGCCTCCGTTTCTTTTTCGTTGCAAAATACTTGCAATCACAGTATACCATATCCCACCGAAAAAGTCAAATAAAAATGCAAAAACCGCACAGAAATCAATTCTTATAACAGCCTCCCCTGAAAGGGGAGGGGGACCGCCGTTAGGCGGTGGAGGGGTTCTTTTGTGAAATCCTTTTACGACGTTTTTCGGCATAAGTAGAAACCCCTCAGTCAGTGCTACGCACTGCCAGCTCCCCTTTCAGGGGAGCCTTACTTGCCAAACTTCATAATTTTGCACAATTTAAATCAGTACACTTTTGAAAATTGATTTTTGCAACAAAAAACCGGCTTCCCCCAGAAACCGGTTTTACAAATTGATTCAAGACATATCCTGCATTTCTGTCCGAGCAAGCGTTTCCACAATTTCCCGTGCCTTTGCCTCCGGCAGAGCCGTCAGCTTGAACCGCTGCTGGCGGGGCCCGTTACAGGTGATATACAGATGACAAACGCCGTACATCTTCTGTGCGGGTGTCTGCATCAGGTCCGTGCGGACAATGCGGGCGTGGTTCACCGTAATGGTGTGGAACGTGAACCAGCTGCAAAAATGCATCTGCAAATGCTGGTCGTCCATGGTGACCGATTCCGTGAACATCGCCACAATGCGGATACACAGCAGCCACACCAGCGGAATAATCAGCATCACGGAACAGAACCGAATGATCGCCCCCAGATTCGGCAGCAGCCACAGCAGAATAAACCGTGCCGGCAGAATCGCACAAAGTCCGATCACCGGCGGCCACACAAAGGACCAGAAAAACCGGATATTGGAGCGTGCATGAAGTTTCGGGTGCTCCATGACCGGTACCGTGTGCAGCTTTTCCAGCAGTGCCTGTGAGCCTTTTTTCCGAATCAGCGGAATCAGCACCGGCAGCGTATCCCGCCGGCTGCCGTAGCCGGGGCAGCGAATGTGGAGGGATACCATGCCGAATATCTTCATCAGCAGATTCTGCCGCAGGTCGGGGAAAATAATGGCGTTGTCCCGCAGATGATACCGCCGGCGGGTGAGGATTCCCGTATGCACCGAGATGAACTCCTCCCCGAACCGCATGCGGAATCTGCCGTACCGCAGCAGGTTCCGCCCGAACGAGATCAGCCACAACGCCAGAATCACAATGCCGATCGTAATGGCGATTCGCGGCACGCCGTGGAACGCTGTCGATGCTCTGTCGGTGGCATCTTCCAGAATTTGCTGTGCCTGAAACTGCTTTACCAGATCGGAAGTGATGCGTCCGCCCTGAAAGCAGATGGTGGCAATGTATATCGCACCGGAAAAGCTGCTGGAAAACAACGCCGAGAACAACAGCATTCGCCACGCCGGCGTGTGATACGCCACCGCACCGGTGCTGCCATTTTGCAGCACGGGAATGTGCTGCCGCAGCCGGTGCAGATCCCGCAGATACAAGGTCAGGTGCATATCCGCTTCCGGCACAGCACCGGCTGCGGTACTGATCTGCAAACAGGCTGCCCGCAGAGGGCGAAGGTAAAACGGGTGTTCCTCCACCGTGGAGGCAATACGTTCCAGCGGGATCTCCGTCCCCCGCCGCAGGAGGATCCCGCTTTGGGAACGAATGGAAACTTCGTCGAAATAATATGTGCAGGCATGCCAGCGAAGCGTACCGATGCCCAAAATCAGCAGGGCAACCAGCAGGTCAAACCACGCACCGGCTCCCCAGTCGATAAGTTTCTGAAGTGAGAACGGATAGAACCGCAGGCTTCGCAGCAGCGGGAAAATCAACAGCCACAGGTTCTTGGCACTGTAGCGTAAAATCTTGATCGGGTGTTCCCGATACACTGCCTCACCGGCAGTCCCAAGCCGCATCATGGGCTGCTCCTTTCCGGCGGATCTTCCGCATTGCTTCCAGTTCCTGCAGGCGGCTGCACCGCACTTTCAAACGCATCGAACTGCGGCTCCTGCGGAATGTCTGCGGGATTTCCGACGACAGGCACTTCCAGTGTCCGCTGGCTGTGGCTGTAGACCGTCTTTTGCAGAAACGCCTGTATCTCCGCCGCGTCAGAACTGCTCAAAAACGACAGAATGACCGTGCCGCCATAGGCATGCAGCGGGATAAAATTCATGCCGGTGGCATCGGCAAAGGGTGCCTGAAAAATGCTGCTGAACTGCAACGCCTGTGTCCGCATGACTTGCTCCTGTATGAAAAAAATGCCGCATTTTCGGGTGATATGGGTCGCCGATACACAATAGGTCACAGTGCAGAACCACATGGGCAGCAGCAGTGTGGACAGCAGGATCGCCGCCGCCGCCAGCACTGCCGTCAGTATCCACAGCAGCCAATGGGGCAGCACTGCCAGAAAGTACCATACCAAACCGATCAGCACCGCCGTCACGATCGGTGTTGCAATTTGCAGCGTATATTGTGCATGTTTATCCGCAGTATACTGCTTCATGGATTCCTCCTACAGACATAATCGGGGTTCCTACATTCATATACATTAGGGTGTGTTGACACTAAGCCTGACACGTGTCTTTTGGGGTGATTTTTCCCCGTTCGTCGTTTAAAATCCTTGCCGTGCGAAAGAACGCCTGCGAATTTTTGCCTAGAACGGAGAAAAATCACCTCACAAAATTCGCATATCATTATAGTGTCAACACCCCCTAGTAGAGCGATCTGCTCTGTTTCTATTATACCCCGAGAACACATTTTCGTCAAGAGAATGCGAATAGATTGCACGCAAATCCTTTTTATTCCTCATAGGCAATACCCCTCTGTCACTTCGTGACATCTCCCCTTTCAGGGGCGACTTCTCTATATAAATTATATAAACCGTTTTGTGCAGACAGATCATGATAAACTATGGATATACTATCAGGAGGGAAATTATGCTGGAACGCGTAGCATCATACATCTGGGGGACAGGGCTGCTGGTGCTGCTGCTGGGGACAGGGCTATACCTGAGTTTCCGGCTGCGGTTCTTCCAGTTCTGGGGCTGGAAAACCATTCTGCGGCGGACGTTCGGCAGCCTGCGTACCAAGTCCGGCAAGGGCGGCACTTCCCTTACCCAGTTCCAGACCTTTTCCACTGCTCTTGCCGCCGCGATGGGCACGGGAAACATTCTGGGCGTGGCGGCGGCTCTCTGTCTGGGCGGTGCCGGTGCAATTTTCTGGATGTGGGTATCCGCCCTGCTGGGCATGGCTCTGACTTACAGCGAAAATGTACTGGCTCTGCGGTATGCCCGCACACTCCCCGACGGCACCAAGGCAGGCGGCCCCATGGCGTATCTCCGGTTCGGGCTGCACAGTCCCGTTCTGGCAGTATTTTACAGTCTTTGCTGCATCGGTGCTTCGCTGGGCATGGGCAACATGACACAGAGCAGTGCCATTTCCACCCTTGCCGCGGAGGCGTTCTCCCTGCCGCCGCTGTGGACAGGAATCGGTGTCACGCTTCTGCTGGGAATTATTTTACTCCGCGGCACACGCTCCACCGGCAAGGTCATTCAGTGGCTCATGCCGGTGCTGTCGGCGGTGTATCTGCTGGCGGCACTGGGAGTGATCTTCCGGAACGCCGCCGCACTGCCGGCAGCATTCGGGCAGATTTTCCGCGAAGCATTCGGGCTGCATGCCGTAGGCGGCGGAATCTCCGGTGCTGTTTTGCAGCGTGCTGTGCAGACTGGTCTGCGGCACGGAGTATTTTCCAACGAAGCCGGACTGGGGAGCAGTGCCCTTGTCCACGCCGGCGGCAGTTCCGAAGATGCCCAGCTACAGGGCATGTGGAGCATGGTGGAGGTGGCGTTGGATACGCTGGTGTGCTGCACGCTGACGGCTCTGGCAGTTCTCACCAGCGGAGCCATGACGCAGGCAGACAACGCCGGCGGCATCATTTCCGCCGCATTTTCGGGCGTTTTCGGGCAAGCCGCACCGGAACTGATGGCGGGCATCACCGCACTGTTTGCATTCTGTACGCTGATCGGCTGGTGCTGCTGCGGGGAACAGGCGGTGCGGTATCTGGGCGGCGAAGCGTGGCGGCTGCCCTATCGGGTGTTGTTCTGTCTGGCGGCAGGCGTAGGGGCTGTGGTTTCCCTGCGGTCGGTGTGGGCACTCTCCGACATTGCCAACGGGCTTATGGCAGTGCCGAACCTGCTAGGGCTGCTGCTTCTGGGGAAACAGATCGGGACACAACGAGAAAAATAACCAAAGGCAATACCGCACAAAGAGCGTCTGGCGACTTTGCACGCCATCTGCTTGCAAATTTCCCGTCATATTTCACAAAAATGCTCGTGAATACATCAAGTATTCACGAGCATTTTTGTTTCATCTGACGAAAAATTTGACGACGCATCTGTCGCACAATCTTTGTGCGGTATTGCCCAAAAAAATATTCCCACAGGGAGCACCCCGTGGGAATATTTCTATTTACAGCAATATTTCAAAGTCTGTATCAGCATGCGAAGCCCTGCAATCAGCCCAGAAGTTCCGTCCAGGTGGGCTGCAAGCCGGCACCCTTTTCTGCACAGTAGCGGAGCAGTTCAAAGAGATCGGTAGAATCTACGCTGCCGTTGCCGTCAATGTCAGCCGCAAGCAGTTCCTTGCCGGTCAGCGTGCCCTCGTTTCCGGCACCGACATTTGCCGTGTGCTGCAACAGTTCGAAAACATCAGAACTGTCGAGTTCCTTGCTGCCGTCACAGTCGCCCCGCCCCATCAGCTGTATGGAGCCGTCCGACTCTGCCGCTGTATTGAGGGCAGATTCATATATTACATAGGAAACATCTACTTGATCGATTTTCTCTCCGGCTTCCACCATGAGAGAAACTTTCCGCAGCAATTGATAACGCTGTTGCATGTCAAGAAATTTCTTGGGAATTATAGTACACGTGCCTTTTTTATTTTGTTCGATCTCCACATCAAAGTCCAGATCCAGATCTTCCGGTGTCAGAACAGCCCCCTCTTTCAGAGTAACACAACAAATACCAAAACTGTCTTGACTACCCCACATTGGTGCGATATTGTTTTTCTTTAAAGAAACGCCCCAGACTTCCTGCTGTACCGATACAAAACCGGACAAGGTCTGGAGGAACTGACAAAGTTTTTCCTCGTCCAGACGATACGATGATGTGCTGAATCGCAGCGTATATGCTCCGTTTCCCTCTGCGGTCATAGTCAGCTGGCGTGTTTCCGATTCTTCGGTACTCAATGCCTGATCGGCAGTCGGCTCCTCTGCATTTTCCTTTTTGGTCAGCAGACCGCAAAGCTGTTCTGTCAGTTCCCGCACATCTGCCACGTCCTGCTCCAGCTGAATCCGATATGCATACTCGTTGAGCTGAATCAAATCATCTTGTTCCGCCGTTGCATAAAAAATGTTGTCATACATGCCTACTGGTGTGGGATCTTTCAAGCCATAGTACATGCTTTCGCCCTTTTCCACATATGCTGTCTTGTCATTTTCCAGCATCTGCAGCACCTGTGCCAGCGGCACTTCAGCTTCCCCATTCATATGCATGGGGTATGCTGCTGCCGGCATCGTCATTGCACTTCCCAACAGTGCAGCTGCACAAACAGCAGAAATTATCCTTGTTCTTCTTTTCATAAAAATCGACCTCGCTTTCTAAAACAATAATATGCTATTGAAAATAAAAAGGAAAACCTTTATAAAAATTATATCATTTTTTCGGGGAAGCGTCAAGCCTTTTTATATATTTTGTACGATTTGCACAATAAAAATTGTAACAACTTACAAGAAAAAACGGTACGTCTGTTGCCAGTGCGTACCGTTTTTCCATAAGGTTATGAAAGAGTTCTAAAAGCGGGTGAAATCTCACCCTGAAAGGAAAGCAAATGTTGTGTGGGGAATGACATTAGAATCACTTGACGTGGAATGCTGCCATGCCCGGATATACGGCACTGTCGCCCAGTTCTTCTTCGATGCGGAGCAGCTGGTTGTACTTTGCCACACGCTCCGAACGGCTGGGAGCACCGGTCTTGATCTGGCAGGTATTCAGTGCAACTGCCAGATCAGCAATGGTCGTATCTGCGGTTTCGCCGGAACGGTGAGAAGAAATTGCAGTGTAGCCTGCATTGTGAGCCATCTGGATTGCTTCCAGCGTTTCGGAAACAGAACCGATCTGGTTCAGCTTGATCAGAATGGAGTTGCCGCAGCCCAGTTCGATGCCCTTCTTCAGACGTTCAGTATTGGTAACGAACAGGTCGTCGCCAACCAGCTGTACCTTGCCGCCCAGCTTTGCCGTCAGCTTCTGCCAGCCTTCCCAGTCTTCTTCGTCCAGAGCGTCTTCGATCGAGATGATCGGATACTTCTCTACCAGATCAGCCCAGTGCTGAATCAGTTCGTCGGAAGTAAAATCTCTGCCGGACTTCGGCTGGTGATAGAAGCCCTTGCCCTTTTCGCTTTTCCACTCAGAAGAAGCAGCGTCCATCGCGATCATGAAATCCCTGCCCGGCTCATAGCCTGCTGCCTTTACCGCTTCCAGAATGGTTTCAATGGTTTCGTCATCGCTGGACAGGTTCGGAGCAAAGCCGCCCTCGTCGCCGACAGAAGTTGCCAGTCCCTTGGACTTCAGAATCTTCGCCAGATTGTGGAACACTTCTGCACACCAACGCAGGGCTTCCTTAAAGCTGGGAGCACCTACCGGCATGATCATGAATTCCTGTGTGTCTACCGTATTGGTGGCATGAGCACCGCCGTTCAGAATGTTCATCATCGGAACCGGCAGACGAGTGCCGGATACGCCGCCCAGAAAACGATACAGCGGAATGTCCAGTGCAGTTGCTGCGGCTCTTGCTGTGGCAATGGAAACTGCCAGAATTGCATTGGCACCCAGCTTGGACTTGTCCTTGGTGCCGTCTGCGGCGATCATTGCCTTGTCTACTGCGTACAGATCAGATGCGTCCATACCAGTGATAGTTTCGTTGATAACGGTATTGATGTTTTCTACAGCCTTGGTCACGCCCTTGCCCAGATAGCGAGCCTTGTCGCCGTCACGCAGTTCCAGTGCTTCGAATTCGCCGGTGGAAGCACCGCTGGGGGCAGTACCTCTTGCAACAGTACCGTCAACCAGTGTGACTTCTGCTTCTACAGTCGGATTGCCTCTGGAATCCAGAATCTCTCTGCCGACAACTTTTTCGATCTGCAAATAACTCATAGTAGAATACTCCTTTACGTATCGCGGAAGCACTGTACAAATCCCGCCTTTCGGCTGTGTACACAAGCTTTATACCGTGTTTCCTTCTCCATTACGCATGTTCATTTTGAAGTTAGTTATCTCTAACTAAAGACATTGTACCACAGAACCTTCGCCTTGTCAAGTATCCGACGAAATTTTTCTACGGAAACACTTTCAGGCAACACCACATACGCTTTAGGCAATACCGCACAAAGATTGTGCGACAGATGCGTCGTCAAATTTTTCGTCAGATGAAACAAAAAGCGGAGTGAATACTTGATGTATTCACGAGCATTTTTGTGAAATATGACGGGAAATTTGCAAGCAGATGGCGTGCAAAGTCGCCAGACGCTCTTTGTGCGGTATTGCCTTCATGTGATACTGCCTGAAGTATGTGCAGATGTCGTAAGTTTATACCGTCGCTTCCAGAATTTCGCACACCGTCAGCACTTCGCCGTCCACGGTAAAGCGGACTTCCAGACCGGCGAACGGGAAGCCATACACCCGATCGGCGTCGTGCTGGTAGGACGGACGGGGGTCTTGTGCCAGCACCTCGGTCAGCCCTGCCCGCAGGGATTCCGGCACTTTCTCCAGCCAGACTTCCGGAAAGCGAACTTCCAGACGATGAGCCGCTGCCGGCAGAGCAAAACCGCCCCTGGCTTCGGGGTGGCTGTCAATGTGTGGCAGGTACGGCTTGATGTCGTAAATGGGCGTGCCGTGCATCAGATCGGCACCGGAAACCGTCAGGTAGGGAGCATTCGCCCCGTGCAATGTAATTTCTTCCAGCTGCACCACCGACAGCCCCAGCGGATTGGGACGAAACGGTGAGCGTGTCGCAAAAACGCCCATGCGGACATTGCCGCCCAGACGGGGCGGGCGAACGGTAGGCGACCACTTCTGCCGCACCGCCTGCGAGAATTCCCAGATCAGCCAGATGTGGGAGTAATCCTCCAGCCCCCGAAACGCATCGGGATTCCGGTATTCCGGCTCCATGACAATGCGGGCATGCAGACTGTTGACCAGTCCACTCTGGCGGGGGATACCGAACTTGGTGGGGAAATCGTTTTCAATATGAGCAATAGGTTTCACAATAACAGTCCTTTCTGCGGAGATGCTGCTGCATCACGGAGTTATGCCAGATCTTTCTTCTGGAAGATCCGGCAGCTAAAGACATAGCACAGTCCGGAAACCACCAGCGACAGCACCGGCATGGCAATCGCCGCCGGCAGCAGCATTGCGGAAAATTCCGCAGGCAGAGTGGCAAGATTGTCTGTCATTTCCTGCATGAAAACGCTGCCCGCACCCATGAAAGCACACGCCGGAATCACATAGATCAAAATAGAGATCAGCCGTGCATATTCCGGCGGGAACCGGAACAGCAGCAGTGTGGAAACGCTGCCCATGAGCAGCACGACCCAGAGCACAAGCCATGCGGCAAACAGCATATTGCAGAACGCCTTGACTTCAAACGTCCGCAGTACCAGACTGACAAGAGCTGCCAGCACGAGATACGCCAGTGTACTGCCGCATACAATCAGCAGCTGCAACAGGAATTTCGACCGCACCACGTCTTTTCGCGTGACGGGCATCGTCAGTGCAAAGCGGTTCCAGTTGCAGGAATGGTCATAGGAAAAAGTGCTTGAGGTCTGCGAGTCCATCATCACCAGCCAGAAGCCCATGTAAGACCAGCCGCTCTGGATATTCACGCCGGAAACAGCCGCCATAAAGACGTACAGAATGAGGAAAATTCGTCCGCCTTTCCATATGGTATAGAAATCTTTCAAAAGCAGTCCTTTCATTTGCCCTGCACTCCTTTCACATACAACAACAGGATCTCGTCCATTGTGACCTGATCTATGACAGCCTCCGGATACTTCCGCAAAATTGCCTCCCGATCCGGCACGAGCACATCATAGGAATAGTCCTTTTTCCGCCACGCCAGCACCTCTGGCGATTCCAGCTTCTGGAATAATGCTTCTCCGCAGCGGAGAATGCCGTACTGCCAGAGCAGTTCGTCCTTGGGCTTGGAGAGCAGCAGCTTTCCTGCATGGAGAAATGTCACATAATCCGCCACCTTTTCCAGATCACTGGTGATGTGGGTGGAGATCAGAATGGCATGCTCCTCGTCCTGCACGAATTCCAGAAACAAATCCAGCAGGTCGTCCCGCACCACAGGATCCAGTCCGCTGGTAGGCTCGTCCAGGATCAGCAGCTTCGGGTGGTGGGCAAATGCCAGCACCAGCGAAAGCTTCATGCTCATGCCGCGGGACAGTTCCTTGACCTTCTGCTTGGGCAGCAGGGAGAACTGCTGCAACAGTTCCTGAAAATAGGCTTCGTCCCAGTTGGAATAGATGCTGCGGCAGATCTTCCCCGCCTTTTCCACCGTCAGTTCCGGTGAAAAGCAAAGACTGTCAAACACCACGCCGATCTGCTCCTTCATAGCAACGCTGTCTGTGTTCAGCGGTTCGCCGCAGAACAGCACCTCTCCGCACTCCCGCCGGATCAGCCCCAGAATGCCCCGAATGGTAGTGCTTTTTCCGGCTCCGTTTTCGCCTACTAAGCCCATGATCGTTCCACCGGCAATGGAAAAGCTGATGTGTTCCAGCCGGAAATTCACATAGGAACGCCCCAGATCCCGTACTTCTAAAATATTCTGCATGGCTATTCTTCCTCCCGATAAAAAATGGTCAGTGCCTGCACCAGCGATTCCAGCGAAATGCCGCTGACGCGGGCAATTTCCGCCGCCGCCAGCAGGTGCTCCTCCGCCTTTCGCTGCTGTTCTTCCCGATAGATCTCCGGATTCTGGGCAGCCACAAAGCTGCCCCGCCCGACTGTCGTTTCCAGAAATCCGTCCCGCTGTAGTTCCTCATACGCCCGCTGCACCGTAATCACGCTGACATGCAGGGACTTCGCCAGACTTCGCATAGACGGCAGCGATTCGCCGGCATGCAGCGTGCCGTCCATGATCTGGGCTTTCAGCTGCTCCGTGATCTGGGCGTAAATGGGCTTGCTGCTGTTGCCGCTGATGATAATTTCCACGGGCTCCCCTCCTTTGTGCTAATTGTACTGGTTCAATAAGTACATTATAGCACACAAAAGCTTGTCTGTCAAGCCGGCGGGAAAACTTTTTGGCAATACTGCACAATCTGCAAAGCCCACAGAAGCCATACCACATTTACTGCAATTTTTTTCGCAAATCCCTTGCAAAATCTTCTATGGTATGGTATGATAAATGTACGACCACACTGTCTTTATCGGTGATGGTCATTTGACATTGAAAATACAGATGTAAAGGAGATACTCCCTATGCAGTATGGTTATTTTGACCTGAAAAACAAAGAATACGTGATCGACCGACCGGATACGCCGGCACCCTGGGTAAACTACCTCGGTTCTCCGGAATACGGTGCAATGATCTCCAACAACGCTGCCGGATACAGCTTTGTCAAGTCCGGTGCAAACGGCAGAATCAGCCGCTTCCGCTTCAACTCCATGATGGCACTGCCCGGACGCTACATTTACCTGCGGGATAACGACACCAAGGATTACTGGTCTGCTACATGGCAGCCGGTAGGCAAGCCGCTGGATTCCTACAAGAGCGTCTGCCGCCACGGTACTGCTTACACCGTAATTTCCGCAGACTATGCCGGCATTTCCTCCGAAGTCACTTATTATGTACCCATCGGGGCAACTTATGAGGTATGGCGTGCAGTCATCACCAACAACAGCGACAAGCCGAGAAACCTGTCCACATTCGGTTTCGTAGAGTTCACCAACGACAACAACTACGAACAGGATCAGGTCAACCTCCAGTACACCCTGTTCATCACCCGTACCAGCTTTGAGGGCAACAAGATCCTCCAGCACATCAACGAAAATGACGGCAAGGACGCTACCGGTTCCAACCACAGAGAGCGTTTCTTCGGCATGGTAGGTGCTCCGATCTCCGGCTATAACGGCAATCTGGACAGCTTCATTGGTCCGTACCGCACCTATTCCAACCCGATCGCTGTAGAACAGGGCAAGTGCACCGGTGAGATGAACTACAACAGCAATGCCTGCGGTGCTCTCCAGAGTGACATCACCCTCCAGCCGGGCGAATCCAAGGAACTGATCTTCGTACTGGGTCAGAAAGACAATGCACAGGCAAACGAAATCCTCGCTTCCTATGAAGCTGCCGGCAAGGTCGACAACGAAGTAGAGGCTCTGAAGGAATACTGGCACAGCAAGCTGAACCATTTCCAGGTCAGCACACCGTCTGATGCGTTCAACAACATGATCAACGTCTGGAACGCTTATCAGTGCTTCATCACCTTTATCTGGTCCCGTGCCGCATCGTTTGTATACTGCGGTCTGCGGAACGGCTACGGCTACCGCGATACTGTACAGGACATTCAGGGTATCATTCATCTGGATCCGGAACTCGCCGCAGAAAAGATCCGCTTTATGCTGTCTGCACAGGTAGACAACGGCGGCGGTCTGCCGCTGGTCAAGTTCGACCACAACGCCGGTCATGAAAACACACCGGACGATCCGGAATATGTCAAGGAAACCGGTCACCCGTCCTACCGTGCAGACGATGCTCTGTGGCTGTTCCCCACCATTCGCAAGTATGTGGGCGAATCCGGCAACAAGGCATTCTATGACGAAGTGATCGTCTATGCAAACGGCGGCGAAGATACTGTTTACAACCACCTGAAGCGTGCGATCCGCTTCTCCATGGAACGTCTGGGCGACCACAACATGCCGGCTGGTCTGCACGCAGACTGGAACGACTGCCTGCGTCTGGGCAAAAAGGGCGAGTCCACTTTCGTGGCATTCCAGCTGTACTATGCAATGTCCATGATGCATGAACTGGCAGCAGAACGCAAGGACAGCGAGTATGTTTCCTATCTGGACAAGGCTCAGAAGGCTCTGGGCGAAGCACTGGCTGCATGCTGGGACGAAGACCGCTTTATCCGCGGTATCCGCGAAGACGGCGTAGTAGTTGGTGCCAAGAAGGATCCGGAAGCTTCCATGTGGCTGAACCCCCAGAGCTGGAGCGTCATTTCCGGCTTCGCTTCCAAGGAACAGAGCGACAAGGCAATGCAGTCTGTAGCAGACATTCTGGACACCCCGTATGGTGCAAAGCTGCTGGATCCGCCGTATATCGACCACTATTTCGACGGTGCCCTGATGCACATCTTCAATCCGGACACCAAGGAAAACGGCGGTATCTTCTCCCAGTCGCAGGGCTGGCTGATTCTGGCAGAGAGCCTGCTGGGACACGGTGACGATGCATTCCGCTACTTCGAGGAAAGTTCTCCGGCTTCCATGAACGACAAGGCAGAACAGCGTGTACTGGAACCGTATGTACACGGTCAGTTCACCGAGTCCACCGCTTCCCCGTATGCAGGACGTTCTCACGTACACTGGCTGACTGGTACCGCTTCCACCGTTATGGTTGGCTGTGTCGAGGGTATCTGCGGCATGCGTCCGGACGCTGACGGTCTGCACATCTGCCCGTCGATTCCGGCAGCATGGGACGGCTTCACCATGGAAAAACTGTTCCGCGGCAAGCAGCTGTCTATCACGGTCAAGAACCCGAACCACGTACAAAGCGGCGTGGCTTCCCTGACATTGAACGGCAAGGCACTGGACGGCGACTATGTACCGGCTGCTGCACTGGCTGACAAGAACGAAATCGAAGTTGTTCTGGGCTAAGGAAACACTGAATAAAGCCCGCCTGACGGCTTTGTACGCAATCTGCTTGCAGATTTTCCGTCATATTGCCCAGAAATCCCTTGCCATACGGCAGTATGCCTGCGGAATTTCTATGCAATCTGCCGAAAAATCTGACTACGCATCTTACGCACAAGCTTTATTCAGTGTTTCCCTAATTTCCCGAAAGGCAACTCTATAGCATAAATAAGCAATGCCCTTTCCGCAAAGGAAAGGGCATTTTTTGTTGGAAACCATTATGTTCCGCAAAAAGTACAGTATTGTCTTTACAATTTTGTCGCTTCATGGTATAATAAAGGCAATCTACACGAAAACAAAGGAGCATGCTATGAGATCCGCCAGAACTGCAAAACATATCATTATCGGACTGCTGCTGTTGGGAATTCTTCTCGTGGGCGGGTGGTATTTCCTATACCCCTACTCGCTGGGCAGCCGTATTTCCGCAAGCGAACCCCTTTCTCTCTCAGTCAACATTGCGGGCGTGACTGTCACCGGAAAAGACACCGTCGATACAGTGACCTATGAATTCCAGCCGGACACGCAGGAGTACAAGGCATTGGTTTCCCTGCTGAACGACTACGACTATCACCGCAGCTTCCTCACTCTGCTGCCGCTGGAGGACTACACACCGGACAGCAACACCACCACATTCCAGCTGCAAAGCACGGACAGCCAGTATCTGCTGACCGACAAGGGCGGCTTCTCTGCGGAGCCGGTTTCCGGCGGGAAATCCCTCGTCTACGCAATAGGGTATCTGGGCAGCGGCAAGGCGGAACAGCTTACCGCAGAATTGCAGGCACTGCTGAAAAGCTGTACGCCGGTGGAAACGCATGATGATGCGGAAATGGGAACGACATAATGCAAACGGCAGGGAACCGATCAAAGTTCCCTGCCGTTTTTAAGGCAATACCGCACAAAGAGCGTCTGGGGACTTTGCACGCCATCTGCTTGCAAATTTCCCGTCATATTTCACAAAAATGCTCGTGAATACATCAAGTATTCACTCCGCTTTTTGTTTCATCTGACGAAAAATTTGACGACGCATCTGTCGCACAATCTTTGTGCGGTATTGCCTTAAAGCCCGTTTACTGCACCGGCAGCGTATCCACCAGATGCACCAGAAATTCCATCAGCACAGTGGCATCTGCACTGTCAACTTCCCCGTCCCCATTGCAGTCTGCATTCTTCTTTGCCGCTTCGTTCAGCGAAACCGTTCCGGCACTCGCCTTTGCAAGCAGTACTGCGTCCTGAATGTCAATTCTGCCGTCCAGATCGACATCACCGCAAAGCCATTCTTCCGACAGTGCCACAAAGGGAATCTCGTTCTCTGCCGCATACTGTTCCGCAGTAGAACCGGCATAGCCATAGAGCACCAGATTTTCATTGCGGTTCGGATTGGTTTCCAGCCAGACGGACACATAGCCCAGTCCGGTATCCGTCAAATCTACGTCACGGGAGAGAATGGTCACTTTCTCCAGAGCAGAATCACTTTCCAAAGCATTGTCACCGATCTCCTCCACCCCTGCCGGAATGGTGAGTTCTTTTACGCCGGCATCATAAAATGCGTGATTTCCAATGGTTTTCAGGCTGTCCGGCAAGGTGATCTGGGTACAGTGGGTATTCTCAAATGTACTGTCCCCGATAGAAACCAAGCTGTTTCCCAGCTGTACCGTTTCTGCATCTGCAAGTCCGAGAAATCCCAATGCCACGTCCAGTTGTGTCACCGTGTCGGAAACTGCGATGTGCTTGACACCAGTAAACGCTGTCTGCACTGCATAAACCTCCGGCATCAGCTCTGCGAGCACTGCGTTCTTTTCCTCGCTGCCCATTGCAGAAGGGTCATAGCCATTTGCCTCCAGCAATTCCGTCAATTCGTTTGCTGCCGCATTCAACCATGCATGATATTCTTCCCAAGGATAAACACCCTTTTCTATGGTGCAGGTATCCCCCTGTATCGAAATCTCCACACCGTCCGCCGTTGCAGATTCCCATGTGCAATGCACCGTATCCCCGTCAACTGTCCATGTCATGGTATCTCCCAATGTGCCGGCAGCTTCCTCTGCGGAAACCGGCAGCCCTGCCGTTCCGGTCAGCATTGCCAATGCCGCCAGAAGTGCAGTCATTTTCTTGCACGCTTTCATGCGATCACCCTTTCTTGTAAATCCCTGCATAGAGCCGCTTGTGGATTCTTATGCATCGTTCCTTGTTTTTACATGAAATCTGTAACTGAAAAATCCAATTTCATGTGATTTTGTGCTTATATTTCATATTATATCATATTAGTATTGCTTTGTCAACTTTTTTTTGCAGAGAATTCACATTTCAGCAGAGCAACAAAAAAACGCACCACTTCCGGTGCGTTTTTCTATAGGGCAATACCGCACAAAGATTGTGCGACAGATGCGTCGTCAAATTTTTCGTCAGATGAAACAAAAAGCGGAGTGAATACTTGATGTATTCACGAGCATTTTTGTGAAATATGACGGGAAATTTGCAAGCAGATGGCGTGCAAAGTCGCCAGACGCTCTTTGTGCGGTATTGCCATAGGCAAGTTGAAAAGTACGCTTATCCCTGCCACGGAGCAGCATAGACGGAATCCACGCCCAGATATTCCTCCAATGTCAGGTCATATTTCTGGATCTCCTTTGCAATGTCCACACCCACATAGCGGATATGCCACGGCTCATACTGATAGCCGGTGATGTCCTCTTTTCCTTTCGGAAAACGGATAATGAAGCCATAGTCCGCACAATGCTGTGCCAGCCACGCAGCTTCCGGCGTATCGCCAAAGGCATCGTCAATCGTGTTGCAGTCAATGGTCAGTCCGGTCTGGTGCTCGGAATAGCCTGGACGGGCAGAAAAGCTGTCCGCCTGTTCCGAACCGTAGAGATCGCAGTAGTTGTTATAAATCTTCACCTGATAGGCATAATCCCGATAATCGGAACCAATATACAGATCCAGCCCCTCCTGTGCCGCCGCGTCACTTAGCTTCTGAAACGCGTCCTTGGTAATGGGCTGCAAGCCGGGATCATAGTCGGCAGACAGCGGATAGGACTTGTTGACGATCAGAATGCCGTCTGCATAGGTTCCCTCCTGCCGCTGTTCCAGATGCCGCACGGCGATCTGGTAATTAGTCTTGCCGTCAGTGATCTGGCATCTGCCCTGCTGTACGCCGGTGACTGTGCCGCTGCTGTCTACTTCTGCAACGGAAGTGTCACTGCTGTTCCAGCTGCCGTCTGCTGCGGGAAGCTGTGCTGTGCTGCCCTCCAGCACCGCCAGAAATCCCTGTGCATCGGTATTAGCCGGCGTATCGGGAGCATTGGTTCCGGCGGCAGTGCTGCTGTCAGAAGCGCTGTTCTGCAAGGCAGAGGATTCTCCGGCGCGATTCAGTGTGTTGGGGATGAACAAGAGCCACACAGAAAACCCCAGCACTGCCAGACAGAGCAGCAGTGCAATCAGGCATAACTGTTTTTGCCGTTTCCGGCGGTGCTGTTGGTTTCTACTCATATGAAACATCCCTTTCTCTGCGCGTTATTGTGCACGATAGATCACCGTGCTGTCAGTGAGATCATAGCCGCTCAGTCCGCTGGTGCCGTCAGAAGCTTCGCCCGCAAAAGCAAAGCGATATGCGGTGATCGTCTTCACCTCTGACGGATTGATGGGTTCGCTGTAGCAAAGCACATCTGCGGCGCTGTCCGCATCCCAATAGACCTCTGTCAGCGGCACATACTGCCCGATGGTGCCTGTTCCGCAGCCGGGCAGCGCATGGATCCGCCGCAGCATCTCCTCACCTTCTGCATTCTGTACCAACTCATCAAAAATCTTTCTGCCGTCTTTCAGCGTGATGACATAATCGACTGTGTGGCTCTCGTCATCCCATTCTGCCGGAGCTGTGATCGTTGCCGAAAGTTCCTGCAAGTTTACTGTGCCTCCGTCAAAATCAGCTGTGATGGGTGCTGCACTGGCAAAATCCAATGTAACGCTAGTGTGCCAGTTGCCGGAAACTACACCCTCTGTCTCTGCATAGAGTTCCTTTTCCCGGTCGCTGCACTTCTGCGCCAGTTGGTTTTCCCGGCGATAAGCTTTCCAAGCGTTTACATCAAAACCTGCCGGAAGATCGCCGTCCCCCCAGTCTTTCAACGCATCTTCCCCGAAGTTCTGCCGGACATACTCCTGTAGGAACTGGTCGTCATAGGCTGTTAGCTGTTCCCAGATCTGAGAGACCTGTGCCTCTGTATAGAAACTTCCAAAAGTCACATCCAGTGTTTTTCCCTGCAAGTCCGTGTGGTTGATACGAAGGTTGATATAATACGCTCCGTCCTTTTCCCGGACATCTACCGTTCTGCCATAACAGTCCAGTGTCTCACTGCCGCCGTCTGCATCCAGCAAGAGCAATTGATAGGGCAGTGCCAAGCCGTCCTGCAACGCCACACCGTCCATGGCAGTCACCTGAAAGCTCAGCATTGCCTGGCTGTCATCGCCGTACATGCCCAGCAGCTTAAACTGTACATTCTCGTTGGTGCTGTCGAAGTCCGCTGCTGGCGTAGTGACCAGAGCCGCCAGCTTTTCCGGATCTTTCGGTGTTTCTTCACCGATCAGGCTCTGGAAGAATGCGTCCAGTCCGCCGTAGCCGGCTGCTGCTACCAGCGTTGTGCCGCCAGTGACCAGCACTGCCGCTGCGGCGATGCCTGCCACCCACTTGGTCATGTGCATGCGATTCCGCTTCGGCTGCGGAGCAGTACCAGCTTGTTCCTGCACCCGTTTCCAAATTGCATCGGTATGAATCGGCTGGGTTTCCAGCTTCGGCACACCATTTTTTTCTGCTGCATAGTGGTCAAACCAATCAAAGCAATTCCATTTCATGAGATAGCTCCTTTCCCCATGGCGGTGAAGCGAACCTGCTGCACTGCCGGTGTGTCTTCATACGCATATCCCCGTTCCACCAGTTCCTGCTGCAACTTCTTTCTGGCACGGCTCATTCGCATTTTCACTGCGGATTCGCTCATGTGCAGCGTGCCGGCGATCTGCCGGACGGGTTCATAGCAATAGTAGTACCGCACCAGAATCTCCCTGTCCTTTGCGGAGAGGGTGTCCAGTACGTCCTGCAGCAGTTCCCCCAGAATCTTCTGGTCGATGTTGCCTTCTACATCTTCTTCGCTGCCAATCTCCACCAGATCTTCCAGATTCACGGTTTCGTGATAGCTGCGGATTCGGTTCTTCGCCCGATTTCGGGCAATTGCCGCCAGATATGCCGTCAGCTTTCCGGCTTTCAGCTGGTCGGTATGTTCCCACACCGCCAGAAACACATCTGCCGTCAGTTCTTCCACGTCCGGTTCTGCCAGATACTTTCCGATAATATTGCGTATGATCGTTCCCACATAGGGGCTATAAGTTGTAATCAACTCCTCCAGAGCCTGCGGGTGGTGCTGTTTGAGTCTGCGTATCAGAGAACGTTCCTGCACGCTGGTTCACTCCTTTCGTATGTTCCGAACGGCCGTTCACCTATAACAACACGCATTCCGCAGAAATGGTCACATGATTGGTGTTTCCCTATTCCTCGTCTTCCTCGTCTTTCTTTTCGTCCTCTGCTGCCGGCATATCGGCGTGACCGATATGGTGCAGCTGGCTGTGTGAAATGGTCTGCTCATAGTCTGCCACTTCTTCCGCCGCGTCCTCATCGTCATCGTCCAGAATGCTGCGGTAACCGTCATCGTATTCCGGTTTCTCCTCTGCAGCTTCGTCCTGCTTGCCACGCTGGGAGAGCGGGATCTTGTGCTCGGCTTCGGCTTCCTGCAAGGCTTTCTTTTCCTCTGCTGTCATCATGTTCCGGCGGATCAGGCGAATTGCGATCAGCAGCACTGCCACCAAAACCACCGCCAGTATGCCCCACAGCATAACAGCTTTCCAGTTGACGTTCATTGCCTTGAAGCTGATCTTCACGTCGCAGTCCTTGACATAATCTGATGCTGCACCGGTATAGCCGATCAGCAGGAAGCCGTCCAGAGCCTTGACTTTCAGATTGTCGCCGGAGTCTGACGAAACTGTCACATAGTCCTCGCTGTCGTCATCGTCAGCAGGAGAGGTACAGCCAAAAGCGTACTTGCCCACAGAGGAAACCCGCTTCGGCAGCTGAACTTCTTTCAGGTTGTCGTCACAGAAAAAGGCGTAGTCCCCGATTTCCAGATCGCCGCCCTCGCCGCCGTCCTCGTCAGAGGCACCGGAAAAAGTGACAGAAGTCAGACCAGTACAGTCGGCAAATGCAGTCGTTCCAATGGTGGTAACTGCTTTCGGAATAGTCAGGCTGGTCAGCCCGCTGCAAAAATCGAATGCCATTTCGCCGATGTACTGTAATTTCTCATCAAAGTTAATCTGCTGGAGGTTGCCTGCTGCAAAGAACGCACCGGCATAGACCACCAGTGTGCTTTCCGGCAAAGTAAAGCTGGTATCCGTCCGCCCTGCGGGGTAGAGATACAGAATGCTTTCCTCTGTATCATACAGCACGTTGTCCACTGCCTGATACTTGGTGTTGCCGTCCTCTACCGCAATGGTTTCCAGCGACGGGCATGCCACAAAGGACATGGCTCCGATATTCTCCAGATTCTTCGGAACGGTAAAGGACTTCAGGGACATGCAGCCGTAAAAGGTATAGCCGCCCAGTTCCGTCACCTTTTCCGGAATCTGCACTTTGTCCAGAGCCGTACAGTAGTAGAACAGCTGATCGCCCAGTGTTTCCACTGTATCGGGCAGTGTCACAGTTTCCAGGCTGGTACAGTAGCCGAATGCCATATCGCCGATCTCCGTGGTGTCCTTGCCCAGTGTCAGGTCAGTCAGTGCGGTACAGCTGAAAAATGTGCCCTGTTCGATTTTGGTCACAGCGTCCGGTACAGTCACTTTGGTCAGTGCGGTACAGCCGTAAAAGGCAGCCGAACCGATCTCGGTCACACTGGCGGGAATGGTCACACTTTGCAGCGACGTGCAGTTGGCGAAAGCTTCTTCCCCGATCGATACAATGTCATAGCCGTCGATCTTCGGCATGATACTGATATGAGTCGCCGACTCCACACAGTCAGTGACAGAAACTGTGGTATTGCTCAGCTTTTTATAAGTCAGCGTGCCGTCATCGAACGTGTCGCTGCTCTCGGCAGTAGTGGTTTCTGCCGCCCATACCACGCCGCCGGCAGGCAGCAGAGCACAGACAGCAACCGATGCTGCGGCAAGGGCAGCAGCACCTCGTTTGAATGCAAATGAAAATGTAGACTTCATGGATTTCGGGTTCCTTTCTGCGGCAGATGTGCCGGTATCACTTTTTCTTTGTTGCCGAGGCATGCCGACTGGTAGGCCGGATCTTATTCCGACTCTGGTGCACAGCGATCAGCGTAACAATACCGCCGGCAACGACTACAGTGATCCCGCCGCCGATCAGCCAGTATTTATAGGTGTTTGCTCTCCAGTGCTGCATGTACTTCCGCACCACTTCGCTGCCGTCGTTGTACACGCACAGCTGGTCGATCTCTTTTGCCTCGTTGTCTTTGGCATCGGACGGCGTATAGTATCCGATTGCCTGTTCCCCGATCTCTGTAATGCTTTTCGGCAGATTCATCTGCAATAGTGCCACACAGTTATAGAAGCACTGGTCGCCGATCGTGGTCAGACCGTCCGGCAGTTCCAGTTTTTTCAGCTTGGCACAGGAATAAAAGCAATGATTCCCCAATTTTCGTATGGTGGACGGCAGTGTCGCCTCCTCCATGGACAAGCAGTAGGCAAATACTGCCCCGTTCAGTTCTGTGATGCCCTCCGGCACAGTGATGCTTTTCAGAGCCGTGCAGTAATAGAAGCAGTCCTCTCCGATCGCAGTCACCCCGTCAATGTTGATCTGCTCCAATGCTGTAGAGCCGATAAAGCTCCAGTCCGCCAGCGTGGTACAGCCCTCCGGCACGGTGTAGCTGGTTTCCGCCTTTGCCTGCGGATAGCGGAGCAGCGTTTCTCCGGCTGCGGTAAACAGCACGCCGTCCTGCTCCTGATATGCCGGATTTTCCGGTGCAACGGAAAATGCCGTCAGTGCCTGACAGCCGTCAAACACATAATTTCCCAGTGTGGTGCAGGAGGCAGGCAGGGAAACGGTTTCCAGCACCTGACAGTTCTGGAACGCATAGTCCCCGATGCTGACAATGCCCTCGGACAGGGTCACTTCCTGTAGGGCAGTGCAGCTGTAGAACGCCTCGCTGCCAATGGTCTGGATATTGGCGGGCACCGTAAAGCTGGGAAAATAGCTGCAATTGTAGAACGCCGCCTCCGGCAGTTCTGTCAGCGTGGAGGGAATGTTCACCTCACTCAGCATGGTGCAGGATTCAAAAGTACCCTTTCCCAGTTCCCGCAGTCCCTCCGGCAAAGACACTGTGCACAGCATGGGACAGTCCGAAAAGGCACTTTCCCCGATTTTTGTCACGTGGGACGGAATCGTCAGCGAGGTCAGGAACTGACAGTTCATAAAGGCGGCATCGCCGATCTCTGTCACCGGTTTCCCGTCGATCTCCTCCGGCAGGCTCGCTGCTGTGGCAGAAGTGTCACAGGAGGTAATGGTCACGCCGGTGTCATTTTCCCGATAGGTGAACACATCGTAGGCAGCATCGCCGGAAGTGTCCACAGAAATGCCGCTGTCATCTTCTGTTGCACTCTCCGTTGTCATTGCCGCCGCTGCCGGCACTGCACCCAGCAGTCCGGCACACAGCGTGGTTCCCAAAAGTCCGCAAATCAGCTGTTTCCACGTTCTCATTTGGTATCCTCATGGTCTGCCGCTTCCGGCTCTTCTTTACTTTCCACAGACTGGGTATCCTTTTTGGCTGCCTTGCCGGATTTCTTCTGCTTTCCGCCGCCAGCAAAGATCAGCACTCCGCCGCCGATGAGCAGTACCAGTGCACCGGCTCCCAGCAGGATCCACTTGCCGTATTTCTGCCAGCCGCTTTCGGTTTCCTCAACAGCAACAGCCGTATTCTCCGTATCCGAAACTTCCTCGGACATCACGCTGCGGAATTTGAAGTTGTTGGAATAGTCGTTTTCAGAGTCCTCTGCGGTGCAGTATGCCTCTGCCTGTGAACCGACCTTGCCGTAGATCACGAAGTCCTGTACCTTGGTCACCATATCGTCTTCATAGCCGAATGCACAGAATCCAATGGTGGAAACGCTTTCCGGAATGGTCACTTCTTTCAGACCGGTGCCGGCAAAGGCTGCCATTTGAATATCCGTCAGGCTGTCATAAAATGTCACCTTGGTCAGACTGGTTTCGCCGGCAAAGGCTGCCGCCTGAATCAGTTCCAGATTTTTCGGCATGTCGATTTCCGAAATGCCAGTGCAGTATGCAAAGGCGTACTGTCCGATTTCTGTGACAGTATCCGGCAGATCCAGAGAAGTCAGTGCCGAGGAGGCAAATGCCCAGTCGTCAATGTACAGCAGTCCGTCCGGAAATGTCACGTCAGTCAGCTTGGTATTGGAAAAAGCAGAGGTCCAGATCTCTCTGACAGTGTCCGGAATGGTATAGGACGTGCCCTCCATTGCCTGCGGATAGACGATCAGATCTTCTCCGTTTGCGGAAAACAGTACGCCGTCCGTCACCGTAAACGCCGTGTTGCCCTCTGCCAGCGACACCTGTTCCAGCACGGTGCAGCCGTAGAAGCAGGAACTGTTGATTGTGTCAACCGTTGCCGGAATGGTGATCGAAGTGATCATATCCTTGGTGGCAAATGTGCCGCTGCCCAGTGTGGTAACGGTGTGCCCGTCCAGCTTGTCCGGTATCGTAACGGCAGTTTCGCTGCCGTTATACTTGGTAATGGTGGCGTTGTCACCGTCCAGCGTATAGGAATAATCCCCGCTGGTCAGCGTTTCTTTGCTGCTCTCATCGCTGGATAAGCTGTCTGCGTCGATCACGCTTTCTTCGCCGCTCTGGGCAGAGGTTTCTTCCTCTGCCGCAGCCGACAGTCCCAGTGCCTGTGTCATCATGACGACTGCCGCAGTCAGCAGCACGATTTTGGTATGTTTCATGTTTTTCCCGTTCCTTTTCTATTATTCCACTGTCACGGACTTTGCCAGATTCCGCGGCTTATCTACATCATTGCCCTTGAGCACAGAAGTATAGTATGCGATCAGCTGCAACGGTACCACAGCGATCATGGGCATCAGCAGGTCGTCAAATTCCGGCAGACCAAACTTCAGGTCTACTGCGTCCGGATCCACATTGTCGCTCTCACGGCACACCAGAATGACCCGTGCACCACGTGCCTTGACTTCCTTGATGTTGCTGATGGTCTTTTCCCGCAGTGCCTTCTGGGTCGCTACGGCAATGACCGGCATGTTTTCCGTAATCAGCGAAATGGTGCCGTGCTTCAGTTCTCCGGCTGCATAAGACTCCGAGTGGATATAGGAGATTTCTTTCAGCTTCAGCGAGCCTTCCATGCTCAGGGCGTAGTCCAGTCCGCGTCCGATGTACAGCAGGCTGTCGGCGGTGATGAGGGAGGAGGCAATATACTGTGTCTGCTCCTTGTGTTCCAGAATGCCGGTGATCACTTCCGGCGTTTCCTGCAAAAGCTTTACCAGACGGCGGCACTCTGTTTCGTCAATGTTGCCCACAGCCAGAGCCAGCTCAAAGGCAAACAGATACATCACCGCGATCTGCACCATGTACGCCTTGGTCGATGCCACGGCAATTTCCGGTCCGGCATGGGTGTAGATCAGCATATCTGCTTCCCGTGCAATGGAACTACCCATTGCGTTGACAATGGCGAGAGTCTTTGCCCCCAGCGATTTCGCCAGCCGCAGAGCTGCCAGACTGTCGGCAGTTTCGCCGGACTGGGAGATGATGATGACCAGATCGCCCTCTCCCACCAGCGGTTCCCGATAGCGGAATTCCGAAGCGATGTCCACCGTTACCGGCACCCGTGCCAGCTTTTCAATGACATACTTGCCCACTGTTCCGGCATGCATTGCCGTACCGCAGGCAACTACCTGAATGTGCCGGAATTCCCGCAGCACCTCCGGTGTGATGCCGCATTCCTCCAGATTCGGCAAGCCGTCCTGAATCCGCGGCAGAATGGTGTTGCGAATCGCGTTGGGCTGTTCGTGGATCTCTTTCAGCATAAAGTGGGCATAGCCGCCCTTGCCGATCGCCTCCACATCCCAGTCTGCGGTTTTCAGTTCCTTTTTCACCGGCTGCCCGAACGCATCGAAGATCTGTACGCCGTTGTCGTCCAGCACGGCAATTTCCTCGTGTTCCAGCAGATAGTAATCTCTGGTGTATTCGATGATTGCCGGCACATCAGAGGCAATAAAGCTTTCGTCCTTGCCGACACCCACGATCAGCGGGCTTTCGCAGCGGACAGCGTACACCTGCTCGGGGTGGTCTGCGAAGATAATGCCCAGCGAATAGGAACCTTCCAGATCGCGGACGGTTTCCGAAATGGTCTGAATGGGGCTGCCGTTATAGCGGTAGTCCAGCAGCTTTGCCACCACTTCGGTGTCAGTGTCGCTGGTAAAGGTCACGCCTTTTCCCGCAAGGAAGTCCTTGAGTTCCTTATAGTTCTCGATGATGCCGTTATGTACGATCGTCACTCTGCCGCCGCTATGGGGGTGAGCGTTTACGTCAGAGGGTTCGCCATGGGTCGCCCAGCGGGTGTGGCCAATGCCCACATGCCCGAAAGGTCTGCCCTCACGCTCCATTTTTTCCTCCAGATCTTTCAGTCTGCCCTTGGACTTCGCCACAGTGATTTTTCCGTCCTGAAAGACAGCAATGCCGGCAGAGTCATAGCCGCGGTATTCCAGTTTTCCCAGACCGTTCAGCAGGACCTCCGTACAGTCCCGTTTGCCCACATATCCAACAATTCCACACATCTTTTGTGCCTCACTTTCGTTTTCATGGCAGCTCCGCACCAAACCGGTGCAAAGTCGCTTCATATGCATCGTGTCCCAAATGACCAGACACTAGACACTACATATTATGGCAACACTGCATCTAGTCTGCCTGCGAAATTTCTATGCAATCTGCCAAAAAATCTGACGATGCACCTTACACACAAGCTTTGCACGGTGTTGCCTTATCAATTATACCATAACCGCACTGGAATTGCAACTGATTTTTTAGTGAAAATTACGTGATATGGGTTTGTGAAACAAAGGGAATTCCGGCGATTCGACAGCAAAAACAACTTTTTCGATTCTGCGGAATTTTCAAAAAATCGCCGAATGCGGTTGCAGTCTGTCGAAAAATGTGATATACTAAGGGCAATACCGCACAAAGAGCGTCTGGCGACTTTGCACGCCATCTGCTTGCAAATTTCCCTTCAGAGCCTGTTTCGTATCTTCCCGCACGCATCTTGCGTGCATATTTTCCGAGATATTTCGGGAAAATACTCGAAAATCCACAAAGGATTTTCTCCGTTTTCCCCTTCATCTCTCAAAAAATCTGACGACGCAATCTGCGTACGTCAGATACGAAACAGGCTCTCATATTTCACAAAAATGCTCGTGAATACATCCAGTATTCACTCCGCTTTTTGTTTCATCTGACGATAAATTTGACGACGCATCTGTCGCACAATCTTTGTGCGGTATTGCCTAAGGGAAACGCCGAATCAGGGAAACACTGTATAAAACGAAAAGAGGTCATGTCCCATATGAATCAAAATCAAGTAAATCTCGAGCCGGAAGAACCGCTTCTGCCGAGTCCGTCTTCGGAAATGCTCGCTTACATGGAAAAACTCTATCCCCTTATCTTTGCCTTTAAGCAGACAAAACTGTGGAAATCCATACGGGATTCCGAGCCGTTTGCGATCCAGATGCCCGACGGACAAACCGGCTGCTGCATTCTGACCGGAAATGAGGGGGATTTTATTTCCCTGTCCATTTATTTTGGTGATGCCGGCTGGAACAGCATCTGCAATTTCTACAGCGAACCGGTAGAAACGGAAGAAGCTCGTCTGGAACAGATGATGTCCCAATCCTGTGTACAGGTAGTATTCTGCCGCAAAGACGGACTGACAGAAACGGAAGTGCAAAGCCTGCGGCACTACGCCAGAGAAAACAACATCGCATTCCGCGGCAAAAACGCCTACTTCTGCCTGCGGAACTCCGAACCCTACCACTGCTCATGGTTTCTGGAAACCAAAGAACAGGCAGACATACTGGAACTGGGGCTTTGTGCAGCACTGGATCTCCATAAGCAGCTGGGACAGGGAAAAACACCGGCCGAACTGGGCATCAGCTCCTGCATCGACACACTGCCGCTGTATGACGGTAAGACATGGAGCACCATGGTGCCGCCGGAAAGAACAGTATCTTCTTTGACGGAACCTTTGCTGAGCGATGCCATGCAGCAGAAGATCCGCCGCATGAAAAAGGGCGGCGGCAAATGGGAATGCCAGCTGTTTCCATTTTCAAGTCCTGTGCTCGCCAAAGAGGGTGCACCGTTTTTCCCGTTCCTGCTGATGATTCTGGACACCAAGCGGGAGCAGCTTCTGCCCCAGCAGCCACTACAGTACAACGCAGATATTCTCCAAAAGGCACTGGACAGCTTCGTACAGGCAATTATCGACTACGGTCGCTGCCCCAAGAGCATTGCCGTCTGCGACGAGCGAACTGAAGCGATCCTCTCGGAGCTGTGTCACAAATGCGGCATTCTCCTGCTGAAGACCACCCGTTTTGCCATGCTGGACGAGGCGAAGGCATCTTTTCTGGAGGATATGGAAGCAGAAAAACAGGCAGACGATGCCGAGTCGGAAAAAATGATCGCCGCATTTGTAGAACATCTGAAAGACATGACTGTGGAGGAGATCAAGGACGATGCTCCGCTGGACGTGATCCGCTGGCTCATGGTGTCGGACATTCCGGAGGATCTGATGAAAAAGCTGGAGAAAGTCATGGAGGAACTGCAGTAATATGAACCAGACCATTTACCGCGTCCTGCACATTTACGAGAGCGACTATGGCTGTGAAGAACATGCAGAGCCTACCGCAGAGGTAGTGCTGGAAGCGGCGGACGGCAGCCGGAAAACCATTTCCTATTCCGATGCCGCACTTTACACACTGGACATTTTCGAGGGTGACAGCGTTACGTATACAGACGGCACGCTGCAAAAAGTCATCTCGGAACAGGATTCGTAATCAGAAAGACAACACTACACCAAGGGCGAACCGAAATCGTATCGGTTCGCCCTTTTTGCTTTATGCGGTGTTGCCTTTAAAATCACCGGCTTCTGCCGTGATGCATTGTCTTTTTTTCTGCGTACATCGCCGCATCTGCACGGCTCATGATCTGCTCATAGCTGCTGTCCCCTGCCGCATAAGCGGAATACCCTACTGCAATGCTTAACCGGAACTCCGTCTCCCGTGAGAATGCCCCGTAGTCTTTCCGGCTGTCGTTCATCTCAGTGATCTTCTGCTTCAGCCGGTCGTAGAGCCGCTGCAAGTCATCGCTGTCTTTGCCGTCTAACAGGGCAATGAACTCATCACCGCCTACCCGATACACCTGATCATACACGGAAGTCATACACTTGGCGGCACTTTGCAGCAGCATATCCCCGCCGGCATGTCCAAAGGTGTCATTCACCATTTTCAGCAGGTTCAGATCCATGGACACAATACTGGTACGTTCCAGCACGTACTTTCTTGCATCGCGTTCCAGAGCATAGCGGTTCCCCAGCTTGGTCAGGTTGTCCGTATACGCCAGTGTCTGGAGCAGCCTGGTTTCCCGTTCCCGATTCATCTCCACCATCAGTTTTCGCAGTCCGTTCACCACGGAAAGTGCCAGATACAGCAGGAAGCCTGTCCGGACAATAAACGTCTGGTCGCCTACAGTAGAAACGAAAATGAAGAACAGAACATTGCCGCACACAAAAGCAAGCAGGAGCAGTAAGCTGATACGGTTGATCTTCTCCATTTGCCGGTATCGCTTTGCGATCATCACAATAAACATCACAGCAACTATGCCCAGTGCTGCAATGAAAACTTTAATGGTGCGGGTATAGGACGCGATACCGGTGAAGTGCAGAACACTCAACACGCACTCCAGCACCAGAAAGCTATAAAACGACCATTTGATGCGGAGATCCGGCACAATATCCTCAAAGTAAAACATCGCCAGCAGCGGCAGCAGAAACAGCGAAAAGTAGTTGACATAATACTGCACCACTGCATTTTGATACAGGAACTGGTTCAGAAACAGCGGGCAGTTCAGATTCACCGCAAACACGATCGAAAGGCAGCCCAGCGACAGAGTTTCCGGTGCAGAAACATGCTTCGTTCTGCCCACCGTATAGATCACCAGCAGCAGTACACCAGCAAGCAGCATTGCTACGTTGGAAATGCCGCTCAGCATATTCTGCCGCAGGTAGTTGAACAGCAGTTCGTTCTGGGTGCCGATCGCCACCTCATAAGAGGGCATGAACTTGTTGGCATATACCGTTTCCACACAAATGGTCACCTGCCCGACTGCGGACTCCGGCAGTCGGATAAAATGGGTATAAGTCCCCGGTGAATCGCAGATCTTTAAGCGTTCCCCGAAGTGGTAGATGTGTACTGCATCGTCTTCCGGCGTGCCTGTCACGTCAGTGAGGTAGGCATCCACATAGGAATCATTTGTCCGGAAAGAGATCACTTTCCCACGCATTTCCGATGTAATTTTATGGGACATCACCAGCTGATAGACTGTCTTTTCTCCGCTGTAATAAGGATCGTCCGGCGGGTCAATAACCTGCTCCGTAGTCCAGTCATCCAGCACCATATTCACCGCATCTTCTCTCACAGGCATGCCCGTGGTAACGATCATGGAAACCACTACCACAACCAGCATCAGCAGTGTCAGACAGATCAGCAGACTTTTCTTTGACAGCCATTTCATCGGGCACACCTCCTTTTGTCAAACCTCGATTGCTTCCCTTATGGTAATAGTATAGCATGATTGCCAATAGTTTTCAAGTGTTTCGCGGGAGAAGTGACATAATTTATAAAATTGACAAAAAGTGGTGGTGGGGTGCGGCGGCAGTGCTATAAAAAAACTGACCGGGGAAATCGGTCAGTCCTTTTAAATATGCTATGTTATTATGTTAAGGCAATACCACACAAAGATTGTGCGACAGATGCGTCGTCAAATTTTTCGTGAAATATGAGAGTCTGTTTCGTATCTGACGTATGCAGATTGCGTCGTCAGATTTTTTGAGAGATGAAGGGAGAATATGCACGCAAGATGCGTGCGAGAAGATGCGAAACAGGCTCTGAAGGGAAATTTGCAAGTAGATGGCGTGCAAAGTCGCCAGACGCTCTTTGTGCGGTATTGCCTTAAATGAGGAATTATTCCCACTCGCTCCTTGAACCGTAATCTTAACCAGTTTGAGTTAAGTTTTATCGCTTGTGGTATCTCTATTATCTCAGTTGTCTGTCAGATTTGGAGTATCTGAATTTTTGTTGCCATTGTGTTGCCGGTGACGTTTTGATTATAGCGCAAATATAACCGATTGTCAAGATAAAATAGTATGATACTTCTGTGAAGCATTGTTATATTTAGGGTGTATTAATCATACTTTAATCTTCTCAAATCAAATGCAGGCATTGTTCCTTCAAGCACATCAACAACATGTTTGCGGATTATGGGATTTTCTATAGCCCCAGACTTATATCTTATTTCATTTGAATCGCTGTTTTTTTCGCAGAAAACAATCTGTTCAGCATCGCAAGCCACTGCAATATTAGGATTATGAGTTACAATAATCACTTGACGTTTCTGTTTTGCTCTACATATACATGGAACAAGTTTACTATAAACAGATTGATTATCAAGATTGTCTTCTGGCTGGTCTATGATTATGGGTTTATTTTCTTTGCTGAGTGCAAGATAAAAAATCAAGAGTACAATACCACGCTCGCCTGGTGAAAGCTCTTCTAAGGATCGCTTCCCCATTCTTAACTTGAAATTGACACCGATGTATTTCAATCCAAAAATAAAGTCATAAAACTCTTGACGTTTGGGAACTCTGTTTTCAGCAGATTCAAGTTCGCTTGTAATTACATTTTCCATATCGCATACAAATGAAATAACGCTATCTTCATTACCGAAATCAGTTTCTTTTATGCGTGCTTCAATTTCTTGAAGTGAATTATGTGAACGACCATACTTACCATTATATCGTTGATTAATGTAATTCAAAATATTTTGAGAGAGATTATGGTCTTTCATAAACACTTCTGCATGAAACATAACACCATCTTCAAGATCTCCAAGCAATTTAGCTATTTCACCTTGAATGGGGGTATAAATACTTTGATAGATTTTTGATAATTTAGTTATCCCATTATATAAACGTTTGGCAATACTGTATCGTTCCTCAATTAATGCTTTATACTCAGATTCGAGTTTTGTACTAATGTAATCCAATTCATTTTTATAGTATTCAATTGATTCCTCGGTGTCCTTGTCGCCAATAATAGAAAGTCTTTTATCATTCCATTCCGATAGATCGCTTAAATACTTCTGATAAATCTTTTCTTCAACATTTGCAGAAGAAATAAGCTTTTCTTTTTCAGTTTCTGCTTTTTTTAATTGAGAAGAAAAACCTTTTTGTTCATCAGAAATCGATGCTTGAATTTCTTCCTTTTCTTTTTCACTTTTTATTATCAACTCTTCTAAAATTGCCTGTGGTGTTGTCAATTCAAAAACAAAGTCTGTTTCATTAAGTTTATACTTATTGATCAAGTCGGAAATAGTATCTTTTACCTCTCCAAATTGTGTTTGCAGAAGTGATATTTTTGCGATCACTATTTTTATATCATTAATCAAACTATTAATTTCGGCAATCTTATCAGTTGCTTTTTTTATCAAATCCTTCTTCTCTTGAATTTCTTGATTGAGCTTTTCAAGTTTTTCTTTGTATTTTGTATCGCTTTCTTGTTGATCTGGTTTAGTAACTTCTTTAGGCTTTGATTTATCATGGCGTTCAAGTATTTCTTCAGCTTTTTTTAGATGTTCTTCAATTTTCTTATGATATTCGTTTGTCTTTTTTGCTTCAAGCTTAATTATTATTTCGTTGATTTCTTGAAGTTTTATTCGTTCGTCCTGAAATTGTATTTCGAGTGGTTTAGATTTTATCCTTATTAGATCATCAAGATTTTGCGCATCGCCTCGTTCAGATTTATCGACATAAGAGAAAATCACCTTATCAATCTCTTTTTGAAAAACATCACCAAAGTCATTACATACATCCTCGATATATTTTTGTGGCAAGTATTGAGCATTTTCAATTGAGCTACTATTTTGACTAACAGTTAGTTTTTTAACATCTTTTTTTCCATCCAACCATATTAACGCTGCTTCATAATCATCAGCATAATTCTTCGGAGCTTTTCTGAATCGTTTGGCATTTAAGAATGAAGCACTTTCCATAGTACTACAATTACATAAATGTCCAATTATATCAGAAAAAGCACTTTTTCCGCTCCCTTTATTTCCTATAATAGCAACCATACTTGGATTGAGTGGAAGTTCAAATTTAAACCACTCAGAATCATCATTTATCGGGCTTTCTATACGAAAACAAGATATAGATGATATATTGCTTTGCTTATTCTTATTCGTTCTATCTAAAACAGGTGGTATTTCTCCTATAAAAACTCGTTCTTGCGGTTGATATAAACATTGTTTAAGCCCAGAAAAAGTTAACTCAGCCTTTATCCAAAGTGCTTCTTTTGGAGAATACTCATTCGGAGAATGTGAGTCTGAACACATAATCAACGGCTTACGTTCGATTTCTTTAAAAACAAACTGTTCATAATCTGATATGTCTCTTTTTTGACCTACTTCAAAAAAATGAATTTTATCAGCTATATCACTTTTTATTGCATCTTTTACCGGAAGAGCATGTCCTATCTCTTTTTCTATGCCATTTGTTTTACGTCCTGCATGAATAGAGATTAATCCATTATGATCGTTCGCAAATTCAACAATATCTCCAAATTCCCAGTATATAGTCTCATTAGAATCTTTGGATTTGGCTTTTTGTCTCAACATTATTGCATCAAAATCAGCCGAAAGAGTAGAAAGATCAGATTCATCTGGGAAAATCAGGATCAAATGCAGATTATTAGCCCCTTTATCTGTACGAAGTTCAACCCCAGGGAAGAAAACTATTTCTGGTGCAATACTACGTAAATTTTCTATTCTACACTTGTCGATTATAAAATGATCTGTAATAGCCACCGCCTTGATTTTATTATCTTTCAAGGCTTTACAGAGCAATTCATCAGCATCATCAGCTTTGTATTTATAGTCATAAGATGATGCTGTATGTAAATGTAGATCCCATCTATTCCACTCGGAGCCACGATTATTACTCATTATTGTTTTCCTCCCATAAAACATTCTTGTGAAGTATACAAACATATTATTTATGCATTGCGGTCACTTCTAAATGATGGACCATAAAAATCCCCCTGAAAAAAATGGTTATCCAGTATATCTACATTATACCACGATACCCGTATTATTTCAAGGGAATTCGCTTATATATTCTATTATTCTTGCCCTGACTTCTTCAAATTACAATCCCTGCAAAGCATCTGCAAGTTCTCCAAAACGGTCTTGCCGCCTGCGTGCCAAGGAATAGTTTAATTTGAGTGCGCCATAATCATGATATAAACTCGTGTGGAATGGGAATCAAGTATGCCAATAGACTATACTGATACTGTATACTTATCAAAGAACCATAGTTGTCCACTCTGTTCCATCTTATCATAGTATTTCGCTCGCACTTCGTCAAGGTATTCAGCTATGGCATCAGGATGATTGTTCAAAAACCAATTAATGTGGTTTTCTATGTATTCAATACGAATTTGTGCATCATTTAGGTCATTTGGGACTCTTTTCATTCGTTCGTCTATGCTATCAAATCCCATAAATGCCTCCTCAAGTCGAGCTTGAGACATTGCAATATACTCAGGATTTATATCAATACCTATTCCTTTGCGATTTGTCTGTTGACATACTCTTAAACAAGTACCACTGCCAACAAAAGGATCAAGAACTGTATCTCCTTCATTTGAAGCAGAAAGAATAATTCTTTCAAAAACGCCTTCTGGCTTTTGCGTTGGGTGTTTTGTTCTGTTTTTATTACAATAATGCATATGAGAGAACTCCCAAACATTACCTGGGTTAGCACCTCTCATATTATTGACAGATCTATAAAACTTTTGAGGAACTCGTATACTATCAAGATTAAAGGTGAATTTTTTAGGATGCTTAGTGAAGTACAGGATATCATCATGACGTGGTGAAAACCCTTTCGTTTTGCCTATTCCCTGCGTATAAAACCAAGTAATCCATGAATTAAAGTAAAACCCAAATTCTTTTTCTAATATTTCATAAATATAGGAAATATACCTCATTCCCATAAATATGAAGATAGCCCCATCATCTGTCAGTATTCTTGAAGCTTCTTTTATCCAAGCTCTTGAAAACTCAAGGTAATCGTTAAATTCTAAATCGTCTTGATTGTTTCCATAGTCTTTATTCAAATTGTAGGGAGGATCAGTAACAACCAGTTTAACACTTTTACTGGGTATTTTCTTTAATTCCTCAAGAGCATCTCCACAAATAAGTGTTAATTCTTTATCCATTTATTCTTTTTAGCCTCCCTATAAAAATCATCAAATGTTCTTCGTGTACTGTGCAAATACTTTTGATCAAGTAACTGACACATCTCCCATGTTGTACGGTACTGATATGTAACATAATGAATATCTTTTATTTGGATCTGTCCTGTTCCAAGTGCAGGATTGTAGTTAATATCTGCATCGCTAATAAACTTCAAATCATAAGCATTGTAATCTACTATTTCCATAATACCATCTACTAAATTTGTGTTCTTATTTCTTTCAGAATATACTTTATGCTTAATTGAAAGGATAATGAACATGAAATCGGGATCGGTTACATATGCGGTCCTTATTCTTGAAAAAGAAGTGATGTTCGGACCTTTTCCACTATTGGGAATATCATTTGCAGTTGCTTTAACATCTACATTACCCGTAAGTACACGACCATCTTTTTTGAATTGCAGGACTATATCTGACATACCTAATCGCTCTTGTGCTTCAACATTAATTAAGCGATACCGATTGTTCATATCATCACGGATCCCTGAGAATACTTCACCAGCCCACGCCTCAATCATCGGACCTGCAATCTTATTTATGTTTTCTAACGGTAATCCGAGTTTGAGATTAGTATTAAGTATAATCTTATTATCCCCCACACGCTTTCTTTCGTCTAATATAGCAGTAATCTGTGAGATTATAAATGCGGAATCTTCTGCATAAGTTTGAGACTCAACAGGGATTTTAAAAATCAAATCATTATATTCCATAGAAATACCTCCTAAAGCTACAATCAACAAAGTTTTCATCTTTTATTATAGCACATCTTAGGCTTGTGTTCAAGTACTTAAAATAATTATTCTACAAACTTTTGAAAAGAGGGTAGCTTATAAAGTGAACTACCATCCGCATTATTCCTTCCGTGTTAAAAACGCTCAGTCCGGCAGGCAGCTCACACAGGAGCAGTTTGCGGTGTGCTGGGGAAAATAACAGCCGAGCTGACAAAATAAAGCCGAAGGACTCACGCAGAATCCTTCGGCTCTCTGTTTATGGGGAAATCACGGCATCACACATACACCATAGCCTCATACACCGGCTCTCTGGCGATCAAGCGATCCATATTCTCCAGACCTCTCGCCTTTGCAAGATCCCTGACCGCCACGGCTCTGATATACTCCACATCATTTTCGAGCATCTTTCCGACCTGACGCTCAATGGCTTCTGCTACGGAACGGTCAAGTTCGGTCAGGTAGCCGAGTATCGTTCCGTCGTTGACGAGCTTTTTCAGCCTTGTAGGACGGTACTCCGCCGAATAGTGCAGATGATACTTGATGTGATCGGAGCTGAATGTTGTCACGCTCGGATCAGCATCTGGTGTGTTGTAGGTGACGGTCAGTGCATCGGTGTCGAGCACCCATACGGGCTTGTTCTTGCCGCCTGCCTGAACCTTGTCTTTACTTCTGATAATCATAGTGTTTCCCTCCTTATTCCAGCACATTCTTTCTTGTGGTGCTGTTATACCTAAATTGCTGATAATCGACACTCAGTCCGCAGGCAGAAATAAAAGCCTTAGCCTTTTTCAGTTCACGTGATAGCTCGTCCTCACGGCTGATTCGGGTTGCTTCTTTTTTCATCTTCTCACGGGAGAAATAACGAGCATCCTCCTCTTTCTTCTTATATGTAGCAAGCTCCGAGGAAACTGCCGACAGCTTCGCTTTCAGTTTGTCACGCTCTCGAACAACTTCATCACGTTCCTTGCGGAGCTTCTTGGTCTGCTTCTGCGTTGCAACTTCTTTCTTTGCAAGATCAGTGACGTTCTGCCAGTCCTCCTGCGACACTGTGACCTTACCGCCGAATACGGTCTTGCCTGTTTCGATACCGTCTATCTCCGTAAGTTTAGCAGTTTTCTCCTTGACAACTTTGAGTATTTCACGCTTCTCGCCAAGCTCCGCTTCTACCTGAGCGTTTTGCAAAGCAAGTTCATCTGCCTGTCTGCGCTTCTCCTTGTATTCAGGTATCTCTAACGTCCCTCTCGCCTTTTCTGGAGCAAGAGGCTTGATACCATGTTCAAAGCAGATTTTATTCAGCACCTCGACCTCGGCAGCTCGCCAACGGGCAATTGCCTGTTTACCCTCGCCATACCCCATTTCTTTGAGAGCCTGAGCGATACCGTTCTGCGTGTCCTGCCCTCGCTTGTAGTGACCGACAGGAATGTAGTCAATGTGCAAATGGGGCGTTACCTCGTCCATGTGCAGGACAGCGTTAAAAACGTAAAAGTTCGGGTTACGACTTTGGAAACCTTCCATATACTCTTTCAGGCAGTCGGCAACGAGCTGAAAATCCTCGGCGTCGTACCCCGAATCTTCTTTTTTGCCGATCTGAACTACGTCCTCATAAAAGCTCTTTCGTTTGTCGGCGGCAGTGCGGACAGTATTGCAAGGTTTTACTCCAAAAAGATACTCATAGTAGCTGCCGTGAACCTTGCGGTCATTACGTTTCTGTTTAGCATTATAACGCTCGGTTGATTCCTTGAAAAGCCGATCGTATGCTTCGCCAATCGGCTGACACACGAAAGTGATATTATCGGGAGTACGGAACACGTCAACATTGTCCGCAACGAACTCCCTGTTATTGTGAGTCAGAGAACCTTTTCCCTGACCGAATGAGATTCGTTTTTCTCTCATTTTATTGACCTCGTTTCTAATTGGATTTGGTTATCTCTTTCTGTTAAATCCAATCATATTTACATGGGCAACACTTCCTTTCATGACCGCTGATGCGGAATGGCTATCGCCAAGCCCTGACGGGCGAGAGGGACGCGGAGCGCCGATTACAACGGTGCAGAGCGCCGCTTGTAACTCCGTAGTACTTGTGGCAGCATAAGACCGCCACAAGAACTACTCCGCCCTGCGGGGCTATCCCTGACGGGAGAAGAAAGGCTGTCGGAGCAGCCTAAATCGTGGGTACAGGAATCAAAAATCCGCATTACATTTTTTGAAAAACATAGCTGTAACTGCGTCGATGTGCGTCGGTGGTAACGATGTTTTAGACACCCCTCAAACCATCGACGCATCGACGCACATCGTCACGCTAAAGCATTGTCGATCATCTGCTGATAAGCTCGGTCGTAATCTTCACCTGCAATATCGTCAACGGTATCGGTGCTGATGATGATCTCTCCCTTAACGGCAGGAACACCATCTGGACTTTTTTCGGTTTCTTCTTCTGTTGGTTCAGGCGAGATCACGATTGGGTGATCAGCATCATAGCGGAGCTGAATCAGCTTTGCCTTATGAGTCCGCTTGTTGCTATACTGCACGAAGTACAAATTGTACAGCTTTCCGGCGTTGACATTCAGTTTCAGCGACAGAGCATTCGGCTTGATGTCAAGCTCCAGCTTTTCGATAAGTTTGGTAGCCGTACCCTCCCAAGTCGGATTGTCCGCATTGATGAAACCGCCTATTGCTTCAAGCACAGGTTCGGGCGGCTCGGTGTATTCGGGAGACTTCTCTCCGCTCAGTTCCCAGCACAGCGTTTCCTTGTTTCGGGTAAGCATGAACTTCTTGTCGGGCTGATCTCTGCCTGATACCTCAATCGTCGCATTACCGTCGGAACGCTTATTCTTATACATGATGAACGCTCCGTCCGCTGCTCCGAGTAGACCGTTCGTGCCTGAGATGCGATCGAAATTATCATCGGACTTCTGCTTGCGGGTGTGGTGAACGAGGATCAGGCAGATACCTGTCCTGTCCGCAAACGCTTTCAGTCCTGCGATAATATCATAATCATGGGCATAGCTATAAGTGTCGCCCTCGGCTTCACGCACTTTCTGTAATGTGTCGATGATGACGATCGAGGTTTCGGGGTGTTCGTTCAGAAACGTATCAAGCTGATCGAGCAGTCCCTCATTCAGCGATTTAGAAGCAACTGAAAAGAAAAGATCGGGCGTTGTTTCCGTTCCGAACATTCGATACAGGCGCTCCTGCAATCTGCGGTAATCATCTTCGAGAGCGAGATACAGCACAGTACCCTTGCGGACGGAATAGTTCCACATCGGTGTGCCTGAGCTGACATGATAAGCGATCTGAGCCATCATAAAGCTCTTGCCGACCTTCGGCGCTCCTACGAACAGGTATGTGCCTGGGTAGAGGAAGCGGTCGATGATCGGCGGTTTGCCCGGATAGACCATCTCATAAAGCTCCGGCATCGAAACTGTCTGCATAAAGCCCGGTGCGGATTCACGCTCCGCCTGAGCCTGTGCCTGCATTTCCTGTTCATACTGCATCTGCGTCTCGAACAATTCCTCAGCTGAGGGGTTGAAATTCTCCCCGTAATCTGGTATAATAATAGGTGTTAAATCAGGTGACTGCCCGACCTCTGCGCCAACAGAGGTCATAGGGGCGGTCATTTCTCTTTCTTCGGTCATTCTCTATCTCCTTTCAGACCATTCAGAGTTGTTGTGATAAGCTGTATCGTAGACAGCAGCTCATCGTCCACAGCAGAGCCGTTCTGTATTCTTCGCAGCTCACCGAGGACTTCCGCAAGCTGATTTTTCAGAGCCTTGTACACTCTCGGATTGCCTTGCACCACCACATCACGGCACAGCAGTCGTTTCACGATGTAGTCCTGCTTGGTAAGTCCCGAAAGAGCGACTGCCGAGTTGATGAGCTGATCTTCTTCGGGCGAGACACGGAAACCGATGGTTCTCGCCCTGAATCTGCCCTTACTGTCAAGGTTTTTCGCTGACATCATCTTCACCTCCCTCCGTATCATCGCTTCTCAGGTCACTGAGCCTGTCCGCCATTTCGTTCTGCGTACTGGGGAACAGGTGAGCATAACGATAAGTGATGTCAATACTTTCGTGACCTACTCTATCCGCTATTGCCACGGCAGAGAAGCCCATTTCAATAAGCAGAGAGATATGCGAGTGTCTGAGGTCATGAATGCGGATACGCTTTACACCTGATTCTTTCGCTCCTCTGTCCATTTCGTGATGAAGATAGCTCTTGGTTATCATGAACATACGGTCATGTTCTCCGATACTATAAAGCTGACCAATGAAGTCCTGTATCTCCTGAGAAAGAAAATCAGGAATCTTCACAATACGGTTGCTCTTTGCTGTTTTCGGATCAGTAATAATATCCTGTCCCTTGATACGCTGATAGGACTTCGTGATAGAAACAGTCTGCTTCTCAAAGTCGAAATCGGCAGGCGTGAGGGCGAGAAGTTCACCCTCACGGATTCCACACCAATAGAGCATTTCAAAGGCATAGAAGGAAACAGGCTTGTCCATCATGACCTCTGCGAACTGCTTGTATTCCTCCTGTGTCCAAAACAACATCTCACGACTTTTTGCCTTGCCCATATTTCCTACTTTAGCAGCTGGATTGCTTGCCAGTCCGTAGAACTTCACTGCATAATTGAATATGGCACTGAGTTGGTTATGAAGTGTTTTCAGATATACGGGCGAATAAGACTTACCTGTTTTTGTAGAACCTTCAAGCATTTCGTTCTGCCACGCTATCACGTCTTTCGGCTGAATATCGCACATCTTTCTTTTCCTAAAGAATGGAATCAGTTTAGTACGAAGAATATGTTCTTTTGTGTGCCATGTGTTGTCCTTCAGACGCTTCTTCATGTCCTCGAAGTATATCTCCGAAAAGCTCTCAAAGGTCATATCAAGGCTGGATTCCGTCTTGTTCATCTGCTCACGCTCCCACGCCTGAGCTTCTTTCTTTGTGGAGAAACCACGCTTTTGTGTCTGTTTGCGTTCTCCACGGCTGTTGGTGTAGCGGTAGATCACACGCCACTTGCTGCCGTCCTTATAGACTGACATCGTATCACTTCCTTTCGCTGTCCTCGGCAGAACCGCCGTAGCAAGTCCTTTCGAGGAAGTATTGTCTGTTCACTCTGCCTGAGATCGTAATATATCCCTTGGCTTCAAGCTCCTTGTTGAGCTTCTGTACTATCTTATAAGCATAGGACTTAGATACATCAAGCTCCCTGGCAACATCTTCTACTCTCATAAAATTTTTATCTGTCATTAAGAGTATCTCCTTTCTCTAACTTAACTCTAAATCGTTAAGTTATGATTTTATTATACTAAACATATATCGTTATGTCAAGTGTAAAATCACTAAACATTTTTATTTCTACTATCTTGACAAACACTAAGCATATATGTTATAATTAATTTGTGAAATATGGCGGCGCAGGCATATCCTGTGCTATGCTTTTTGAAAATGGAGGAGACAATATGGCGATTGGTGAAAGAATCAGGTTTATCAGAAACCTCAGAGGTATGACACAGAAGTTCTTAGGCTTGCAGGTCGGCTTCTCGGAACGGACTGCCGATATTCGTATGGCTCAGTATGAATCGGGGTCGAGAACACCCAAAGCCGATTTGGTGAAACAGCTTGCTGATGCACTTGACGTATCGGCCGAAGCTCTGAACGTCCCGAACATCGACAGCTACACAGGTCTTATGCACACGCTGTTTGCGTTAGAGGATTTATACGGCTTCAAGATCGACCGTCTGGACGGAGAAATCTGTATCCGCATCAACAAGCAGAACGGCTCGACCTTTGCAAAGATGACAGGTCTGCTCGAACCCTGGGAGGAAATGGCTCAGAAGTACCGCAATGGGGAGATCAGCCGTGAGGAGTATGACCAGTGGAGATACAGGTATCCGAGGTCGGAAGCGGAGAGAAATGAAGCGTCTCGTAAAGGCGATAATAATCTGTAAATAATGCTAAAAATGCGAATTTACGTTTGGATATAATGCCAATTGACGTGTTTTCAACTTTTCTGTATAATTAAACTGTAAGTATATGCCTTAACCTATGAAGGGGGAATTCAAATGAAGAAGAAAAACGAACTTGTTCCTGCAAATTCCAGCGAATCCAATTTCACATTAAATGTTCCCGACGGAAGAGGTACATTTGAAAAAGGAATTGATGGAAGAGGAAATCCGTTTGAAAAGAGAACATATGAGAATGGCGATTTTCTCAAACAAGAGCTGTTGCACAGTGGTGAACTCAAAGTAACAGCAAAGAAGAAAATCAAGTAAACATACCAATAACAAAAAGAGCTATCCGATTCAAATACGAATCAGATAGCTCTTATCTTTTCAGACAATATTTATGTTACTGTTGCCGATGACAGAGAATTGTTGCCAAAACGTTGCCATTCAGCTTGACTGTGCCACGAAAAGCACGGTATTACGTCGTTTCAGCAAGTGTTTGCATTATTCCCACTCGATCGTAGCCGGCGGCTTTGTGGTAATATCATACACAACGCGGTTGATATTCTTGACCTCGTTGACGATACGGGCAGAGATCACTTCCAGCACCTCATACGGAATCCGTGCGAAGTCTGCGGTCATGAAGTCCGTGGTAGTTACCCCGCGGAGAGCCAGTGTGTAGTCATAGGTTCTGCCGTCGCCCATTACGCCAACGGAACGCATATTGGTCAGCACTGCGAAGTACTGGTGAATGCTCCGGTCCAGTCCGGCCTTGGCGATCTCCTCACGGAAGATCCAGTCAGCGTCCTGCAAAATGGACAGCTTTTCGTCGGTGATTTCGCCGATGATACGAATCGCCAGCCCCGGACCCGGGAACGGCTGCCGCCATACCAGATTTTCCGGCAGACCCAGTTCGATACCCAGCTGACGCACCTCATCCTTGAACAGCAGCCGCAGCGGTTCGATAATTTCCTGAAAGTCCACATAATCCGGCAGACCACCCACGTTGTGGTGGGACTTGATGACAGCTGCATCACCGGTGCCGCTTTCGATCACGTCCGGATAAATGGTGCCCTGTGCCAAAAAGTCTACCGTGCCCAGTTTCTTGGATTCCCGTTCAAAAGCACGGATAAATTCCTCGCCGATCGTCTTACGCTTGGTTTCCGGATCGGAAACGCCGTTGAGCTTTTCCATGAAAGCAGCCTTGGCATTGACACGGATAAAGTTGATGTCCTTGTCTGCAAATGCAGCTTCTACTTCGTCGCCTTCGTTCTTCCGCAGGAAGCCGTGGTCTACGAAAATACAGGTCAGCTTCTTGCCGACTGCACGGGACAGCAGTGCCGCACAGACAGAACTGTCTACGCCGCCGGACAGTGCCAGCAGTACCCGACCGTCGCCGACTTTTTCCCGAATCTGGGCAATAGCAGTTTTCGCATAGTTGCCCATGGTCCAGTCGCCGGTGCAGCCGCAGACATTTTTCAAAAAGCCGTCCAGCATCGTCAGACCCTGCTGGGTGTGGTTCACTTCCGGATGGAACTGTACTGCATACAGCTTCCGTTCCGGATTTTCCATAGCAGCTACCGGACAGTTCTCTGTATGTGCCGTAATGGTAAAGCCCTCCGGTGCTTCCGAGATGTAGTCGGTGTGGCTCATCCACGAAATTGCCTGTTCCGGCAGTTCCTCGCTGCTGAACAGAGCACTGGACTTGTCATAAATGGTTTCTGTCTTGCCGTATTCCGAGGTGGTGCAGGTCGCCACCTTACCGCCGAGAGTATACGCCATCAGCTGACAGCCATAGCAGATGCCCAGGATCGGGATACCCATTTCAAAAATTTCTTTGGCGATATGCGGCGATTTTTCATCGTAAACGCTGTTCGGACCGCCGGTGAAGATAATGCCCACCGGTTTCCGTGCTGCAATTTCCTCCAGCGGTGTAGTATAGCGAATCACTTCGCAGTAAACGCCGCATTCCCGCACGCGTCTGGCAATAAGCTGATTGTACTGACCGCCGAAGTCCAGTACCAGAACCAGTTGATTTTCCATAGGTTACGTTTCCTTTCTGTGTCACATTCGCCGATGCGGCGAAAATCTTTCTCTTTAGGAAACACTGCACAAAGCTTGTGCGTAAGATGCGTCGTCAGATTTTTCGGCAGATTGCCTAGAAATTCCGCAGGCATACTTTCGTATGGCAAGGGATTTCTGGGCAATATGACGGAAAATCTGCACGCAGATTGCGTGCAAAGCCGTCAGGCGGGCTTTATGCAGTGTTTCCTTATATTATGCCACTTTTTTCGAAAAAAAGCAAGTGTTTTTTATGAAGATACAAAAAATCAGATTTTCTCCACTGCCGTTTCGGCAATGTACTGTTCTTTCCACTGCTTCAGCTGCTGCATGTGAGGCTGCCGCAGGTGTGTCTGCTGCTGTTCCTCCGATGCCCATTTTTCCACCAGCAGGATCTTTTCCGCATCGGCAACGGCAGCGTAATAGGCATACTCCAGACAACCGTCCTCCTGCCGCACGATCTCCTGCAAACTGTTCTCCTGAACGGCACGCAAAAACGCCTCCCGACAATGGGGCTTCGCCGTATAAGTCACCAATAATATCATGCTGCCTGCTCCTTATGTTTGTCAAAAACGGTAATGAACCGGAACCGTTTATCCAGCCAGTCCCCGACAATGCCTACGCCTTTCCCCATGGTCAGTGCCGCAGCGATCGTTCCCACGCCCAGTCCGTCCAGATGCCCCAGACAGAAAAAAGTCAGACCGGCAGTCACCGCCAGACAAGTCACATCAAACCCGATCTTAATCTTCGGGTATCCCACAGAAGTAATGTCCGACAATTCCCGCGGAAACAGATCGGTAGGAATGATCGGCAGCCCGCACCGGTTGGACAGGGCAATGCCGATACAGATCAGCACGTAGCTGATGAGGAAATACAGTACTCGCATAGGCAGCGATGTGGGCAAAACGCCGATCCACCACTCGTGGAAATCCAGCAGTTCTCCGAACACAAAGCCCACCACAAAGCTGAACAGATACGGCGGCACAAAGCGTTTCCGCATGAACATCAAACTCAACACCAGCAAGCCCTGAAACAGATACGTCCACGTGCCAAGCGTCAGCCGCGGCAGTACCTCCGAAAAGGCAAACGGCACGCTGGAAATCGCGGAAATGCCTGCTCCGGAATAGAGCATCAGCACCACGCCAAGGCTGTTGATACAGACTGCCGCCGCCAGCGTCAGTTCCCCGCGAAGGGTGTGCAGTTCTTTTGTTGTGTTCTCCATTTTCTCAAACGCCTCCTATAGGAATACGAATACGCAAAAAGCAGTATAGGCAATACCGCACAAAGATTGTGCGACAGATGCGTCGTCAAATTTTTCGTCAGATGAAACAAAAAGCGGAGTGAATACTTGATGTATTCACGAGCATTTTTGTGAAATATGACGGGAAATTTGCAAGCAGATGGCGTGCAAAGTCGCCAGACGCTCTTTGTGCGGTATTGCCTATAGGAGCCTGCTTTCCTTTTGAAAACAGGCTCCTATCACATCATATTACAAAAAAAGGAATTTTTCAAGGACATTTCTGCGGAACAGATGCAACGATTCTGGTAAAAATTCTCATTCAAATACCCGATACTTTTTCTCGTTGTGTCCGTAGGCACTGACCACAAGCCCCAGTGCAATGTACATGCTCACAGTTGCCGTACCGCCGGCACTGATAAAGGGCAGCGGCACACCGATAACCGGAGCCACCTTCAGCACCATGCCGATATTCATGACACAGTGGATAAATAGCATACAGAACACACCGGTACAAAGGAACATGCCCATTTTGTCCTTGGTGTTGAAGCCGTCATAGAGCACTTTCAGACAGAGGAATATCAGCACCAGCATCACAGCAACTGCACCGACAAATCCCAGTGCCTGCCCCACCTGTGCAAACATAAAGTCATTGTGAATTTCCGGAACAGAAACATAGTTTTCCTTGCCGGCATGCAGCCCCACGCCGAAAATTTTTCCGTTGGACAGGGCTTCCAGACCACGGTCCTGCTGATACTCGATATTCTCCGGATCTGTGCCGGGGTGCAGCAGCACCAGAATTCGTTTTTTATGGGTGTCCCCCAATATGAAATTCCACGCAACGACCAGTGCCAGCGGAATGGCAATGAGAAATGCCAGCACATATTTCCATGAGATCTTCGCCGCAAAGAGCATGCCCAGAAAAACCACCGCAAACACGATCGCCGTACCATAGTCCCCCTGCAAGGCAATCAGCCCCGTGGGGATTGCTCCATGAACACACAGCAGCAGCATGTGCAGGGGCTTGTTCATGTTGCTCTCATCTTTGGCAAGGTGCAGGGAAAATGTCAGGATAAACGCCAGCTTCAGCACTTCCGAGGGCTGGAACTGGATAAATCCCAGATTCAGCCACGCCTGGTCATCGGCACCGGCACGCTTGTGTCCCAACGCCGTAAAGGTCAGCAGCGTGAGCACCAGTGCCACCGGAGCATACAGGAACCAGAGCCGGACGAGTTTGTGATAATCGATCGCCGAGAGCACCAGCAGGCAAGCCAGACCCAGTCCGCAGGAGAGCAGCTGCGTCCGGTAATAGCTGGAGCCCACAGAACTGATAATGTGATTCTGCCAGATCGAGTACAGCAGGATAATGCTCAGCACGGAACAGAGCAGTGCCGACAGAATCAGCGGCTTGTCCAGCCGCCGCCAGTAGACCATCAGCGGGCTTACTGGTTTTTCACGTTTGTTGGATTTGTATGATCGGTTCATGAAATGTCCTTTCTTTCAGGCAATATCTATCAGCCGTTAGTGCCCCAGTATTTCCGATCCAGACTGCGGAACTGGGCGGCTGCGGCAATGTGCTGTTTCCGAATGATCTCGCTGCCGTCCAGATCGGCAATGGTTCTGGCAACTTTCAGTATCCGGTCATAGGCACGGGCACTCAGCCCCAGCTTATCGAACACAGCACGGAGCAGTGCCGTTGCGGCATCGTCCATGGGACAGAAGTCCTGTAGCATGCCTGCCGGAATCGCTGCGTTGCAGAAAATGCCCGTTCCGGCAAACCGCTGGTTCTGTAGTTCCCGAGCCGTCTGCACCCGCTGCCGGATCGCCGCCGACGATTCCGCCTTTGCCTTTGCAGAGAGAGAATCGAACGACACCGGCTCTACTTCAATATGCAGATCAAACCGATCCAGCAGCGGACCGGAAATGCGGTTCAGATACTGCCGCACCTGCCGTTCGGAACAGGTACACTTCCGCTTCGGGTGCCCGTAGTAGCCGCAGGGACAGGGGTTCATGGCTCCCACCAGCATAAACGAACAGGGATAGGAAACCGTTCCCGCCGCACGGGTGATGGTAACTTTGCGATCCTCCAGCGGCTGCCGCATGATCTCCAGTGTCCGGTGGTCGAACTCTGCCAGTTCGTCCAGAAACAGCAGTCCGTTATGGGCAAGGGAAATCTCCCCCGGACGGGGCACTGTCCCGCCGCCCACCAGACCGGCTCCGGAAATGGTGTGGTGCGGCGAACGGAACGGGCGGCGTGTCATCAGCGGGTGTTTGCCGTCCAGCAAGCCGGCAATGGAATAGATCTGCGTGGTTTCCATGGACTCCGCGGCAGTCATTGCCGGCAGGATCGACGGGATCCGCTTGGCAAGCATGCTCTTGCCGCTGCCGGGGCTGCCGATCATCAGGGCATTGTGCCCGCCTGCTGCGGCAATTTCCAAGGCGTACTTTGCATTCTGCTGTCCCTTGACATCGGCAAAGTCCAGCATTTCCTCGTACTCCTCCGGCTGGGGCGTATAGGGTTCCTGCGGACGAATTGCCGGACCAGTGTCCTCGTTCAGGTGGGCAATCAGTTCTCCCACGCTGTGCACGCCGTACACCGGTATCCCTGCCGCGGAAGCTTCAGAAGCATTCTCCGCCGGCACATACAATTCCGTCACGCCGTTCTGGGCGGCAAGCAGTGCCATAGGCAGCACACCGCTGACAGAACGCACCAGTCCGGACAGGGAAACTTCCCCGATAAAACAGCGGCTGGCGGGCTGTGCCGGAATCCGTTCCATGCACACCAGAATCCCCAGCAGAATCGCCAGATCGTGCATGGTGCCGATTTTCTTCACGTCCGCCGGAGCCAGATTCACTGTGATCAGGCGGGCAGGAAGGGCAATGGACAGGCTGGACAGAGCCGAACGGATTCGTTCCCGGCTCTCCCGCACCGAGGTATCCGGAAGACCGACAATTTCCATCTGCGGTTTGCCGCGGTTCATGCTGACTTCTACATCTACAGAAAAGGCATTCAGCCCGAACAGTCCTAAACTTTTCAGTTGGGCAAACAAAAGGGTTCACCTCGTTTTTTCAAATGCTGTCCCGTCATTGCAGCGGAACAGTTCTTCCGGCAGCACCGTGCAAAACCGGCATGCGAAACCGGTGCGGTGCTGCCTCTATCAGTATAGCATGATTCACAAAAAATGTAAAGACAATCTGCAAGAAAGATTTTGCTGTCTGCGGCGGTTCCGTCCGGTTTGTGCAAGTTGACGAAAAAGAAGTGGAACAGCCCATGCTTCAGCGGCATTCCTACAAAAATAAAAAAACGCCCTTGACAAAAGAACGCTTGCATTATATAATAATAAAATGTATCGTAATGTGTCAATGCACATTTCAGCAGAATAGTATACCACATTCCGACCTCGTCTGTCAAGTCCTTTTTTTCAAATCACAGAAAAAGATTTTCCGCTGTGTGCGGAAGGTTGTAAAGGAAACAGGCGAATTTTTGTCTGACAAAGAGTTAAGGAGGTTTTTCGCCAATGGTGCATGTTACGCCAAAGCAGTGCGGGAAAAACGTTCGTATGAACTTCGGTAAGATCAACGAAGTTCTGGAAATGCCGAATCTGATCGAGGTACAGAAGAACTCGTACAAGTGGTTCCGTGAAAAGGGACTGCGGGAAGTTTTTCGCGACGTTTCTTCCATTACAGACTACAACGGCAATCTGGTACTGAACTTTACCGATTACCGCATCGATGACACCCCGAAATATACCATTGCAGAATGCAAGGAACGCGACGTGACCTATGCAGCACCGCTGCGTGTGACTGCAACGCTCTGGAACAAGGAAACCGGTGAAGTCAAGGAGAGCGAGATCTTCATGGGCGACTTCCCCCTGATGACCGAAAGCGGCACCTTTGTCATCAACGGTGCAGAACGTGTTATCGTTTCCCAGCTGGTGCGTTCGCCGGGCGTATACTACGCTTCGGAAAAGGATAAGACCGGTAAGGACCTGTTTAAGGCTACCGTCATTCCGAACCGCGGTGCATGGCTGGAATATGAAATGGATTCCAACGATGTGGTCTATGTCCGCATCGACAAGAACCGCAAGATCCCGATCACCACATTTATCCGTGCTCTGGGCACCGGCACAGACGAAGAAATTGCCGAGATGTTCGACAACGACGAGCGTCTGTCCCAGACCATTATCCAGAAGGATTCTACCAAGAACACGGAAGATGCTCTGATCGATGTATACAAGAAGCTGCGTCCGGGTGAACCGCCTACGGTGGAAAGCTCCCTGACACATCTGAACAACCTGTTCTTCGACGCGAAGCGGTACGATCTGTGCCGGTTCGGCCGTTACAAGTACAACAAGAAGCTGGGCATCGCCAGCCGTCTGGCAGGTCACGAGCTGACCCGTCCGGTGGCAGACGAAGCAACCGGCGAGATCCTCTTTGATGCAGGCGTGACCCTGACTTTCGATCAGGCAATGCAGATTCAGGATGCCGGCATCAAGGAAGCCTATATCAAGGCAGAAACCAAGGAATATTTTGTCACCGAGTCCGGCGAAAACGAGATCCGCTTCATTGAAAAGGAAGCCAAGGTCATCGGCAACGGCATGGTAGACATTGCAAAATATGTGGATTTCGACTGCGAAGCACTGGGCATCAGCGAAAAGGTTCGCTACGCTGTTCTGCGGGAGATCCTCGACAGTGCGTCCAGCGAAGACGAACTCCGCACCGCGATCCGCAAGCGTGCAGATGAACTGGTGCCGAAGCACATCATTCTGGACGACATCTACGCAACGATCAGCTACTTCCTGAACCTGTGCGACGGCATCGGCAACATCGATGACATCGACCATCTGGGCAACCGCCGTATCCGTTCGGTAGGCGAACTGCTCCAGAACCAGTTCCGCATCGGCTTCACCCGTATGGAACGCGTGATCCGGGAACGCATGAACTTACAGGCACAGGATAACGATGTGCTCACCCCGCAGGCACTGGTCAACATTCGTCCGGTGACTTCTGCGATCAAGGAATTCTTCGGTTCCTCTCCGCTGTCCCAGTTCATGGATCAGAACAACCCGCTGGCAGAACTGACCCATAAGCGTCGTCTGTCCGCACTGGGCCCGGGCGGTCTGTCCCGTGACCGTGCCGGATTCGAAGTTCGTGACGTACACTACAGCCACTACGGCAGAATGTGCCCGATCGAAACACCGGAAGGTCCGAACATCGGTCTGATCTCCTATCTGGCAACTTTCGCAAGAATCAACCAGTACGGCTTCATTGAGGCTCCGTACCGCAAGGTGGACAAGGAAACCGGCTGCGTCACCGACGAAGTGGTTTATATGACTGCCGACATGGAAGATAACTACATTGTCGCACAGGCAAACGAACCGCTGACAGAAGACGGTCACTTTGCAAATGCCAAGGTTGCAGGCCGTTTCCGCGATCAGATTCTGGAAATCGAAGCAGAACGCGTTGACTTCATGGACGTTTCCCCGAAAATGGTAGTTTCTGTGGCAACTTCTATGATCCCGTTCCTCGAAAACGACGATGCAAACCGTGCACTGATGGGTTCCAACATGCAGCGGCAGGCTGTGCCGCTTCTGAAAACCGAGCGTCCGTTCGTCGGCACCGGTATGGAATACAAGGCTGCCGTAGACTCCGGCGTTTGCGTTGTATCAGAATATGATGGTGTCATCGACTCCGTTTCCGCAGACGAGATCGTTCTGGTGGACGACGAGCACAAGACACATAAATATGTACTCCAGAAGTACAAGCGTTCCAACCAGTCTACCTGTGTCAACCAGCGTCCGATCGTCGATGCCGGCGAACGGGTACACAAGGGACAGGTACTGGCAGACGGTCCGGCAACCGCAGACGGCGAAATTTCGCTGGGTAAGAATGCTCTGATCGGCTTCATGACATGGGAAGGCTACAACTATGAGGACGCCGTTCTGCTGAACGAACGTCTGGTAAGAGAAGATGTCTTTACTTCCGTGCACATTGAAGAACTGGAGATCGAGTGCCGTGACACCAAGCTGGGACCGGAAGAAATCACCCGCGACATTCCGAACGTGGGCGACGATGCCCTGAAGGATCTGGACGAAAACGGTATTATCCGCATCGGTGCGGAAGTACATGCCGGCGATATTCTGGTTGGTAAGGTCACCCCGAAGGGCGAAACGGAACTGACCGCAGAAGAACGCCTGCTGCGTGCGATCTTCGGCGAAAAGGCACGCGAAGTCCGCGACAACTCCCTGAAGGTGCCACACGGTCAGGCTGGTATTATCGTGGATGTCAAGATCTTCACCCGCGAAAACTGCGACGAACTCTCTCCGGGCGTAAACCAGCTGGTTCGCTGCTACATCGCACAGAAGCGTAAGATCTCTGTCGGCGACAAGATGGCAGGCCGTCACGGCAACAAGGGTGTCGTTTCCCGTATTCTGCCGGAAGAAGATATGCCGTTCCTGCCGGACGGCACACCGCTGGACATCGTCCTGAACCCGCTGGGCGTACCTTCCCGTATGAACATCGGACAGGTTCTGGAAGTGCATCTGGGTATGGCTGCCAAGGCTCTGGGCTGGCACATCATGACACCGGTATTCGACGGTGCACACGAAGATGACATTCGTGCATGCTTCCGCGAAGCCAACGAAAAGAATGCTTCGCACCGCGATGATCCGTTTGATCTGAAACCGATGCAGAAGGTCATCAACCCGAAGGCTCTGGAGATGAACGAAGACGGGAAGTTCACGCTGTATGACGGCAGAACTGGTGAAAAGTTCGACAACCGCGTTACTGTCGGCTACATGTACTACCTGAAACTCCACCACCTGGTTGACGATAAGATCCACGCACGTTCCGTTGGTCCGTACGCTCTGGTTACTCAGCAGCCTCTGGGCGGTAAGGCTCAGTTCGGCGGTCAGCGTTTCGGCGAAATGGAAGTTTGGGCACTGGAAGCATACGGTGCAGCTTACACCCTGCAGGAGATCCTGACTGTCAAGTCCGACGATACCGTAGGCCGTGTCAACACCTATGAGGCAATCGTCAAGGGACAGAACGTACCGAAGCCGGGTCTGCCGGAATCCTTCAAGGTACTCATCAAGGAAATGCAGTCCCTCGGTCTGGACGTAAAGGCTCTGGACAAGGATCAGAACGAGATCGACCTCAAGTCCAACTTCGAGGAAGAAGAAGCGATCATTCCGCAGCCGGTCAGTGCAGCTGATGATGATCCGTCCTTTATGGGAACTTCTACAGACTATGAAGGTGCAGACAGAGATATGGAAGATGCCGGCATGTCCTTCAAGGATGGCAATCCGACAGATGATGATCTGCTGGGCGACAGCATCGGCGGCAGCAGTCACACAAGTTCCTACAGCAACGATGACGATCTGCTGGGCGACGATTTCAGCATCGGCGAAAGCTTTGACGACACAGACGACGATGATCTGCTGTAATTTTCAAGGCAATACCGCACAAAGATTGTGCGACAGATGCGTCGTCAAATTTTTCGTCAGATGAAACAAAAAGCGGAGTGAATACTGGATGTATTCACGAGCATTTTTGTGAAATATGACGGGAAATTTGCAAGCAGATGGCGTGCAAAGTCGCCAGACGCTCTTTGTGCGGTATTGCCTAAAGAACACTCGCCTTTGAGCGATTTTGATATACACACCAACAGACAGGCAGCGGACGGCAGGTTCCGTTCGCTTCTCCTGTTTCCTCGTTGATATATAGGAGGTAACGGTTTGGAATTTAACACTTTTGAATCTATCAAGATTTGTCTTGCTTCTCCGGATCGTATCCGGGAATGGTCTTACGGTGCAGTTGAGCGTCCGGAAACGATCAACTACCGTACCCAGAAGCCGGAACGCGACGGTCTGTACTGTGAGCGTATCTTCGGACCGACCAAGGACTGGGAGTGCCACTGTGGCAAGTTCAAGAAGATCCGTTTTAAGGGAAAGATCTGCGACCGCTGCGGCGTAGAGGTTACCCGTGCCAAGGTTCGCCGTGAGCGTATGGGGCACATCGAACTGGCTGCTCCGGTTTCCCACATCTGGTACTTTAAGGGCACACCGTCCCGTATCGGTCAGATGCTGGAAATCTCCCAGAAGCGTCTGGAAGAAGTCCTGTACTTCACCAAGTTTATCGTACTCGATCCGGGCAACACCGAGCTGGTGCCCAAGCAGCTGCTCACCGATAAGGAATACCACTCCTATCGGGAAAAGTACGGCGACGAATTCGAAGCCGGCATGGGTGCAGAAGCCATTCAGAAGCTGCTCAAGCAGATCGATCTGGACGAACTGGCAGCCGAACTGAAAACTGAACTGGCTGGGCTGGCTTCCGGTCAGAAGCGTGTCAAGCTGCTGAAGCGTCTGGAGATCGTAGAAGCATTCCGTCAGTCCGGCAACCGTCCGGAATGGATGATCATGGACGTGGTACCGGTCATTCCGCCGGATCTGCGTCCGATGGTCATGCTGGACGGCGGCAGATATGCGACATCAGACCTGAACGATCTGTATCGCCGCGTGATCAACCGTAACAACCGTCTGAAGCGTATGCTGGAACTGGACGCTCCGGAAATCATCGTCCGCAACGAAAAGCGTATGCTGCAGGAAGCTGTCGATGCCCTCATCGACAACGGCAGACACGGCAGACCGGTCACCGGTCCGAACAACCGTGCTCTGAAATCCCTGTCCGACATGCTGAAAGGTAAGCAGGGACGTTTCCGTCAGAACCTGCTGGGTAAGCGTGTTGACTACTCCGGCCGTTCTGTTATCGTTGTCGGACCGGAACTGAAAATGTATCAGTGCGGTCTGCCGAAGGAAATGGCTCTGGAACTGTTCAAGCCGTTTGTCCTGAAGCGTCTGGTAGACACCAAGGTCATCGCCAACATCAAGAGTGCCAGAAAAATGGTAGACCGTGCTTCTGCGGAAGTATGGGACGCTCTGGAAAATGTCATTCATGACCACCCCGTTCTGCTGAACCGTGCTCCTACCCTGCACCGTCTGGGTATTCAGGCGTTCGAACCGGTTCTGGTAGAGGGTCGTGCTCTGAAGCTGCACCCGCTGGTATGCTCTGCATTCAACGCCGACTTCGACGGCGACCAGATGGCTGTGCACCTGCCGCTGTCTGCGGAAGCACAGGCAGAAGCCCGCTTCCTGATGCTGGCTGCCAACAACCTGCTGAAGCCGTCTGACGGCCGTCCGGTTGCTGTGCCGACACAGGATATGGTACTGGGTTCCTACTACCTGACCATGGAAAAGGACGGCGAAAAGGGCGAGGGCAAGGTCTTTCGCGATGTCAACGAAGCCCTCATGGCTTATCAGGAAGGCGACGTTTCCATTCATGCAAAAATCAAAGTCCGCATCACCAAGGACATCGGTGAAAAGCGGGTTTCCAAGATCATCGACTGCACCGTCGGCCGCCTGATCTTCAACGAAAATATCCCCCAGAATCTGGGCTATGTAGACCGTACCAATTCTGACAAGCAGTTCGATCTGGAAGTTACATTCCTGGTCGGCAAGAAACAGCTGGGTCAGATCATTGACCGCTGCATCAAGATCCACGGCACTGCCACCACTTCGGAAGTGCTGGATAAGATCAAGGCAACCGGCTTCAAGTACTCCACCAAGGCTGCGATCACGGTTGCTGTCTGCGATGCGATTATCCCGAAGGAAAAGTGGGACATCGTCAACGCAGCAGATGCACAGGTCGATGACATCACAGCGGAATACGAATACGGTTATATCTCCGCCGCAGAAAAGTCCAAGCGGTTCATCGAGATCTGGAACAAGGCTACCAACGACGTTACCACTGCCCTGCAGAACGGTCTGGACCGGTATAACCCCATCTTCATGATGGCGGACTCCGGTGCCCGTGGTAGTATTTCCCAGATCCGTCAGCTGGCAGGCATGCGTGGTCTGATCGCCAACACTTCCGGTGCGACCATCGAAATGCCGATCCGTTCCAACTATCGTGAAGGTCTGAACATTCTGGAATACTTCATCTCCTCCCGTGGTGCCCGTAAGGGTCTGGCAGATACCGCACTGCGTACCGCCGACTCTGGTTATCTGACCCGTCGTCTGGTAGACGTTTCTCAGGATGTTATCATTCGTGAACAGGACTGCGGTGCAACCGACGGTCTGGAGATCTACGAGATCCGCAACGGCAACGAGCTGATCGAAAAGCTGGCAGAACGTCTGACCGGTCGTTATCTGGTAGACGATCTGCGTGACCCGCAGACCGGCGAGCTTATCATCTCCAAGAACAAGATGATTACCGAAGCCGATGCACAGAAGATCGTGGATTCCGGCGTAGAGCGTATCAAGATCCGTTCTGTCCTCATGTGCCGTGCAAAACAGGGTGTGTGTGCAAAGTGCTATGGTGCAAACCTCGCACACGGCAATCTGGTTTCCATCGGTGAAGCTGTCGGCGTTATCGCTGCACAGTCTATCGGTGAACCGGGTACACAGCTGACCATGCGTACCTTCCATACCGGTGGTATCGCCTCCGCAGAAGACATCACACAGGGTCTTCCCCGTGTCGAAGAACTGTTCGAGAGCCGTCACCCGAAGAATGCTGCGATCCTGTCCCGCCTCGATGGTGTGGTACACATCGAAGAAGTCAAGACTTCCCGCACCATTATCGTCACCAACGAAGAAACCCACGCATCGGAATCCTATCCGATCCACTATAACTTCAAGATTCGTGTTCGCGAAGGCGAATTCATCAAGAAGGGTACCCGCATGACCGAAGGCAACGTCTTCCCGGGTGATATTCTGAACATTCTGGGCGTTCAGGCGGTTCAGGACTATATCATCAGCGAAGTACAGAAGGTTTACCGTCTGCAGGGTGTAGACATCAACGACAAGCACATTGAAGTTATCGTCCGCCAGATGCTCCGCAAGGTCAAGGTAGACGATCCGGGCAGCAGCTATCTGCTGCCGGGCACCATGGTAGACCGCCGCAAGATCATGGAAGTCAACGACGGATTGCAGGAACGCATCAACAACGGCGAAACCGAAGTGGCTCTGGTCACTGTAGAGCCGATGCTTCAGGGTATCACCAAGGCATCCTCCAGCTCCGACAGCTTCCTGTCTGCCGCTTCCTTCCAGGAAACCACAAAGGCTCTGACCGATGCGGCAATTCGCGGCAAGAGCGACTATCTGTATGGTCTGAAAGAAAACGTTATTATTGGTAAGCTGATTCCGGCTGGTACTGGTATCGATGTGTACAACAACGTAAAGCCGGTCAAGAATGATGCTTATCTGGAACACACCGGTTCCTCCATGCCGCCTTCCACCATTCCGTCCTCTTTGAGCTAACGGTATGCAGCGGCGTTGGAAACAAGTGCTTTGCAGCCTGTTAGGCGTACTGCTTCTGGCAGGAAGCCTGCTGACAGTTCCGGCTGCGGCGGCAGAAACCACTGCCCCGCAGACTACTGCGGCAGAATCCACAGACGATGCAAAGGACAGCGGAAATACCAGACAGATCGTGCAAACGCTGGTCATTTTCACAGTGGCATGCGGCGTGACTGCATTTCTGGTCATGCGTCCCAGTTTGAAAAAGCTGAAGGCTGCCAAGGAACAGGCGGCATCTGACGGCAATTCCGCAGACAAAATAAAATAAAGGCAATACCGCACAAAGATTGTGCGACAGATGCGTCGTCAAATTTTTCGTCAGATGAAACAAAAAGCGGAGTGAATACTTGATGTATTCACGAGCATTTTTGTGAAATATGACGGGAAATTTGCAAGCAGATGGCGTGCAAAGTCGCCAGACGCTCTTTGTGCGGTTTTGGTTTTTGCGAGAGCATACAAAAACAACAGGGCAGATCAACCCCCATTGACCTGCCTTGTTGTCGTTCTTGTCATTTTTTCATTTTTACCCGAATACGCAATTTTTGGTGTACGCCACTATCTGGCTTTTACCATGACATCATAGCATAAAAACGTCAATCCCTCCGCAGGCAGGCTATGAAATGCCTGTGCGCGATACCCCTGTTTCAGATACATTGCCTTTGCCGGCAGTGATGCGTCCAGCATCGCCTGCGGGTATGCCGCAAAGACCTGCTGTTCGGCATATGCCAGAAGTGCCTGTCCGTAGCCCTTTCGCTGCTGCTCCGGCAGCACAAACAGCCGGCTGATCTCGTCTGCCTTTACGGTCACTGTCCCTACAATGCCGTCTGCCGGATCCTCAGCCAGATACACGCACCCCTGCCGAATATCTGCCGAAATTTTCCCGTCGCAGTGATGATTCAGAAAGAACTGCACGGCTCCTGCGGGATAGTACTTGGGATAAATCTGACAAATTGTTTCCCGCGTGAGTTCCCGCACACATTCCAGATCCTGTGTTGTTGCTTTTCGAATTTGCATGATGTTCTCCTCCTCCGAACGGGAATTCCAAATCTGTTTTTGGAAAATTCCCTTGCATCTCCGTCACAATTATGCTATACTATAAGCAAGCAGGATAGACTGCCTGTTTTCAAACGCGTTTTTATTCTCAGGGCAATGCCGCACAAAGATTGTGTGACAGATGCGTCGTCAAATTTTTCGTCAGATGAAACAAAAAGCGGAGTGAATACTTGCTGTATTCACGAGCATTTTTGTGAAATATGACGGGAAATTTGCAAGCAGATGGCGTGCAAAGTCGCCAGACGCTCTTTGTGCGGTATTGCCTCAGAAAGGAAGTTTTATTATGGGTTTCTTGACCAACAAAACCGCCATTATCACCGGTGCCGGCAGAGCTGTGCTCAGCGACGGCAGATGCGGTTCTATCGGCTATGGCATTGCCACCGCCTATGCCAAAGAAGGTGCCAATCTGGTCATCACCGGACGGAACACACAGAAGCTGGACGCTGCCAAGGAAGAACTGGAACGCCTGTACGGCATTCGTGTTCTGACAGTGCAGGCTGACGTGAACGCCGGTGCGGACAATGCCGCCGTTGTGGAAAATGTGGTACAGCAGGCAGTGAACACCTTCGGGGACATTCACGTGCTCATCAACAACGCACAGGCATCTGCCTCCGGTGTCACGCTGGCAGACCACACCACAGAGCAGTTTGATCTGGCGGTCTACTCCGGTCTGTATGCCACATTCCATTACATGAAAGCCTGCTATCCTTACCTGAAAAAGACACAGGGTTCTGTCATCAACTTCGCCTCCGGTGCCGGCTTGTTCGGCAACTTCGGACAGTGTGCCTACGCCGCAGCCAAAGAGGGCATTCGTGGTCTGACACGTGTTGCCGCTACCGAATGGGGCAGAGATCACATCAATGTCAACATCGTTTGCCCGCTGGCATGGACTGCACAGCTGGAAAACTTCAAGAATGCCTATCCGGACGCATTCGAAAAGAATGTCAAGATGCCACCGGCAGGACATCTGGGCGATGCAGAACTGGAGATCGGTCGGGTCTGCGTTCAGCTGGCTTCTCCGGATTTCAAGTTCATGACCGGCGAAACCATTACACTGGAAGGCGGTCTGGGACTGCGTCCGTAAAGGAAACCGTCACACAACACCATATCCATTCCGGCAGGGGCACACGTCCCTGCCTTTATTTTTTCTTGAACACCAGTCCCATGGTGAACCCGTGCGACTGGCTGTCGTTATAGGTGATGTGGGATTGCTGGATTCGCTCCCGCACATCCTGCAGGTTACTCAGCCGCTTCAGGATCTTCGCCGTGTTCCTGGCATCTGCCAACGCCCCGTGTTCCGTTCCCTCGAAATAGATCTGCATAGAGCCCAGTGCATTGGTCAGGTTCATCTGGCGGGTAAATCCATACATTCTCTGATGCAGTCGCTGCAAGTCCACCCAGTGGGTGTAGAACATATCGTGCAGCGACTGTTCCTTGAGGTCTGCCTCGTTCAGAATTACGTTCTGATCGGAATTGCTCCATGTATAAAACCGGCTGCGACAGTCTGAACCGATCCAGTCTGTAAAGTTCGCCATTGCCTCTGCATAGGACGGAGCCGTTGCCACCGTTTCCTCCGTGATTCCGGTAAGCACTGTCACCCGCGGCAAGACTCTGCTGTACTGCGGCTTGACATAAGTCTGAAACTCCTCCAGAACCGCATTCTGCTCGTTCAGCTTCACCGCACCGATCTCCAGAATCTCACTTCTTGCAACTGCCTGCAAGTCCGGATCTCGAATCGGCGTGAACTCCAGATCCAGAACGATCTTATTTCCCTGCATATGCATTACTTCCCCTTTTTTCACCAATTGGATAATGTCATTATAGCATATCCCAGAAAAGTTGACAATCTATTTTGACATAATTTGCGTTTATTTTGAAAAAATCGGGTGCAGACAAAACATCTGCACCCGATTTCATAGTTTTTGTTTGTTTTTTTATGATTTTTTGTAATTTTACTTACCAAAACAAAATTTTAGTTTTACACTTCCATGGAAAAATACTCTGGAACAAACCGGCTTTTATGCTTGAAAAACTGCCAATGTTTTCCTTACACTAAGCCGCACTCGTCGTAATCTTTCCACTTTTCCTGATTGACATGGCGGCGGTGTGTGGAGAGAGCGTAGACAATGCCTGCCACGCCCACTGCAATGGCAACCAGTACCATCAGTACGCCGCAAAGGGACGACTTTTCTTCTTTCCGTGCTTTCATTCTGCCGCACTCCCTTCTGTTGCAGAAGCGGCATCGGTCTGCCCCATCTCTGCCATTAACCGCTGCAGTTCTGCATCTACGTCCATATCATGCTGCAATTCTGCAAAGGTCTTTTCGTCCTGTGTGCTGCTGGAACCGGCGATCTCGGCAAATGCCTCTGCCTCTGCCTCCTGCCGTGTCACCTTTTCTTCCATGCGGTTGAACTTATCCATGGCACTGGAAGAATCCAGACCGCCCACCGACTGTGCCAGATTCTTCTGGGTCTTTGCCATCTGAGAGCGTGCGATCAGCATTGCCTGACGGCTCTTGGCTTCGTCCAGCTTGGACTTCAGGGTTTCCACCTGTTCCTGTAGCTGTGCCGTCTGGGCAGCGATCTGCTCATACATCTGCTGATACTGCTTGACAGACTCGTCTGCCTTTACCTTATTGGAAAGTGCCTTCTTTGCCAGATCAACTTCGCCGGCATTTAGGGCAGCCTTTGCTTTCATTTCCCAGTCTGCGGAAGTCTTTACCGCATCGTCATACTGCCGCTTGGCAATGCGTTCGCTTGCCTTTGCCTTGCCCAGTGCGGTGGTGGCGTTGCTGACTTCCTTTTGCAGATCCAGAATGATCTGCTTTACCATTTTCTCCGGATCTTCTGCACGATCGATCAGGTCATTGATGTTAGACTTTACGACATCGCCAATTCTTGAAAAAATACCCATATTGTTCCTCCATGCTCTTTGAGCTTCCGCTCGTTATGACTCGTTATGATATGATAGCAGGTTTTGACAGACCCGCCTGTCGGCTTTCTGTGAGGGCTGCCATTGCCATTTTGATATTTCACGTTTCCTATATTATATCGTACTTTTTCCGTCTTGTCAAGAGAAATCTTACAAATCATTTACAAATCCGGCAGTTGTTCCGGCATTTTACCCAGTTTTTTCTGAAAACTGTCCCGATGCTTTTCGCAGGTTTGCGGGATTTCTGTTGAAAATCCTACAAAACGCTTACAATGCAAAAAGGGGTGTGCATCTGCTGCACACCCCTGTACGACGCACCATTTTATACCGTGCTGCCGTCACTTTTTTCAGGACAATACCGCACAAAGATTGTGCGGTATTGCCTCAGGATTCGGCGGAATCTTCCGTGCTGTCCGGCTCTGGCTCCTGCTCCTGCATCTGCTGCAAAATCCGTGCAACCGCGTTGCCGTTCAGTTTCGCGGAAACCTGTAGCTGGCTCATAGCGGTCTTCATCTGCCGTACATCAGAAGCCACCTTGCGGAACTGGTTCAGATCGTCCTGCATGCCGGTCAGGGATTCTGCCAGCTGGTAAAACTTGCGGAACTCCCGTTTCATGTTTTCAATATCCAGCACCATTCTGCCGAGGCTCTCCACCTCTTTTTCCTTTTGCCGCTCCAGTTCTTTTTTCTGTTCTGCCAGTTCTTCCTCCAGACGCTGCACCCGAATTTCCAGTGCCCGATTCTGGATCTCCAGCGTCCGGATCCACGCGGAATACCGGCGGTTGATCTGGTTCTGCCGCATGCCGAACACATGGATCTGATGCGGCCAGACTTTCTGCTTCTGGGTTTCCCATTCTTCTTCCTCGTAGGCATCAGAAGGAAGTGCACTATACCCCAGGTCTTCCTGTCCTGCTTCCGATTCCGGCGTGAGTTCCGAAGCGTCTTTCGGCTCCTCACCCTGTCTTTGTTCCAATTGTTGTGCCATATGCTCTGCCTCCCCTTGGGAATCGTTTCGGAGAAACACAAAATAAAGCCGTCAGGCGAGCTTTATTCCGCATTCCCTCAAATATGCTGTTTCCAGTATTCCAGTGTTTCCGCAATGGTCTGTTCCAGCGGGATCTCCGGCTGCCAGCCGGTGTCTGCCTGTAGCTTGGAAATATCGGCACGGATCACCGGCACTTCCACCGGACGCAGCTTGGAAGGGTCTACCTCCACGGTGATCTCCTTGCCGCTGTGTGCAATGATGCGATCCAGAATCTCCTGAATGACAATGGCTCTGCCACTGCCCACGTTATACACCTCGCCGGACTTGCCGTGCTCGATCAGCAGGCTGTACGCCCGTACTACGTCGCGGACATCGGTGAAGTCCCGTGCCGCCGTCAGATTGCCCACACGCATCACCGGCTCCCGCTTGCCAGCCATGATCTCTGCCACCTGTTTGCAGAAGTCAGAAACCACAAACTGGGGCAGCTGTCGGGGTCCCACATGATTGAACGCCCGTACCATCATCACGTGCATTTCATATGCCTTGGCGTAGAGTGCCCCGAACAGGTTCTGTGCCATTTTGGTAATGGCATAGGGGTTCGCCGGATGCACCGGTGTGGTTTCGCTGACCAGACTGGTATTCGCCGGCAGAATGCCGTATTCCTCACCGGAACCGATCAGCAGAATCTTCGGCGAATAGTCCGGTATGTCCCGCACAGCGTCCAGCACATTCAGGCAGCCGTGAATGTTGATGTCTGCCGTCAGCTGGGGATTTTTCCACGAATACGCCACGGAGCTCTGTGCCGCCAGATGCAGAATCGCGTCCGGCTTGTGCCGCACCAGCAGTGCTTCTACGGCATCTTTGTCCAGAATGTCCAGATTGTACGCCTCGCAGCCTTCCACTTCTACCGTTTCCTTCGGCAGCTTGGTCACAATGGTTTCCCAGCCGCAGTCCTGCAACAGGTGCTCTGCCAGATACCGTCCTACAAATCCGCCGCCGCCAATGATAAGTGCCTTCATGTTCTTTGCCGCCTTTCTGCAATTTCCGCCAGCGTGGCATAGACCTTGTCCACCACGTCTGCCTCCTCATATTCTTCTTCCACCCGTTTTGCCGCTGCCCTGCCATACTGCTCCCGCAGAGCCTTGCCATCTGCCAGCTTCTGTATCGCCTGTGCCAGTGCCGGTACGTCTTCCGGCGGCACGGTGATTCCCGTCACGCCGTCCAGACTGACATGGGGCACACCGGTAGGCAGAGCCGTATTGATGACCGGCTTGCCGTAGACCATGGCCTCCTGCTGCACAATACCAAATGCTTCGCTGTTTGCCGTGGAGGGCAGCACGAAGATGTCACAGTCCGCAAAGGCTGCCCGCAGATCGGCTTCTTCCAGATTCCCGAGGAAATGCACCTGTGCCGCCATGTGGGCGGCCTCTGTGATCTGGTGCAGCTTTTCTTCCATTTCCGGCGTGCCGTGCCCCACGAGGAACAGCTCGCAGCCCTGCACCTGTGCAAACGCATGCAGCAGAACCTCGATGCCCTTATAGTAGACGAACCGTCCCACAAACAGCACCCGCACCGTTTCCGGATCCTGCTGGATCTGCCGCAGAATGGGCTTGCGTTCCACACTGCGGTACGCCTGTACGTCGATGCCATAGGGAATGATACGGCACTTGTCCGCGAACTGGGTCAGAAACGGAGAACTGGTAATGTGTCCCTCCGTTGCCGCAATGATGCAGTCTGCACGGCGGAGAAACCGCATCAGCAGCGGCTTATAGAACCGGAGCAGCGTTTTCTGCCGCACCACATCGCTGTGCCATGCGATCACAACACCGCCGCGATAGCCCGACAGCAGACACGCCAGATCTGCCAGCGGAAACGGCACGTGGAATTCCACCACGTCTGCCCACTTCGCCAGCTTCCGGAACTGCCGCAAAAAAGAAAAGGAAATGGGACAGGAAAAGTATGTGCCCAAGCTAGACGCATAGTGCACCGGAACACCCTCTACAACGCGATCCTCGCCCCTGCCCTTTTCCTGACAAACCAGCACCTGCACTTCCGCACGCTTTTGCAGTTCTCTGGAAAATGTCCGCACCAGACTTTCAATTCCGCCGATATGGGGATAATATGCTTTATTTACCTGCAAAATCCGCAGTTTTCTCTGCTCACTCACGGCAAGCCTCCTGATACACCGCGTACAGCTGTTCCGCAGAACGCTCCCACGTGAACTGTGCCGCACGTTTCGGACCAGCTTCCCGCAGCTTCTGCCGCAGGGCTTCGTCGGTGTACAGCTGTTCCAGACCGGCGGCAATGCTCTCCGGCGAATAGGGGTCTGCCACAACGGCATCTTCTCCCACTACCTCCGGCAGCGATGCCGCGTGGGTAGTCAGCACCGGCACACCGCATGCCATTGCCTCCAGCGGCGGCAGACCAAAGCCCTCGTAGATCGACGGGAACACAAACGCCAGTGCCCCGCACATCAGCGGGCAGATCTCCTCGTCCGGTACATACTCCGTGAACTTCACCAGATCACCCAGCCCCAGTTCTTCCACCTTTTTGTAGATGCCGCTGTCCAGCCAGCCCTTGCCGCCGGCAAGCACCAGATACGGCGGGGCAGTCTTGCCCTGACGGAACTGGTCATAGGCAGCGATCAGCCGTTCCAGATTCTTTCGCGGCTCCACGGTACCCAGATAGAGGAAATATTCCCGATCAATGCCGTATTTGTCCCTGACCGCCTGTATCGTTGCCGCATCTTCCACGGGGTGGAAACGTTCGGTGTTCACGCCGCAGTATACCACCCGAATCTTATCCGCAAACTGCGGGAAATAGCGAATGATCTCCTGCTTGGAAAATTCCGAATCCGTCACAATGCGGGTGGCACGCTTCATGGATTTTTTCAGTCCGGTATCCAGCATATACCGCGTTCTGCCGCGAACCGTTTCCGGAAACGTCTTGTACACCATGTCGTGGACAGTGACCACGGTCTTTCCTGCCACCTTGGGCGGAACGATATAGTTGAAAAAGTGGGTGACTTCCGCCTTGTCCCCGAAGTAATGCCGATAGGATATGGGCAGAAAGTTGGACACCAGCCGATAGACATAGCCGGACGCTTTCGCCCAGTGGGGCTGCACATTTTCCCGCAGATAGGGCTGGAGCCGCTGGATCTTGATCTCCTCATTCTTGCGGGAGAAAAATTGCAGCAAAAATTCGTCGTCAGGGTACATCTTGGACAGAGCCTGAATCTGCCCCGCTTCACAATAGCCAATTCCCGTCATGCGGCAGCCGATCAGCGGCAGTACATCAAATGCAATGTGCACTCCGTATTCCTCCTTCAGAACCGGTGGGCATAGCCGACCGCACCGTTTTTTTCCGGCAGCACTGTACCAAGTCTGTGCAGTATTGCCTTAGTTCATGATATGGAAACAAGGGCAGAGAAACTCTGCCCCTGTTTGATTGGTTTCGATAATATCGTTTATCCTAAGGAAACACTGAATAAAGCCCGCCTGACGGCTTTGCACGCAATCTGCGTGCAGATTTTCCGTCATATTGCCCAGAAATCCCTTGCCATACATCCAGTATGCCTGCGGAATTTCTATGCAATCTGCCGAAAAATCTGACTACGCATCTTACGCACAAGCTTTATGCAGTGTTTCCCTAATGACACGCTTATACGTTCTGGCACTTCAGTTCGTGTTCTACCAGAGCCAGATCGTTCTTTACCATACGCTCTACCAGATCGGAGAAAGAGATCTCACGCTTCCAGCCCAGAACAGATTCTGCCTTTGCCGGATTACCCAGCAGAACGTCTACTTCTGCCGGACGGAAGAACTTCTTGTTGACGGAAACGATGGTCTTGCCGGTAGCCTTGTCGATACCGATCTCGTCTACGCCGCTGCCCTGCCACTCTACAGTGATGCCTGCGTGTGCAAAAGCAGTTTCTACGAATTCCCGAACGGTGCGGGTTTCGTTGGTAGCGATAACATAGTCGTCCGGCTTGTCCTGCTGCAGCATCAGCCACATCGCACGAACATAGTCCTTGGAGTGACCCCAGTCACGCTTGGAATCCATGTTGCCCAGTTCTACATGATCCAGCACGCCGAACTTGATTCTTGCAACAGCGTCTGTGATCTTACGGGTAACGAATTCCAGACCGCGGCGTTCCGATTCATGGTTGAACAGGATACCGGAGCATGCGAACAGACCGTAGCTTTCACGATAGTTCTTGGTGATCCAGTGACCATACAGCTTTGCAACGCCGTACGGGCTTCTCGGATAGAACGGTGTCTTTTCGGTCTGCGGCATTTCCTGTACCAGACCGAACATTTCAGAAGTGGAAGCCTGATAGAAGCGGCATTCCGGCTTTACCGAACGGATCGCTTCCAGCATGTTGGTAACGCCCAGAGCGTCGATCTCTGCGGTAGCCAGCGGCTGTTCCCAGCTGGTTGCTACGAAAGACTGTGCAGCCAGATTGTACACTTCGTCTGCCTGAGAGATCCGCATTGCGGAGATCAGGGAGATCACGTCCGTCATATCTGCATAGATGAAGTGGATCTTGTCCTTGATGTGCTCTACGTTGCCGTAATCCACAACGCTCTTACGACGCATAATGCCGTATACTTCATAGCCCTGCTCCAGCAGCAGTTCTGCCAGATAGGAGCCGTCCTGTCCTGTGATACCTGTAATCAGTGCATGTTTGCTCATAGTAATTTCTTTTCCTTTCTATATATCAGAAATCGTCGGTTTTGCTTTTGACGATTTCGATTTATGGCAATACCGCACAAAGATTGTGCGACAGATGCGTCGTCAAATTTTTCGTCAGATGAAACAAAAAGCGGAGTGAATACTTGCTGTATTCACGAGCATTTTTGTGAAATATGAGAGTCTGCTTCGTATCTGACGTATGCAGATTGCGTTGTCAGATTTTTTGAGAGATGAAGGGAAAAACGGAGAAAATCCTTTGTGGATTTTCGAGTATTTTCCCGAAATATCTCGGAAAATATGCACGCAAGATGCATGCGGGAAGATACGAAACAGGCTCTGAAGAGAAATTTGCAAGCAGATGGCGTGCAAAGTCGCCAGACGCTCTTTGTGCGGTGTTGCCTTATACCAACTGGTTCCGGTTGCAGATCTTCAGATTTTCGATGACCTTCTTTACGTCCTGTGTGCTGTCCTTGGCACAGATCAGAACGGCATCGTCAGTGTCTACCACGATCAGATCTTCCACGCCCACTGCTGCGATCAGACGCTTGCCGCCGCAAATGGTGCTGCGTTCGGTGCCGATCGTGATGACATCGCCCTCGATATAGTTGCCGTATTCATTGGTGGAGTTGATGCGTTCCACTGCCAGCCAGTTTCCCACATCGTCCCAGCCGAAGCTGCCCGGCAGAGTGTAGATGTTCTCTGCCTTTTCCATGACACCGAAGTCAATGGACTCGCTGCGGAATGCGTGGTACTCGGTTTCCAGCACTGACGGGAATTCTGCAGTTCCCACAGCCGCTTCAATGCGTTCCAGACCAGCGTAGATGTCCGGCATCAGGGATTCCAGATTTGCCAGAATGGACGATGCTTTCCAGACGAACATGCCGCTGTTCCAGAGGTACCGGTGAGAAGCCAGATACTGCTTTGCAGTTTCCAGATCCGGCTTTTCTACGAAACGTTCTACCCGATAAACGCCAGCCATGCCCAGATCGGTGTCCCGTTCGAAATTGATGTAGCCGTAGCCGGTTTCCGGATAGGTCGGTGTAATGCCGATGGTCACCAGATTCTGATCCTTTTCTGCCACTGCCACTGCCTGCCGCAGGGTGTCCACATACATTTCCTCATAGCGGATCAGGTGGTCAGAGGGCAGCACCAGCATCATTGCCTCGCCGTACTTCTTGCGAATCACAGCGGCAGCCAGACCGATACAGGGAGCTGTATTTCTGGCACAGGGCTCCAGCAGGATATTTTCCTCCGGCAGCTGGGGCAGCTGTTCCTTTACCAGTGCGGCATAGCTGACATTGGTCACCACAAACACGTCGTCCATTGCCACCATTGGCAGCAGACGCTTGACGGTTTTCTGGATCATGGTTTCTCCATCCTTGGTCAGAGAGAGAAACTGCTTGGGATAATTGCCACGGCTCTTGGGCCAGAAACGTTCGCCTCTGCCGCCTGCCATGATTACTGCGGTCACTTTCATGAGTGATCTCCTTTCTCTTGTTCCTGCTCCTGCATCTGCTCCTCCTGATACAGCAGTTCCTGTACATCGTGAGCATTGGCTTCCTCGTTGGTTTCACCGGGGAACAGGGCAGTTTTCAGTGTCATCAGAATGATACGCAGGTCCAGAAAAATGGAATAGTTCTCGATATACATGAGATCCATTTTCAATTTATCATAGGGCAGGGTATCATACAGACCGGTGACCTGTGCATAACCAGTCAGTCCTGCCTTTACCTGAAGCCGGAACTCGAATTCCGGCATGGTTTTCTCGTATTCCTCCGCCAGTTCCGGACGCTCCGGACGGGGGCCCACCACAGACATATCGCCGCGGAGGATATTGATCAGCTGGGGCAGTTCGTCCAGACGGCACTTCCGCAGAATCCGTCCCACCCGTGTGATACGGCTGTCGTTTTCCTTTGCCAGCTGCGGGCCAGCCTTTTCAGCGTTGACCACCATGCTGCGGAATTTGTACACGTAAAATTCCTTGCCGTGATAGGTCAGCCGCTTTTGTTTGAACAGCACCGGACCGCCGTCGTCCAGCTTAATGGCAATGGCGGACAGCAGCATCAGCGGGGACAGCAGTATCAGAAAGACCACTGCAAAAACAAGGTCGAAGATGCGCTTTCCCAGCCGCTGTTCAAATGTCAGCCCATAGTTCCGGCACAGCAGCAGCGGCGTATCAAACAGCCGGATCTCCTCTGCCCCTCTCAGGATAATATCCGAAATTTTCGGGGCAATATACGCCCGCACATTCTGGGCGAAGCAATATTTGATAAGATCGTTCCGCAGCTTTCCGGAAACCTCACAGAGGATAATACCCTCGTACCGTGCAATTGCCTCCTGAATCTCCTCCGGCGGTGCGTTGGCACTGACGGATTCACAGATCATATACTTGTCCACGCGGCGGCTCATTTTCAGCACCAGCTCCGCGGCATTCCGGTCGCCGTAGATGACTACCAGCTTTCGCGGCGGGTACAGCCGGAAACATAAGCGATTGGTCAGCACGATCCACAAAATCAGCACCGCCAGATCGGCAATGGTCAATAGGATCATCGGCACTGCCGCAGAAAAATCACGGTTGACAACGCTGATCTGGAAATAGGTCACCACATTGACACAGAAGATCGACAGCGTCTGGGAGTAGAACATGTCCGTTCGCTTGAGGTAGCCGATCTTCAGCCCGCCAAATGACTTGGCGAACAGCAGAACCAGCACCACATAGATCAGGATCATGACCCAGTTGCCGCGGCGATAGAACGGCAGCAAAATGGCATCGCTGTAGCTTTCATACCACACCCATGCAAAGCCGGCGGCATACAACCCCACCAGCAGCACCGCTGCAAAAAATGAAAAGATCCGTTTGAACTGATCTCGGTTATAGTTTTTTTTCATCATATTCTCACAGCACATTTCTGTGCTGACATGCTTTCCTTTCCACAGGATCCGCCGGAAGAATTCCGGCAAAACTGCATCTTAGCACTGCACGAAGCAGACACCGCAGCACACGCTTTTATTATAACAGAGGGTACACCACTTTGTCAAGTATTTTCCATATAGTGCAATGTTTTCTGCTTCTGTTTCGTGCTTTTTTTGCACAAAATGACGATTTGTGCAGAGCAGCACCTGAAATTTCTGCCGTCAACCGCAAAATGCACACAGACATTCCGCCTGTGTGCACTGCAAAGAAGACTGCTGAAGATCACTTGTGAAACTCTAATTTAAGAGCCGGAGTTGTTCGAATTCGGCATTTCCGGCGGTGTGCCGCCCTGTCCGCCGTTTGGTGCACCATTGGGAGCACCGCCCCGTCCGCCGCCGGCAGGTGCTCCGCCGTTCATGCTGCCGGTGCCGCCGTTTGCTGTGACCTCTGTGCCGCCGCTGACAGAGCCGCCTTCTCCATAGCCGTCCTCGTTGAGGGTGCCGTCATAGGTGCCGCCGGTAACAATGGTATAGTCGGCGGAATCGCTGTCGCCAATGCCATAGATCACATCGGAAACGGCTTTCGGGGACTGCAATGTTGCAAGAACCGTACCGTTCTTGTCCACAATGCTGATCTGTTCCCCTGCTGCGGCATTGCAGTTGGTGGCGATCAGACAGCCGCTTTCCGGATACTCCATCATGCCCTTGCTGGACAGTGCCAGCAGGGTGCCGCCGGTATAGGTCATGTTGCCGTCTGCGTCCAGCGAGCCGTCACCGCCGCTGGTGGGGCCGCATACCAGCAGAGTGCCGCCGGACATCTCCCATGTGCTGTTGGAGTCTACGCCGTCACCGGAAGCGTTGACGTAGATATAACCACCGGTAATGGTCATGGCATAAGAGCCGCTGTCAGAACCGCCGGTGTTCAGCCCGTCATCTGATGCGTCCAGAATCCGGACATTGCCGCCGCTGATGGTCATTTCCGCCTTGGATTCCACACCCTCGGTACAGCTGTGAATCGTAATATCCCCGCCGGAAATTTCCAGATCGCCGTGGCTGCTGATGCCCTTGTTGTCGGAGGTGATTTCCAGCGTGGTGCCGGAGAACACTGCCGTTCCTGCCGCATGTACAGCGTGGTCGGTGGAATCAATGGTGCAGCTGCCGCCGCTCATGGTCAGGTTGCCGCCGCACTTGATGCCCTTGCTGGTGGCATCTTCCGCAGCAGTGGTCATGGCAGCTGCCGCAGATGCTCCTGCGTCTGTGGAGGAATCTGCGATGGTCTGCATGGCTGCTGCCGGAATCGCACTGGCATCACTGGCAGCGACGTTCTGGCGGTTGTCTGCATTGTCGGGCGGTGTATTGCCGTTACCGCCGAAATTGCCGCCGCCAAAGGTTTCGCCGTCCGGCAGCTCCGGCGGGTTTCCAGAGGGTGCCTCTCCGGAGGGCATGTCACCGGAAGGCGGATTGCCGCCGCCGAAGTTGTTCGGCTGGAAATCGTCCTGTGCAGAAGCGGCAACTGTACCGGTGGTGGTAATGGTCACAGCACCGCCGGAAACTGTCAGGTCGCCGTCTGCCTGAATGCCGTCCTCGGCACTGGTCACATCTACTTCTCCTGCCTGTAACTCCAGCGAACCGGTGCAGTTCACGCCGTCTTCTGCGGCATCAATGGTCAGCTTGCCGCCGGCAATTTCCACATCGCCGCCACAGTGGATTCCCTTACCGCTGTTGGCTTCGCCGGTTTCCGTATTCACAGCCGTACCGCTGCTGGTCAGATGATACGTACCGTCTGCGATCCACACCAGCGTTTCCGCCTGCAAACAGTCGCCGCCAGCCTGTACTGTTGCACTGCCCTGCTCCAGCTGGAGAAAGCCCTTGGTGTCGTCGTTGGATTCTGTGGACTTGATGCCGTCATTGCCGGCGGTGACGTTCAGGTCTGCCCCGAACATTGCCACGCAGTCCTTGCCCTTTACGCCGTCCTGTGCAGCTTCTACGGTGATCGTACCATTCACCAGCTTCAGGTCGTCCTTGCAGACGATGCCGTCCACGCTGCTGCCTGTGACAGTCAGGCTGCCGCTGCCGTTGATCGTCAGTTTATCCTGTGCAAACAGGGCACAGGCGGAAACGTTGCAGCCGTTGATCTCTGTATCGGCGTTGTCCGCACTGTCTGTCAAAGTGTTCTGTGAACCTTTCGCCAGTGACAGAATGGTGCGTTTTTCGTTGGTGCAGACCAGAGCCGGTCCGGAGGGACTGGTGATCTCCACACCGTCCAGATACAGCTTGACTTTTTCCGAGCCGGTCACAAGGACTTGTCCCTTGGTCAGCTTGCCGCTGAGCCGGTAGGTGCCGCCGGCGGAAATGGTGATGCAGTTGTCCTTGACGGAAACCGCCTTGGTATTGCCTTTCACCTTGGTGTTGCCGTCCTCCAGCGTGATCTCTGCATCAAATGCGTCATAGTTGTCGCAGAGGTCATCTTCATCTGTGGTCACGCCGGCTTCGCCGGACTGTATCGCCGAAAGGCTCTGTCCGACGGCAGCTTCTGCTGTGTCGTTGTCGTCCAGCGTGGTAGTCTGTGCAGTGCTGCTGCCGCTGTCTGTGCCGGACGAGTTGGTGTTCTGTGCACAGCCGGTGCAGGTAATCATTGCCGCTACCGCCATGCTCATTGCCCAGGCAAATATTTTCTTTTGCATGATACGCACGCTCCTTTTTGATTCTGGTACCCCATGGTGTGAATTTGTCATGTGTAAAACTCCTCGATATGTGATACCCAATTCCCCAAGCGTGGTTTTGATCTCTGTTTCTATACTGTATTATCGCATACGTTTATGGAAACTGCGTGAAAATCCTGCGTGAAGCTGCAAAAAGCTGCGTGGAAGAAACTTCCGCATTTCAACGGGCAACAGAAAAACGCCCGACAGAATCTGCCGGACGCTTTCCCGAAAAATAATAAGGAGAATGTATGAAAAAACAAGATGTCAAGAATGTTGGAGCAACGCCGCACAAAGCCTATGCATCAGATGCTTTGTTTGATGCTGCATCAAGAACGCAGATCAGTTATTTTCTGTCTGCTGCACTTCTGCCAGTGTCACGTCAACCTTTTTGGTTTCGCCGGCACGGACATAAGTCAGCGTGATCGTATCCCCAGCCTTGTACTGGTTCTTGACTGCGTTCAGTTCTTCTGTGGTGCTGATCGTCTGATCCTGAATGCCGGTGATAACATCACCCGGCTGTAAACCAGCCTGATCGGCTGCACCGCCGGCGGTCACGCTAAAGATATAGGCACCCACCGGAATATTGTAAGCCTGTGAAACCGCTTCTGTCACGTCCTGACAGGAGATGCCCAGCTGCGGGCGGCCGGTCACATAGCCATAGTTGATCAAATCATCGACAATGCTCTTTGCCTCCGACATCGGAATTGCAAAGCCAATGCCCTCTACTGTCGCTTCACCGGAATAGGTGCTGGACATTTTGGCGGAGTTGATACCGATCACCTGACCAGAGCTGTTGATCAGCGGACCGCCGGAGTTACCGTTGTTGATGGCGGTATCCGTCTGGATCAGCGTCATGGTGTTGTCGTTAATGGTAACCTTCCGATCCAGTGCGGAGATAATGCCGCAGGTTACGGTGTTTTGGAACTGCAGACCCAGCGGGTTACCGATTGCCACAACCATTTCACCGACTTCACAGCTGCTGCTGTCGCCGAATTCTGCGGGAGTCAGGTTGTCTGCATCGATTTTCAACACAGCAATATCCGCTTCCTTGTCGTATGCCACGATTCTGGCATCATAAGTGGTTTCCTCGTCAGACATCTGGATCTGTACGGAAGAAGCTTCGCCATAACCGTATTCGTCATCGTAAATAACGTGGGCGTTGGTGACAATATAGCCGTCCTTCGACATGATGATGCCGGTGCCGACGCCAGTCATACCCTGCGAACCGTTGTTGCCCTGCGAGCCGTAGCCGAAGAAGCCGCCGTAGCCGTTCATGGGGTTATTGTTGCTGCCGTTGGACGAGGAGAAAGTGGACTGTACGCCGACAACCGACGGTGTCACTTTCTTTACAATATCCGCTACCGACATGGAACCGTTGGTAGAAGCCAGCTGAATCCAACTCTGACTGGAGTCGCTCTTTTTGGAAGAACTGCTGTCGCCGGTGCTGCTTTCTGCGGCAGAACTGTCGTTGCTTGCAACGATCGAACTGCTGTTGTCCGCATTTGAGGAACGAATGCCCTCATAGACACCGATCGAACCGCCGGACACCAGAACCATTGCCAGCACAAACGCTGCCACTTTCAGTCCGGTATGCTTTTTCTTCGGCTTCTTGTTGGGGTCGCCGCCGTTGGGATCGGAGTAGTAGTTTACATAAGAGTAGCCGCCGTTGTTGCCGCTGCCGCCGTTTCCGGTGGGAGTGGTCTGACCGCCTGCCGGATTGTTATAGGCAGAGCCGGCAGCGTTCTGCTGCTGGTATGCACCGCTGTGCACTGCCTCGTCCTGATGCGGTGTGGTGTTGCGGTAGTAACCGTTCTGATATGCATACGGATTTGCCGCACCGTTGACACCGGAACCGGCATTTCCTGCCGGAGCCGCGGTATTTGCAGCACCGCTGTTGTTGGTGGTATTGTCGGCATTCTGTGCCGCACCATTCTCATTCCATTGTGCATTGTTTTTGTTTTCGAAGTCAGCCATAATACTCTTCCTTTCTATCGTGAACCGCTTGTTTTCTGCGGTATGTGTTCTTCGCTTTCTGTAATTATTATTATACAGTTTTATGTGATAAACATATGATAATCGATAGAAAAGACGGTAAAATACAGCCCACAAAGGCTTCACATTCCCTGAAAACAGCTTTCACACAGGAAATTATGCCTGATTCTGTGCAAGATAGTCTGCCAGATCGACATGAACGCCGGCACCGGTCTGTGCCATATAGTACAGCCACAGGAAAATATCCTGCGAATCCAGCGTGCCGCTGTTGTCTGCGTCCAGAGCCTTTCGCTGAATCGGATTCAGTTCGGTGTCCAGACCAGCACCTACCCGTGCAATATTGTACAGGCAGAGAAACAGATCCTGTGTATCAATGCTGCCGCTGGCATCGGCATCGCCCATACTGCATGCCATTTTCTGATGAGATGCGGCTCCGGTGATAATGCTGTCTGCCGAGGGACGATTGCTTTTCAGATCGCCGTCCTTGCCGGTAGCGGTATAGGCATTGGAAATCACGCTGCCGTCGCCGCAGGAGAGCATCTCCGAGGACTGGATCGCAGCAGATGCCAGCATGACCTGCCCCAGCGGAGTGAAAGTCATGTTCAGATCCATGATGTTGCTGAATTCAAAGCCGATCGCCTTTTCACCGGCTGCCCCTACATAAGGCGTATAGAAGTCGGCAGCAGAAGCATTCTGCAAGCCGCGGATCTTGTCATTCAGTCCGGCATTGTCTGCAATGGTCATTGATGCCAGTCCCGTGCCGCTGACATTGCCGCCCTCCAGGGAAACGTCCAGATACTGATACAGATATGCGATTACAGTCTTTCGGTTCTGGGATACACCGGACATGCCGTAATAGTCCACGCCCAGCGGATTGTTGACAGTCTGTACTACCACGTTGGCAGAACGGTTCAGGGACTTGACTTCAGTAACCACCGCTTCAATGTTTGCCGCAACGGTTTCCACCAGAGCCGGCAGATCCCGAGCAAGCTTGCTGTTTGCCGCAGAAAGCTTCGAGCCATCACTGGTCAGCTTGTTTGCCACGTCAGTAAGCGTCTTACAGTTGTCCATATCCACCAGGTCGGCGTTTTTATACAGTACTTCTTCTATAAAGTCGTTGACACCCACAGAGATCATTACCACATCTGCGGTCTGCACATCGCGTTTCATATTCTGATTGGACTGCAAGTCAGAAACCAGCTTACCGGAAGTGGTGCCCACTGCGGCATAGTTCACCGCATTGCCGCCCAGATAGTCCGCCATATAGGAAACTGCCGACTCGCTGCCGCTGACTTCTGCCAGACAGTCGTCACCCAGTGCCACGACCTTCGGGGTAACTGCAAGGCTGGAAGTGTCTGCCGCAAATACCGGCAGTGCCAGTCCGGTGGCTGCTGTGACAACGGCACAGGCTGCCGCAATGCCTCTTTTCCAAAAATGTTTTTTACTCATATCGTTTTTCCTTTCTGTACAGGCAGAGCCGCCGTACCCCCTTATGGCAACACTGCATAAAGCTTACTTGTTGACTTCATCTGATGCTGCCCCTATATTTTTCGCATGGCTCTGCATTTCCTTTACGATATTGTCATTATACCGTGTTTTTCCGATTCTGTCAAGATAAAACCGCACAAAGCTGATGCGTAAGATACATTACCAGATTTTTCAGCAGAGTTTCTCCAAAAAAGCGAAACCGTGCCTGCCCTCAAAAGGACAAGCACGGTTTCAGTAAAGCAATGAGAAAAAGAGAGATAACTGCAAAATTCAAAAATTGCATGTAGAAATGTGACTGACATCTCGCAATTCTATTTTGTCAGCCCATATCCGTTCGAAGCATCATCACACGCGGGATTTCCGTTTTTTGTGAATCATCTGCCTTGCTTCTGTGATAATTATATCATATTTGCACCATTCTGTCAACAGGAAAGTGCTGGATTTCGTGTAAAATATCCAATTCGTTTTTTGTGCAATTTCACAACACGGATTTTATGCACCATATTTTCCTTGTCCAGCTGGTACAATTTCTACAAGCATTCCCTTGTGAAAAACGTTTTCCACAATTTTATCCACTTTTCCACATGCACCCGTGTGGAAAGCGGTGGAAAAGGGCGGGCTTTATGCAGTATTTCCTTAGTTCTTGATGATTTCCGCGGAATCCAGCAGAACGGTAAACGGTCCGTCGTTGCACAATTCCACCTGCATATCTGCCCCGAATATGCCGGATTCCACCACAGACACCCGTTCCTGACAGTACGCCTTGCATGCCTCATAAAGGGCTTCCGCCTGTGCCGGCGGTGCCGCGTGCACAAAACTGGGGCGGTTCCCCTTGCGGCAGTCCGCATACAGAGTAAACTGGGACACCAGCAGCAGACTGCCGCCGACATCTTGCAGCGAAAGGTTGATCTTATCGTTTTCGTCCGAGAAGATCCGCAGCCGCAGCAGCTTGTCCACCATTTTTTCCATGATCTCCGTGGTATCCTCCGGTGCAATGCCCAGCAGCACCAGATACCCCTGTTCGATTGCACCGGTGACATTGCCGTCTACGGTGACTTTTGCGTGTTTTACACGCTGTACCAACATTTTCATGCCTGATCCCTCACTTGAATTTGTTCCAGCACCTTGCCGATGGGTTCCCGAATGCACAGGTCTGCCTGTTCGTCCATGGGCGTTGCATCACGGTTCAGCAGTACCAGATGTTCCCCGCGGAAATACCGCAGCAGTCCTGCCGCCGGATAAACCGTCAGCGAAGTGCCGCCCACCAGCAGCAAGTCTGCGTTGGCAATGGCATTCACAGAGCGTGTCAGCGTGTCCTCCGGCAGAGATTCCTCATAGAGCACCACGTCCGGCTTCACTCTGCCGCCGCATTTGTCGCAGTGTGGCACACCGGTGGTCATCATGATCCACTCGGCATCATAGACGGCACCGCACACCTGACAGATATTCCGGTGCACACTGCCATGAAGTTCCAGCACACTCCTGCTGCCCGCCAGCTGGTGCAGCCCGTCAATGTTCTGGGTAACTACTGCCAGCAGTTTTCCTGCCTGTTCCAGTTCCGCCAGCTTCTTGTGTGCCGCGTTGGGCTTCGCCGTCAGACAAATCATTTTGTTCCGGTAAAAGCGGTAAAACTCCGCGGTATGCCGTTCAAAATAGGTGTGGCTCAGAATCGTTTCCGGAGGCACGTCATACTGCTGATGATACAGCCCATCCTGACTGCGGAAGTCCGGAATCCCGCTTTCGGTAGAAACGCCGGCTCCGCCAAAAAACACGATACGATCCGACTGATCCACCCATTGCTGCAATTGTTTGATTTTTTCCGTTTCCATGATACCTGCTCCTTTCTATCCGGCAATGACGCTGACATAAAACGTCCGGCGGCGTGGACCGTCGAATTCGCAGAAGTACACGCCCTGCCATGTGCCCAGCACCAGTCTGCCGTTCCGCACGGGAATGGTCACGCTGCTGCCCATTGCCGAAGCACGGGCGTGAGCAGAGGAATTGCCCTCCATATGGCGAAATTCCGGTCTGTCCGGAAACGCCTTCCGATATGCCAGCAGCAGATCTGTTACCACATCGGGGTCGGCGTTTTCATTAATGGTGATACCGGCGGTGGTGTGGGGGCAGTAAACGACACAGATGCCGTCTGTGATGCCGCTGTCCGCTACGGCTCCCTGTACCTGTGCCGTGATCGGGCAGAGATTCTCTGCCGGTGTTTCCAGTGTATACGAATATAGCATGGCATTTGCTCCTTTTTTCGGTAGTATTTCTATTTTTTCGGTAGTATCTTTAGGAAACACTGAATAAAGCTTGTGCGTAAGATGCGTAGTCAGATTTTTCGGCAGATTGCATAGAAATTCCGCAGGCATACTGCCGTATGGCAAGGGATTTCTGGGCAATATGACGGAAAATCTGCAAGCAGATTGCGTACAAAGCCGTCAGGCGGGCTTTATTCAGTGTTTCCTTTATTATAGAATATCTGTCCGGAAAATGCAAGTCCTTTCTTTTTCGTGCAAAATTTCATCTGTTTCTTTTGCTTTTTCAACAAACAGCCATCATTTTTCGCCATTATTTTTTCAGCAGCATTGAAAAGAAAACTTTTCGGAAAACGCCGAAAAAATTTTGCAGTTTTCTCTTGACAAATCGCCGATTTTATAGTATAATAATAAAGCTGTTTGATGCAGTTTCTGGAGAGGTGTCCGAGTGGTTTAAGGAGCTAGTCTTGAAAACTAGTGATTCCGCAAGGAACCGTGGGTTCGAATCCCACCCTCTCCGCCAGTTGAATACATTCGGAACGGAACGTTTCTCATGACGTTTCCTCCTTTGGATCATAAAATGCGGAAGTACCCAAGTGGTGAAGGGGCTCCCCTGCTAAGGGAGTAGGTCGGGAAACCGGCGCGAGGGTTCAAATCCCTCCTTCCGCGCCAAGAAAAAGACACTTCATTTCGAAGTGTCTTTTTCGTTTTTCTGCCGTTTTTTCAGCATCAGTATAAAAAAAGACCTGCAACAGGGAATTGCAGGTCAAAAACAGATAAAACCAATCAAGGGGAATTGGGGGATTTTTCAATCCATGTGAATAGTATACCGGAAAAAGCCTGCCGGAATCAAAAAAGTCTGTATGCCTCGCGGCACACAGACTTTTCTCATTTCAAAACACAGTTTCCCGAAAGTTCCAATCAGTTGATAATGGTTTCTTCGGTTTCCTTGTCGAACAGGTGAATCTTGTTCGGATCCAGAGCGATCTTGATCTCATCCTGCGGACGAGCAGTAGAACGCGGATCAACGCGGGCAGTCATAGAAACGCCGGCACAAACCAGATACAGATAAGTTTCTGCACCCATCATTTCGGTGATTTCTACAGTTGCATCTACAACACCAGTGGAAGCGTTGGACAGGAACATTTCGTCATCGTGCAGAGCCTCCGGACGGATACCCAGAGTCACTTCCTTATCCACATACTTTGCCAGTTCCGGTGTTACCTTTGCAGCCGGTACTTCGATCTGATACTTGACAGCCTTGCTGGTCTTGGTAGCTTCAGCACCGAATTCTACATAGTAGTTGTCTGCCTTCTTCAGAACAGCATCGATGAAGTTCATCTGCGGAGAGCCCAGGAATCCTGCAACGAACTTGTTGCCCGGACGCTCATACAGAGCCTGCGGTGTATCGATCTGCTGAATGATACCGTCCCTCATAACTACGATACGGTCACCCATGGTCATAGCTTCGGTCTGGTCATGTGTTACATAGATAAATGTAGTACCCAGCTTCTTGTGCAGCTTGGAGATCTCAGTTCTCATCTGTGCACGCAGCTTAGCGTCCAAGTTGGACAGCGGCTCGTCAAGCAGGAATACCTGCGGATTACGAACGATCGCACGACCCAGTGCAACACGCTGTCTCTGACCACCAGACATTGCCTTCGGCTTACGATCCAGCAGGTGGCTCAGGTCCAGAATCTTTGCAGCTTCTTCTACCTTGCGAGCGATTTCGTCCTTCGGAACCTTACGCAGCTTCAGACCGAATGCCATGTTGTCGAATACGGTCATGTGCGGATACAGAGCGTAGTTCTGGAATACCATTGCAATATCTCTGTCCTTCGGAGCGATGTCGTTTACCAGACGGTCGCCGATGTACAGTTCGCCCTCAGAAATTTCTTCCAGACCAGCGATCATACGCAGGGTGGTGGACTTACCACAACCGGAAGGACCTACCAGAACGATAAATTCCTTGTCCTTGATCTCCAGATTTACATCCTTTACAGCAACTACATTGCCCGGATACTTTTTATAAATATGTCGAAGTGATAAACTTGCCATTTGCACAGTTCCTCCTAAATAAGATTTTCCAGAACGTCCCCGCGGCTGAGCCGCTTGCCGTTCCCGGTGACATATATATCATACCAAAAATAAAAACATTTTTCAAGTCGTTTATTGCCCAAAATTCTGCTTGTACATTTATCCATTATGACGAATGACTTTGGAGCGTTTGTAGCAAACTTGCAAAATCGGTTTCACATTTCAACAATTTTTGGACATCTTTTTCAGACAGCACACAACACGCTCCCAGCGGCAATTCCGGCGGCAGCAGCAGTCCGCCCATTGCAACACGTGCCAGTTCACTGACATGATTTCCCAGTGCGGCAAACATGCGGCGTACCTGATGATACTTCCCCTCATGCAGACAGATGAGGGCTTCCCGATCGGTGTCGGGAACCGGTGCTGCCTTTGCCGGCAGGCACTGTGCCCCGTCTGCCAGCGTGATGCCCTGTTCCAGCGGCTGGAGATAGCCGTCCTCCCACGGACGTGCCAGCACGATGTGATAATATTTCGCCACATGCCCCCGTGCCGCAATCACCTGATGGGCAAGCTGTCCATCATCGGTCAGCAGCAGCATGCCGGTGGAGTCCTTGTCCAGCCGTCCCACTGGTCGCAGATCTTTCCGGCACAGTTCCGGCGGCACCAGTTCCAGCACACTTTTCTGTCCCGCCTCGTCGGCGGAGCTGACATAGCCCTTGGGCTTGTGCAGCAGCACATAGAGATACTGGTCGCCGCAGATCTCCCGTCCGTTCAGGCAGACCGTGTGGGCTTCCGGCTGTACTGCCTGATCGGCTTTCCGGACAACTGCACCGTCTACGGTGACTTTGCCTTTTTGTATCATCTGCCGCAGTTCCCGACGGGAATACATGGTACGTGCAGAGAGAAACTGATCCAGTCGCATAGAGGAACCTCCGTTCTATTTTTCATTTGGTTACATAAGCTGTACAAGCAACATTTTCTGAAAGGTGGTTTTTACATATGGGAAAACGCAGTGTACTTGCTCTGGGAATCGCAGGGGTATTGTTCGGGTGCGGGTTTTTGTGGCAGTGGCTGCACCAGCCGGAAGCAGAACCGGCACCGCAGGAGATCGTGCTCTCCGACGGAGCACAGCGGCTCGCCTTTCTGGAGGCGAACGGGCAGCCGGAACGCTGCTGTGTTGCCACAGAAACGGTGCAGCTGCCTGCCGCTGCCGATGATACCTACCGCCGCTATCTGGCTCTCCAGCAGGCACAGGGGCTGCCTCTGGAGGCACATCTGGGAGAAGCCGCCGCCCGATACACTTATACACAGAACAGCTCCGGACAGGGTTCCCTGTGCACAGAGCTGCTTCTTAGTGAAGATCAGGTTTTGCTGGGAGCGATCCAATACGACAGCACCGCACCGGAACAGTTCTCCCCCGTCCTTTCCACAGAATAATTACTTGTCAAATACGTGCAGCAGATTGCCGATCAGGGGCAGCTGCTTTGCCTTGCCATTGGCAGCGTTGAGGATTCCAATAATTATCAGAGCCAGAATTGCCAGAGAAAGCAGGGCAGGGAGAATTCTGCCCAGCAACGGAATCTTCCCCAGAATCGCATTGGCAATGATAACCACAGCTTCCGCAAGGAACAGGATAAAGCCCTGATTGGCGTGGTACTTGGCATAGCGGGACTGCCCGCCATTTACCAGCAACGGCAGAATGAACAGGATTCCCACGTAAGACAGAGCCGCCCAGACCTTGTTGGTCTGCACGTCCTGTGTGTCATACAGCATGGAATCGTCCTGCGTGTTCATGAAGTCGTTAAAATCTTTACTCATCGTTTTTCCTTTCCAGTCAAGATGCACATTCCCTGATGCATCACTTTTCGTCCGTTTTATCCAGTGCACCGATCACCGCCAGAAAGCCGGCGACATCGGTGAAGTCCTGATACACCGACGCAAACCGCACATAGGCGACTGCATCGATATATTTCAGGCGTTCCATTACCGCATTGCCGATCTCCGAAGAAGTCACAGTACTCCGCATCTGCCGGCTGTATTCGTCCTCCAGTTCTTCTACCATGGCAACGATCAGATTAGAGTTGACCGGTCGTTTCTTGATGGCGTTGAAAATGCCTGTCACCAGTTTATGCCGGTCAAAGGGTTCATAAGAACCGTCTTTTTTCTGTACCATCAGCATGGGACGGTCTACGGCTTCATAGGTCGTAAAGCGTTTGCCGCAGCCCAGGCACTCCCGCCGCCGGCGAATTCGTTCATCGTGAGGACGAGAATCCAGCACACGGGTTTCCGTGTGCCCGCAAAATGGACAATTCATGACACCACAGTTCCTTTCTTTCGGACAGCACCGCACAAGCTTTATTCAGTGTTGCCTTAACGTTTTCCCTCGATGCGGTTTCGCAGCAGCGTGTAATTGGCGGCAAGTTCTGCCACATCGGAAAAGCCGCTGCGGTATAGTTCCAGAATCACAGAGCAATCCGGACTGACTGCCGCCAGTTCCTTTAGAAATGCATCAAACCGAAACCGCCCTTTTCCCAGCGGCAGACAGTCCCCGTATTCCCCGTGGTCGCTTATGTGCACATGCACAATATGGCTGTTCAGCCCGCGGAGCATGGCGAAAGGATCTTCTCCGGAACGCACTGCCTGCTTGATGTCCAGCACAAAGCGTGCCTGTTTGCCCAGTGCGTCCCGCATCTCCAGCAAAAACGGCAGCGAGGCACTGGTACAGCGTGCCACATTTTCCTGTGCCACCTGTACCCCGTAGGATTCGCCCAGTTCTGCCAGCCGGCGGAACCGTGTAAAGTACATGTCCTTGTTCACCGAAGCCGCAGGCACCTTGTTGCCGTGCAGGACAAAAACCTTTGCCCCCAGCTGCTGCATGGCGGTGAAATAATTCCGGCAGTATTCCAGATAATCGTCTACACGCCTTGCGTAGTTGGAGAACAGCATGTTCGGTTCGATCTCACAGGTGTATGGGTGCAGCGAAGCACAGGTCATGTCAAACCGCTGTAACAGCCGTGCCAGCGTGTCCACAAAGCTGCGGCGTAATTCGGAGTGACTGTTGATGAAGATTTCCACGTGGGGAACGCCGGAAAGTGCCAGATCATACAGGGCTTCTTCCACCACGCGGGGATAAAGACACGCCGTAGAAACACCAGCTCGCAGCATAAGATCACTCCTTCCAGTTTGTTTTCCTATTATAGCACATCACCACGGAAATTTCAATAGAAAGACGCAGATTTTCACCAATTTTTCAGTCAGGGCAGCACTGCGTGAAAAGCAAAAACCGGTACAGGCACAACGCCCATACCGGTTTTTTACAATTTTGGAATCACGAACAAGTTATACGCTTGTTTTTGCCTTTTTCTTTGCAGGCTTCAGCACGGTGATGCCACGCTTGGTCTGCCACCATACCCACAGGCTGGGAACAAAGCAAATGGAGTTAAAGGTACCCATTGCAATACCTGCCATCATCGGTATGGAGAAGCTCAGGATCGAATCCAGTCCCATTACCAGTGCCACAATGGTAACCACCAGCATGGAACTGAATGTAGTAACGGAAGTCCGAATGCTTCGACGCAGGGACTGGGAGTCACTGATGTTGACCAGATCACGGATCTGGATTCCCGGCAGCAATGTCTGGTTTTCACGGATACGGTCGTAGATAACGATCGTATCGTTGACAGCATATCCCAACAGGGTCAGAATAACTGCCATGAAGTTGGAGTCGATCTCAAACCGGCACAGTACCACGCAGCCGTAAGTAACGATCAGAGTGGAAAGCAGTCCCAGCACGGCACAAACGCCGGCGGACCAGCCGCTGATCTGCTTGAATCGGAATGCAATGTAAATGATCAGGAGCAGTGCGGCAAAAACAGCTGCCACAATACACTTTGCGAAGAATTCGCCGCCGGAACGTGCGTTGACATCGTTTGCATCCAGCAGTGTCACGTCATTATCCGGACAGAGTTCCTTGACCTTGTTGGTCACGTCGTTCTGGCGGTCAATCGTCAGACCGTCGTTGGAAGTGAAGGACAGAGACAGGGTCTTGGTGTCGCTGTCCAGACTGTCGCCCTGCTGCACCTTGACGGCAGAGCCTACCAGACTGGTCAGTTCCTTGGAAATGCTGTTCTCGTCCACATCGCCTACATAGCTGTAAGTGATAATGGTACCGCCCTTGAATTCCAGTGCCACATTGACACCAGTAAAGGTGGAAAGCAATGAGATCAGAATCAATGCAAGGCCGATAATGAAGAATACTTTCGACTTGCTGCAAAAGTCACGCACTTTTACGTCAACATCAAAATGCTTTGCCTCTTTTGCTTCTTTAGTCTGCTTTGACATCGATACCACCTCCATAAAGTTTCTTGTTCTGGAAGCACTTGAAGCGAGAGAGCGACATGGTCATCAGTCTTGCAGCAAATACGCCCATGATGAAGTTCATGATCAGACCGGTCATCAGTGTGAAGCCGAAGGAGTAGATCACGCCCTCTGTGGTCGCACCGAAGAACCAGAAGATCGTATGGTTGAAGATCTTTGCCCAGATGCTGCTGGGAACACCAAATGCACCCATCAGCACGATGGAAACCAGAATACCTGTGAGGTTTCCGTCGAAGATCGCACTGAATGCACGGTGATAACCGGAGTACAGTGCTGTATCCAGCGTCTTGCCCTTCCGCAGTTCTTCGCGGATACGCTCGCCGGTGATGATGTTTGCATCAACGCCCATGCCCACAGACAGGATAATACCGGCAATACCCGGAATGGTCAGTGTGGTGCTGGACATAAAGCCGAACCAGCCGGAAACTGCTGCCAGCATGCCGGCAACCTGTCCGATCAGGGTGATCGAAGCCACAACGCCCAGCAGGCGGTACAGCACGATCATGTATACCACGATCAGAAGCAGTGTGATCAGACCGGCGATCACCATAGCGTTCAGTGCACCCTCACCCATGGTCGGGGAGATGGTCTTGAAGCTGGTGGTTTCCAGAGAGAACGGCAGTGCACCGGAATTGATCTTATCTGCCAGTTCCTTGGCACTCTCATAAGTAAAGTTACCCGAAATAGAAGCCTTACCGTCCGAGATGACTGCACTGACAGACGGTTCAGAGATCATGGTATTGTCCATCCAGATCGAGATCTTACCCTTGGACTGATACAGTTCAGAAGTTGCCTCATAGAACTTTTCCTTACCGCTGTCGTTCAGGTCCAGTGTTACCACCCATGTGATCTCACCGGTGGTATCGTCCTTGGAACCGCCGGTAGATGCCTGTGCCACATCGGCACCGGTCAGGACGATGTCGCCTGCCGGAATGGTATCTCCGTTTTCATCGGTAGAAGTATCGGTACCCTTGCGGAAAGTCAGTTCTGCGGTTTCGCCCAGTTCCTTGACGGCCTGCTCCGGATTGAAATCCGTTTCGCCCGCCTGCCACGGATACCGCACGATAATACGGTTGCTCTTGTAATCCAGATACGTTTCGCTGTCGCTGATGTTCTGGTTTGCCAGACGCAGCTTGATGGTTTCCAGTGCTGCGTCCATTTGTTCCTCCGTTGCATCCGCATCGCCCGCCGGTTCAAAGGTCACGTCTACGCCGCCTTGAATATCGATTCCAAGACGAATGTCGCCAACACCGTGTACATAGGTCTTGACAATATCACCATACTGCGAATGTACGCCGAATATGGTGGAAAGCGTAAACAGAGCGATCACGGCAAATACAATGAAGAAAACAGGTTTTTTCACTTTTCTCACGATTTAGCCTCCTGTGCTGCGGTCCTGTCTGTCCCAGTACCGCATATTAAATTGTGCCGTCGGCAGAATGCACGATCGACAATTACCTATTATTATATTCCAATTTTCGCAATTAGTCAATAGGTGCGGCAAAACTTGTACAACATTGCCGATTTGAAAGGGCTTTTTTCGGCGACTTCTCCAAAACACCGGGCAAAACTTTTCGAATTGCCGTTGCAATTCAGGGATACTTATGATATAATCAAAAGGAAACAAAAGGAAAGACAACACCGCACAGGCTTTGTGCAGTGCTGTCCAAACACGCAAACAGAAAGGACGAACCTCACATGGTACACTTCGGCAACGACTGGGACACCATTTTAGACGGCGAATTCGCCAAGACCTACTACCAGAACCTGCGGCAGTTCCTGTTGACGGAATACCGCACCCAGACCATTTATCCCGGCATGTATGATATTTTCAACGCCCTGAAATATACCCCCTATTCCCAGGTGCGGGCAGTGATCCTGGGACAGGATCCCTATCACAACCCCGATCAGGCTCACGGGCTCAGCTTTTCCGTGCGGAAAGGCGTGGCTCCGCCGCCGTCGCTGGTGAACATCTTCAAGGAGATCAAGGACGATGTGGGCATCGACAACACCGGCAAGCACGGCGAACTGACCAACTGGGCAAAACACGGCGTGCTGCTGCTGAACACCGTGCTGACCGTCCGTGCCGGACAGGCGAATTCCCACAAGGGCAAAGGCTGGGAGCAGTTCACCGATGATGTCATCCGACTGCTGGATCAGCGGGAAGAACCGGTGGTGTTCCTGCTCTGGGGCAACAACGCCAAGGCGAAAAAGGCCCTGATCCAGCACCCCCAGCATCTGGTACTGACTGCCGCACACCCCAGCCCCCTGTCCGCCTATCATGGCTTCTTCGGCTGCAAGCATTTCTCCAAGGCAAACGCGTTCCTGCGGGAACACGGGCTGCCGGAAATTGACTGGAGCATCTGACATGGCATATTCCTATCGCTGGCAGTACTGCGACATCGATTTTTTGCGGCACTGTCTGAAACAATACAACCTGCTGCTGGAGAAGATCCCGTCGGCAATTCTCACGGAGGAAACCACGGGAACGCAGATGTTCGTTACAGGATACCTCTCCGACTGCATCAAGCGGTGTGATGACGGATTCGACGATTACACCATGACGGCACTTTTGCCGGAAGGGACAGCCTCTGTCACGCTGCAAGGAAATGGGTGGACGATTCGCCGTCTTTCCACCCGCTACCACGGCAAGTATGCGGCACTGCTTCCGGAAATAGCAGCCTATTACTTTTCCAAAGCCGGCAGACAGCGACGGCGGGATACGGAACAGGCTCTGGGAAGCCGCTGCTTCGCATTTTTCGATTATGCGTACAACAGAATGTTGGAAACGCAGTTTCTCCGGCACGATTTTCGCTGGGTGGGCGGCGAAATTCCCTCTGTCAATCATTTGAAAACGCTCTCCGACGCTGCCGACCTGACTGAGGCACTGGGGCAATTCCGGCGGGAAGAATATGGCAGGCGAAAGAAGCACGATCTCTCCCATGCAAAGCTTTGCACTTTCTTGGAAACTCAGTTTGGAATACTATATTTTGAAAATCGGTCTGCTTCGTACCTGTTGCAGCCGGTTTCCGGCGGTTTTTCCGCAGATGACGGCAGCACGGAAAGCTGGCTGCTGTGGAGATGCAACCGGCTGCTGGGCGGCATTGCCCTTACAGCAGAGCGAAAAGTGTGCCGCCTGTTTGGAACTGACGAAAACGATCGGCAGCAGGTACTGGCGGCATACTTCTGTTTCTGCCGGCAAAAGGGGATTCTCTTTTCCGGAGAGATGCAGCTGTGCCAGCCGGAATACCCCGAACCGCTGGGGAAAGATTTCCTGCCGTGGAAGTGGGAGTCCGGCAAGGTCACGCCGCAGCTGCTGCAAACCATAGCCGACCAACTGCGGCAATGTGCTCCGGAACAAGCTGCGGACTGGTGCTGGCTGCTGGGGACACGGCTGGTATTTACTGTGCTGCCGCTGGCAAAAGAAGCATTGGCAGCACTGCCCCAGCTGGAACGAGATGCCTTTTTCGTACAGGCGGAGCAGTTCCTGCGGGAAACGGCGACTGCCTTAGGCGACCAGCCGCAGCCGCTGACGGAGCCGAACTTCGAAAAACTGACGGCACAGTACGGCAAGCTTTTGCTAGTAGATTCCAAGGAAAAGCTGCGGCGGTATGCCCGCCTGTATCCCACATTGGCATGCACCAAGTTTCCGATACGGCAGAAAAATGGCTATGTCTGGCTGCCGGAGCAACCAGTACGGCAATCAGCAAAAGCTGCCTCAGACGGCATCACCCTGCCGGAAATCCGCAGAGAACTGCTGTTGAAACAGTTGCAATTGCCGCCGGAAAAAATTGCTCTGGAACAGGTCTATCCCCTTTGCTATGAGGATATGGGATTTTTCTCCGAAAACGGAAGCTACCGCAAACGTGGTGAAAATTTCCTGAAAGAAGCACCGCAGCTGCTGCAGGATTACGAAGCACAGCATGGCAAAGTTCTCCGGGAACGGTACTCACCGGAGGAATGGGACTGGTTCCGTCAGGCTGCCGATTAACCCGAATCTGCCATAGGAAAAATTGATAACAAGCGATACGATTTTCCCGTCTACTCAAATACCTACAATTATGCTATAATATAAACAATATCATTATAGGCAATACCGCAAATTGCCGCAGAAAGGACAACACCATGAAAATCGCATCGTTATTTTCCGAAAAAACCGTTTTTTCATTTGAAATTTTTCCGCCGAAGAAAACTTCTCCCATTGAAACTGTCTATGACACGCTGGAAGCCTTACAGGATCTGAAGCCGGACTTCATCAGCGTGACCTTTGGTGCCGGCGGCAGCGGCAACGGGGAAAACACCCTCGCCATTGCACGGCGGCTGAAAGAGCACTACGGCGTACTGCCGATGGCACATCTGCCCTGTATCCACTATACCAAGGAGCAGATCGATAACATTCTGAAACAGTTTCAGGAAAACGGCATCGAAAATGTGCTGGCTCTCCGGGGCGACCGTGTAGAGGGCATGGAGCCGGCAATGGACTTCGTCCACGCTGCCGACCTCATCAGCTATATCCGCAGCTTCGGCGGGTTCGACATTGCCGGAGCCTGCTATCCGGAGTGTCACCCCGAAGCTCCCAACATGGACACGGACATCCGTCACCTGAAAGAAAAGGTCGATGCCGGTGCAAGCCACCTCATCACCCAGCTGTTTTTCGACAACGATTCCTTCTACGACTTCCGGTATCGGGCAGCCCGTGCTGGTGTCAACGTGCCCATTGAAGCCGGCATCATGCCAGTGACCAACCGGAAACAGATCGAGCGTATGGTCACCATGTGCGGTGCCAGCCTGCCCCGAAAGTTTACCAAAATGGTACAGCGGTTCGAGAACAATCCCGAGGCTCTGCAGGACGCAGGCATTGCCTATGCCATTGACCAGATCGTCGATCTGGTCACCGACGGCGTAGACGGCATTCACCTGTACACCATGAACAATCCCTACGTGGCACGGAAGATCAGCGAAGCGGTAAGCGGCATCATCAAGGCGGCTCCGAAATGCTGACCCTGCCGCTGGAGGCAATCGACAAGCAGGAGGCTCTCCGCTATATGGGCTGCCCCGCAGAACCGGACGAAACCCTGCGGACTGTCGTGGACACCTGCGAGCAGCAGCTTCGCCGGACGGTACAGCCCCGCGTGGTCTATCGGGTACTGCCCCTGTGTCGGGAAGCGGGGACACTTTCCGCCGGCGGCATGCAGCTGACCGGTGAGGACATTGCACGGCATCTGGCGGAATGCGACCGCATGCTCCTCATGGCGGCAACCCTCTCCGGACAGGCGGATCAGCTGATCCACCGTGCCGGCATCTCTGACATGACACGTTCGCTGGCAATGGACGCTCTTGCCAGTGCCGGCATTGAACAGGTCTGCAACCGTGCGGAAGAATGCTTTCGGGAGCAGCTGCCGGACACTTATTTTACATGGCGGTTCAGTCCCGGATACGGCGATTTGCCGCTTTCTCTCCAGCCGGAGATCCTCCGGCTGCTGGACGCGGAAAAGCGGCTGGGGCTGACAGTCACCGCCGAACACATTCTCATTCCGCGAAAATCCGTGACCGCGATCATCGGACTGGCAGATCACCCGCTGAAAAAAGGGGCAAGAGGCTGTGCCACCTGCCGCATGCGGGAAACCTGTATGTTCCGAAAGGGCGGCACGCACTGTTAAGGAAGCACTGCATAAAGCCCGCCTGACGGCTTTGTACGCAATCTGCTTGCGGTATTGCCTTAAAAACCACTTTCAACATGGACACAGACACCTGTGTCCATATTGTGCTATCTGAGCATGTATCCATACAGCATGTTCCGGACAACAAAAGGAGCCTTATCTTATGGAATACGAAATCGTACCATATACCGAAGCCGATGTCGATGCCATGATTGAGATCTGGAACGAGGTGGTCAATGACGGCGTAGCATTTCCACAGTTAGACGAACTGAACCACAAAACCGGCGTGGAATTCTTTGGAAAACAGGACTTCATTGGCGTGGCAAAGGTAAACGGCGAGGTTGCCGGTCTGTATATCCTCCACCCCAACAACGTGGGCAGATGCGGACATCACGCCAATGCCAGCTATGCCGTTTCCTCGAAAATGCGGGGCATAAAAATCGGAGAAGGGCTGGTGAAGCACTCCCTGAAAACTGCCAGGGAGCTGGGCTACCGCATTTTGATTTTCAACGCCGTAGTCAAGGGCAATGACCGTGCAATTCAGCTGTACACCAAGCTGGGATTCCAGCGTGTGGGCGTGATCCCCGGCGGCTTTCTGCTGAAAAGCGGCGTGTATCAGGATATTTATGTGTATTATCATGTGCTGTAAAAAACTATTGAATCACTTTCTGGAAAGGACACTCTCCTATGCTTTCTTCCCTATTTCCGCATCGTAAATTCATTCGCTTAGACGGCGGCATGGGCTCCATGCTGCAAAAGGGCGGCATGCCCGTAGGTGCACTGCCGGAGGTGTACAACATCACCGAACCGGAACGCATCATTGCCGCACAGAAACAGTTCGTGGCTGTGGGGTCGGACATCATCTACGCCAACACGTTCGGAGCAAACCGGCACAAAATGGCGAAATCCGGCTATTCCGTGCAGGAACTCATCTCTGCCGGCATTGCCTGTGCCAGAAAAGCCTGTGCCGGCACGGACACCAAGGTGGCTCTGGACATCGGTCCGATCGGACAGCTTCTGGAACCACTGGGCACACTCACATTTGAAGAAGCCTACGACATTTTCCGTGAAGAAGTCCTCGCCGGACAGGACGCAGACCTGATCGTCATCGAAACCATGACCGACCTGTACGAAACCAAGGCGGCACTGCTGGCGGCAAAGGAAAACTCCGACAAGCCGGTGATTTGCACCATGACCTTTGAGCCGAATCTCCGCACCTTTACCGGCTGTACCGTCGCTTCTGCGGCAATGACGCTGGAGGGACTGGGAGCCGATGCGGTGGGCGTGAACTGCTCCCTGGGTCCGGACGAACTCTTTCCCATTGTGGAAGAAATGGCAAAGTGGACCACGCTGCCGCTGGTGGTAAAGCCCAACGCCGGACTGCCGGATCCGGTCACCGGTGAATATCTGGTAGACCCTGCGGAATTCGCACAGGCAGTGGTGAAGTTTGCACAGCTGGGCGTTACCGTTTACGGCGGCTGCTGCGGCACCACGCCGGAACACATCAAAGCCGCATACGATCTGCTGGAAGAAGCAGAAATTCCCAGGCGGGAAAACATCGAGATTCCGGCGGCAGTCTGCTCCGCTTCCGAAGTGGTGCTGATCGACCAGCCACGCATTATTGGCGAACGCATCAACCCCACCGGCAAAAAGCGGTTCAAGGCGGCATTGCAGGCAAACGACATGGACTACATCTTGGATCAGGCAGTACAGCAGGTAGATGCCGGTGCCGACCTGCTGGACGTAAATGTGGGCATGCCGGGCATTGACGAAAAGGGCATGATGATCCGCACAGTCAAGGCGTTGCAGTCGATCGGCGGCACACCGTTGCAGCTGGACTCCACCATTCCGGCGGTCATGGAGGCGGCTCTGCGGGTGTACAACGGCAAGCCCATTGTCAACTCCGTCAACGGCGAAGAAGCTTCCCTGCAAAATATCCTGCCGCTGGTCAAGAAATACGGTGCCGCAGTTGTCGGGCTGACGCTGGACGAAAACGGCATTCCCAAAAAGGCAGCCGACCGGTTTGCCATTGCCAAGCGGATCCTCGACCGTGCCACTGCACTGGGGATTCCGAAACGGGACGTGTACATTGACTGCCTGACTCTGACGGCTTCTGCCGAACAGGACGGTGCCAGGGAAACGCTGGAGGCTCTGCATCGGGTCAAGACGGAACTGGGGCTGAAAACCGTTCTGGGTGTATCCAATATCTCCTTTGGTCTGCCGAACCGTGAGGCAGTCACCCGCACATTCCTCACCATGGCTCTGGAAAACGGGCTGGATCTGCCCATTATCAACCCTAACATTGCTTCTATGGCAGAGGCAGTGCGGGCATTCCGGCTGCTCCGCGGCTTTGACGTGAACTGTGCCGCCTTTGTAGAAGCGTATGCCAACATGCCCACTGCCACAGCAGCCGCAACGCCTGCTGCTGCGGCGAAGCCCGCCGCAGAAAAGGCTCCGGAAACGTTAGACCTGCCCTATGCCATGTCCCACGGACTGAAAAACGAGGGGGCAAAAATCACTGCCCAGCTGCTGGAAACCACAGATGCCATGGAAGTGGTCAACGAAATTCTGATCCCCGCACTGGACAGTGCCGGAAAGCTGTTTGAACAGGGAAAGATCTTCCTGCCCCAGCTGATTCAGACTGCCAGCGTGGCACAGGCGGCATTCGAAGTCATCAAGACTACCCTGATCGAACGCAATGCGGCTCCGGTCAGCCGCGGTGAGATCGTTCTCGCCACTGTCAAGGGCGATATTCACGACATCGGCAAGAATATTGTACGGGTGCTTCTGGAAAATTACGGCTACACCGTGCTGGACTTGGGGCGTGATGTGCCGTGCCAGCTGGTGGCAGACACCGCAAAGGAACACGGCGTAAAGCTGGTGGGACTGTCGGCACTGATGACCACCACGCTGGGAGCCATGGAAGAAACCATTCAGCTGGTGAAGCAGTCTTGTCCGGACTGCAAGATCGTTGTCGGCGGTGCAGTTCTGACTGCGGACTATGCCGAGAAGATCGGGGCAGACTTCTATGCAAAAGATGCCATGGAAACTGTCGCCGTTGCGAAAGAGGTTGTTGGGTAATTTTTTCCGTGGATCGCTGTCCTTTCAGGGACTTATTCTGATACATTCCCCAGCCATTTTGAAAATACAAAGGAAACACTGCATAAAGCTTGTGCGTAAGATGCGTAGTCAGATTTTTCGGCAGATTGCATAGAAATTCCGCAGGCATACTGTATGGTCGCAATCAATCTTAGTGCGACACGCCTTTGTTCTCGAGCAGAATCCTGCCTCGAACACAGTTGTCTGGCAAGGGATTTCTGGGCAATATGACGGAAAATCTGCACGCAGATTGCGTGCAAAGCCGTCAGGCGGGCTTTATGCAGTGTTTCCTAAACAAGCGAATCTGAAATCACCCGCCGCCATTCCAAAGGAGGGCATTATGACAACAGAACCAAACGAAACTGAAACCATGACGGATTCTCAAAAGGAAGACGAAAAAAAAGTCCGCAAGTGGGACTTTGTCAACAAACAGTGGGCGGCAACGATCATCTTCAGCGGCGTAGTGCTGCTGCTGATGGCGTTCCTGTTCATCAAGCGGGAAATCTTCACCGGACTGCTCGCCTATGTGTTCGATGTTCTGCGGCCGATCACCATCGGGCTGGTCATCGCATTTGTCCTGTACCGTCCCACCTGTCAGATCGACAAGCTGTTCCGCAAGGTACAGCAAAAATTCCCGCGGTTCCCTGCCGGTGCAATGGCAGTGTTCTGTGCATACTTCCTCATGCTGGCACTGCTCAGCATTGTCATCTGGATCATTGTGCCGCAGTTCATCACCAGTATCCGCGACTTCGGGGACAACATCATGGTATACTACAACAATATCATGAAATTCCTGAACAGCGACCGCGGCGAACAGATTCTCAAACTGTTACAGGACAACGACATCAATCCCGCAATGCTCCGCACCAAGTTAATGAGCCTGACCACCTACATTCCGGACGCAGTGGGCACACTGAGTACATGGGCAAGCGGGCTGATCGGCGGTGTCATCGACTTTTTCATCGGGCTGATCTTCTCCGTATATGTCCTCGCCGGACGGAACAAACTCCGCAGACAGGCAAAGCTGATTTTCCGGCATTTCCTGCCGAAAAAGCACTACGAACAGGTTGTCCACTACGGCAGACTGACTTTTTCCACGTTCTCTAATTTCGTCAGCGGACAGCTGTCTGATGCGTTCATTCTGGGCGTGCTGATTTTCTGTGTCATGAGTATCGGCGGACTGGAATACCCCATGATGATCGCGGTTATCATCGGCATCACCAACATGATCCCCTATGTGGGACCGTGGATGGGTACTATTCCCTGTGCGTTGATCCTGCTGATGGTCAAGCCCAGTCATGCCATTGCATTTGTCATTATCGTTATCATTGTCCAGCAGATCGACAGCAACCTGATCTACCCCCGTGTGGTTGGCACTTCTGTCGGACTGCCGGCAATCTGGGTGCTGTTCGCCATCACTGTGGGCGGCGGCTTGTTCAACGTACTGGGCATGATCGTCGGCGTTCCGATCATGTCTATCATTTACACCGTGATTCGGGAAAAGACCACCGGCAGCACCGGTTCACCGGAGAATCAGTCCACGCCCAAACCGCGGCAGTGGCATATCCGAAAATCTGTGCAGTCCCTCCGCAGCCGCGTTTCCAGAAAGGGAACGGAAGCCGAAAAGGACACCTCAAAAGAATAAGAACCTGTCTGCACGCAAAAATGCCGCCTGTTCCCTTGTTGGGAATGGGCGGCATTTGTCTGTCTTGAGGCAATACCGCACAAAGAGCGTCTGGCGACTTTGTGCGGTATTGCCTTGATTACTTTCGCAGTTCCTCCGGCTGTAAGCGTTCCACTTCCCGCAGCTGACGGACAATGGCACGGGTGCGGGTGCCTGCCAGAAGTTCCAGCTGCTGTTCGGCTCCCTGCAGGCTTTTCTGTGCCTTTTCGATCGTGCCGGCAAATTTTTCGAATTCCCCGCGGACTGCTCCCAGCACCACCCATGCTTCGTGGCTGTGCTTCTGAATGGCAAGGGTGCGGAAGCCCATTTGCAGGGCGTTCAGAATCGCCGCCATAGTAGACGGACCGGCAACGCTGATACTGTATTCCCGCTGTAACTGTTCCACCAGACCGCTGTTGACTACCTCGGCATACAGCCCCTCAAAGGGCAGGAACAGGATTCCGAAGTTGGTGGTATACGGCGGCTGGACATACTTGTCCCGAATGTCCTTGGCACAGCCGCGGACAACAGTCAGCAGTTTCTGCCGTGCCGCCTCCACCTGCTGAGGATCGCCCTGTTCCCGTGCGTCCTGCAACGCCGCATAAGTATCCCCCGGAAACTTGGAGTCAATGGGCAGCCATACCGGCTGTTCCCCGTCTGCGGGCATACGCACGGCAAATTCCACGTGGTTCCGGCTGTTGGGGAGAGTGGGGATCTCGGCGGCGTACTGCTCCGGCGACAAAATTTCCTGCAAAATTGCCCCCAGCTGTACTTCTCCCAGAATGCCGCGGGTCTTGACGTTGGACAGCACCTTTTTCAGGTCGCCTACGCCCACCGCCAGCGTCTGCATTTCGCCAAGCCCCTGATAGACCTGCTCCAGCCGGCTGCTGACCAGCTGAAAGGACTGTCCGATCTGCTGGTTCAGGGACTGTGCCAGTTTCTCGTTGACGGTGGTCTGGATCTCTGCCAGACTGTCCTGCTGCTGTGCCTGCATGCGGTGCAGATTTGCTGCAACGGCAGAGCGAATCTGCTCCATGCCCTGTGCATTGGAGCGTTCCAGATTTCCCACACGACTTTCAAACTGCCGCAGCCGTGCGTCCATGTTCCGTTCCATTTGTTCCAGTCGTTCTGCCTGATAGTCGCCGGACTGCCGCTGATTTTCCGACAGCAGATTCCCCAGCATCTGCATCTGGTTCTGGGTGTCGGCAGCGATCTCCTGCCGCAGGGTTCGCAGGGTGTTGTCGTCCTGGGGATTCCGCAGCTTCTGTACCTGTAATGCCAGCCAGATGATCGCAGCCAGTTGTATCAAGCAGAGAAATAGTAATATGTACAGCATATGATTCGACCTTTCCTAATTTTCTTTTATCATAGCACAGTCGGGTTCTGTTTGTCAAGAAATGCGGCAAGGGAGGCACGGAAATCAATTTTCATGATAGCCTCCCCTGAAAGGGGAGAGGGACCGCCGTTAGGCGGTGGAGAGGTTTTTTCGTAAAATCCTTTTATGGCGTTTCCGGCATAAGTGGAAACCCCTCAGTCAGTGCTACGCACTGCCAGCTCAGCACAAGGCACGCCCTACGGGTGCCCTTTCAGGGGAGCCTTCCTTGTCAAACTTCATAATTTGGCACAATTTAAATCAACATATTTTTGAAAATTGATTTCCGTGCAAGGGAGGATTTGGATTTTCAGGAATCCGCGACCGACAGTGCCACAAGCAAAGAAACCAAAAAACGCCCTCTGCACGTCATGTCCAGAGAGCGTTTCCTTGGGAAACACTGCATAAAGCCCGCCTATCAGCTTTATGCAGCGTTTCCCTTGTATTTTTATTGCAATAACGAATTGCTTACCGTTCCAGAATCTGACTTCTGTCCGGTCCGTTGCCGACCATGACTACCTTGCACTCGCAGACTTCTTCCAGCCGTGCGATGTACTTCTTGCAGGCTTCCGGCAGTTCGTCAAAGCTCTTGCAGCCGGAAATATCTTCGTCAAAGCCTTCGAATTCCTCGTAGATCGGCGAGCAGTCTGCCAGAGATTCCAGTGCTGCCGGAAAATCTTTCAGTACTGTGCCGTCCGGCTTCTGATAGCCAACGCACATTTTCAGGGTGCCGATGCCGCTGAGGGTGTCCAGCTTATTGATTGCCAGACCGTCCAAACCGTTGGTGCGGACAGAGTGCCGTACAATGACAGCATCGAACCAGCCGGTACGGCGGGGTCTGCCGGTAGTGGTACCGAATTCGCCGCCCTTGTTGCGGATCGTGTCGCCGGTTTCGTCATTCAGTTCTGTCGGGAACGGTCCCTTGCCCACGCGGGTGGTGTATGCCTTTGCCACGCCGATGATGTTGGTAATCATCTTCGGGCCAACGCCGGTACCAATGCATGCACCTGCTGCAATGGGGTGAGAAGAGGTAACATACGGATAAGTACCGAAGTCAATGTCCAGCAGGGTTGCCTGTGCACCCTCGAACATAATAGTCTTTCCTGCCTTGTTTGCCTCATAGGTCAGAACGGAAACGTCGTCCACATACTTTGCCAGACGCTTGCCGTATTCGGTATACTCTGCAATCACTGCGTCCAGATCAAACGCCTTGCCGCCGTAAACAGCAGTGATGATCTTGTTCTTCAGTGTGCCGGTAGTCCGTGCCTTTTCTGCGAAAATTTCCGGATGTACCAGATCATAGATCCGCAGACCGCAGCGTTCGTACTTGTCCATGTAAGTCGGACCGATGCCACGCTTGGTGGTGCCGATGTCCGAGTTGCCGCGGAACTTTTCCGACAGACCGTCCAGCTCAATGTGCCACGGCATTACCACGTGTGCACGGGGATCGATCTTCAGGTTTGCGGTAGAAATGCCGCGGCTTTCCAGACTGTCCAGTTCAGAGATGAAGTCCTTCGGGTCCAGAACCACGCCGGCACCGATCAGGCACAGGGTTTCCGGATAGAGAATACCGGACGGGATCAGGTGCAGCTTGTACACTTCGCCGTTGTTGACAACGGTGTGACCGGCATTGTTGCCGCCTGTTGCACGAACCACCACATCTGCACGAGATGCCATGATGTCGATGATCTTACCCTTTCCTTCGTCTCCCCACTGTGAACCGACTACAATATTTGCAGGCATAAGAAATTCCTCACTTTTCAAAATAGGATTTGTTTCCGGAATCCAGCTTCCGGTGCAGTGTATCACTGCAGCATACTATTCTATTATAACAGGCTTTTTCGGGAAATGCAATAGCATTTGCAGATTTTTTTCTTTTTGTGGGGTTTCTGCGGGGAAATGCGGGGATTGTCACCGCCGTTCACCCGCAAAAATCCACCGCTTGTCGCAAACTGCTTGAGGCGTTCTGCAAAATATGCTATGATATAGGCAACACCGCGAAAGGAGGAACAACGCCGCGTGAAGATACATATACAACTGGACAGCCAGTGCGAAGAACCGGAGATTCTCATTCGCACCGCCGCCGTAACCGCAGAGATTCGCGAACTGGTGGAAAAATCCCAGGGCAATACCGCACAAAAACGCCTCCTGCACCCAACCGTGCAGAAGGCGTTCCCTTGTATCGTTTTACTTCGAGAACCGTCCGTCCTCGTCCTTGATCTTGCTCCACATATACCGCAGCATCCAGCCGTCGAAGTCGGTGATCTTCATGGCGGAGCCTGCCATCATCAGAGAATTTTCTCCGCCGGGGAAACCGCCGGGCGGGAAGCCGTTGGATTCGCCTTCGCCGCCGTAGAAGTCTGTCATGCCGAAGCCGTGACCGATCTCATGTTCCAGCACGTGAATGCCTGTGCCGTCCAGCATGTTGAGGTACGCTGTATCCGAAAGTCGCTGTCCCCAGTCACCGCCGCAGCCGCCGATGTTCGGGAAGCCCTGTGTGCCCCACAGGTACATATCAAAGCGGCTGTCCAGCCCGTTGGGGTAGACATAGCTGCTGTCTGCAAAGTGGGCAAAACGGGAGATTTCCGACGGGGCACTGGGCAGCTTATCCGGAATGGTATCCACGCCGTTGGAGGTGTCATAGGTGCTGTCATAGTCGGAGATCAGGTTGTCATAGACAACTTCGTCCGGCTGCAGGTCTTGCAGAACGGATTTGTCCAGCACTGCCCAGCCTACAATTTTTACGTCCACGTGGTCATACTTCCAGCCGTCCCAGCCCTTGAGCCAGTCGTTCCAGCCGTTGATGCTGTCGCTGACCAGCTTTTCAAACTGCTGCCGCTGTTCCAGTGTCAGCGTCCGGTAGGACTGCCACCGTACCACATAGTTGATCGTACCGTTTCCGGCATCGATCTGGTCAAAAATGGTGTTTCGCCGTTCCGTGGACTTTTCCGCAGTAATGCGGTTGTTCCAGATCCAGTCTGCCGCATAGGTGTAATCTGACGGAAAATCCGCCATAGTCAGCTCCTGACGGGGTGCTTCTGTGGTGGTAGTCACTGTCGTTTCCGTCGTTGTCGTTGTAGTCGTAGATTTCTCTGTAGTCGTGGTGACAACCGGTTCCGTCGGCTCTGGTGCCGGCGGCACGATCGTACATGCCGGCACGGAAACCGGTGCAAGCGAAACAGATTCTCCCAGCAGATACTGCTGGAGCAGTTTCACATCAGCAGCATCTAAAACACCGTCTCCGTTGGCATCGCCCACAGCCTGCTGCATAAAGCTGACCTGTGGCTGTTCCACTGCCTGCCGCAGCTGCACCAGATCGGTGCCGTCCACAACACCATCATCGTTCCAGTCGCCCATGTGCAGATCGGTCACTGCCTGCGGTGTCACCTGTGCATAGACCGGCGACTGCACACCGCTGCGGAATCCCCGCAGATAGCCGTCCTCTCCGAATTCAAACTGCCCCGCATTTGTGGAGATCTCCAGCCTGTTTTTCTTTGTGTTTTCTGTCAGATAGTATTCGCCTTGGGACAGTGCGGATTTGATCGTAACGCCCAAGTTGGTTTCCGTGAAATACCACGTGTTGTAGGGTGCTGCACCGTCTGCCTCATAAAAGCCGACCTGTATACCCTCGCCCTCGGTGCCGCCCAGCACACTCAGATAGCGGCCGGTGCTGTCCTGTAGCATGTATCCCGTCCAGGTGTTGTACGATTCCGATGATACTGCGATCACCGGAACGGACACTGCCCCCAGAACTGCCGCAGTCAGGGCAGCCGCACAGCGTCGCAGCGTTTGTTTCTTCTTCATACTCAAATTCCTCCCGAACCGAAACGCCTTTCGGTTCTGCTCTCGGAGCGATCGCAGCACTGCACACGCTCCCATCTCTGATTTCCAATAGGTCTATTATAGCACATCAGAATCATAAATACAACAATTATTTTCTATAATGAGGAATATTTTTATTGAAAGAACACATCTGCAATAACTCTGACAACCTGCCTCTTTTCAATCGCCCTTGGCAATTTCACCGGAAATCTGCATGAAATCTCGTACAAATTGCGGATTGCACCCATGCAGTATTTCATGTTATAATAATAGTATATATAAAGCGGCACTGTATCAGACGAAATTTGCGTCATGCTGTTGTGAGCTTGTGTAAGACAGGAGAACGTTTATGAAGAAAAGTGCAAGAATCGCCCTGCACTGTCTGCTGGCAATGGTACTCACCGTACCGCTGGCGGCATGCGGTTCGGATACCAAAGATACCACCCCGAAAAAAGATATGTCCACCAACACGCGGGAACAGCTGGCAGAATTGTCCAAGTCGGACGAACGGCTCACCGGTGAGCTGGAAAACAAGACGATCAAGTGGATGTCAGACTGGGACATCAACTCCGACGATACCGGAAAGACCACGCCCATCGAACTGGCAGTGTTTCAGGAACGCTACGGCGGACAGATTGAGTTCCACCAGACCACCTATGGTGCACGGTACGACAACCTCGCCAACGCCATTAACAGCGATGAGGGCATCGACTTTTTCTACGGCGGCAACTGGGACGCATTCCCCAAGGGTGCTGTCCGCGGCATGTTTGTCCCCTATGATGATTACATTGATCTGGACTCCGACCTGTGGAAAGACGTAAAGGCTGCCAATGATGCCATGGTCTGGAACGACAAGCACTACATGGCAATCGTAGAAGTCACCGGCGACCAGTGTGCCATTATCTACAACCGCAAGACTATGGACGAAAACGGTCTGGACGATCCCGCAGAACTGTTTGAAAAAGGCAAGTGGGACTGGGACGCTTTCGAGGATATGCTCTCGGAATTCGTAGACACCTCTGACGAACGCTACGGCATCGACAGCTGGTATTTCGAATCCGGTCTGTCCGCCTCCACCGGTGTTCCCTATATCGGACTGGAAAACGGCAAGCTGGTGAACAACCTGCGGAACGAAGCCATTGAAGATTACCAGAACTGGATGTACGGGCTGTGGCAGTCGGACTATATCGCTCTGGGTGTCGGCGACTACGGCTGGACCTCGCGGGACTACTACATCGGCGAGGGCAAGCTACTGTTCTACCCCTGCGGGCTGTGGGCACTGGGCACCGAAAAATCCCAGTGGTCCAAGACGTTCGGCGAGGACGTATTCTTTGTACCGGTGCCGAAGTACGACAAGGCAGACGAATACTATATCCCCACCAGTGTCAACGCCTACTGCTTCGTCAAGGGCGGACACAATCCGGAGGGCGTGGGCAAGTTCCTCGACTGCTTCCGGTTCAGCAAGATCAGCGACGGTGCACAGGAGATCAGCGATGAACAGTTCGTCAAGGACTACGAGTGGACCGACGAAATGATCGAGATGAAAAACAAAATGAACGAAATGGCTCTGGCGAATCCGGTATTCGACTACTACAACGGCATTTCCTCCGATGTCACCGACATTCTGGACAGCAGCGTCAACGGCATTCGTGCCACTTCCCGCGGAATTCCGTGGAACGAATCTGTCAACGCGATCTATGACCAGACACAGAACTTCATTGATGAGGTCAACGAAAAGAACGCTGCTGAATAATCCCCTAGTAAACCATAACAACTCTGAAATATTGCAAACAACCGCCGACAGAAGATTTCCTCTGCCGGCGGTTGTTTTTCCACAAAAAAGCCGGAACACAGGTGAACCCCATGTTCCGGCTTTCTGTATGCGATTAAATTGTCAGAGAAGTTCTCTCACAGTTTTTCTTAGTACATACCGCCCATGCCGCCTGCTGCCGGAGCTGCTGCTGCCGGTTCTTCCTTCGGAATGTTTGCAACGGCACTCTCGGTAGTCAGAACCATAGAAGCGATCGATGCAGCGTTCTGCAGAGCACTTCTGGTGACCTTGGTCGGGTCTACGATACCATTGCTCATCATATCGCAATAGGTTTCGTTGTATGCATCGAAGCCATAGCCAACCTTGCGGCTGCGGCGAATCTTATCCACGATGATGCTGCCTTCCAAACCAGCATTTGCAGCGATCTGACGAAGCGGAGCTTCCAGTGCACGGAGTACGATCTTTGCACCGGTCTTTTCATCGCCGTCCAAAGACGGAACCAGCTTTTCTACTGCCGGAATTGCATTGATCAGTGCAGTACCGCCGCCGGCAACGATGCCTTCTTCTACAGCTGCCTTGGTTGCAGACAGAGCGTCTTCGATCCGCAGCTTCTTTTCCTTCATTTCAACTTCTGTTGCAGCACCGACCTTGATGACTGCTACACCGCCGGACAGCTTACCGATACGTTCCTGCATCTTTTCCTTGTCGAAATCAGAAGTGGAAGCAGCGATCTGGTTCTTGATCTCTGCGATTCTCTCCTCGATTGCTTCCGAAGTGCCTGCACCGCCGACCAGAATGGTGTTTTCCTTGTCGATCACTGCCTGACTAACCTTACCCAGCATCTCAATGTTTGCATCAGCCAGTTCCATGCCCAGATCAGAAGACAGAACAGTACCGCCGGTCAGGATCGCAATATCCTGCAGCATTTCCTTTCTTCTGTCGCCGAAGCCCGGAGCCTTGACAGCTGCACACTTAAAGGTACCGCGGAGGTTGTTCAGGATAATGGTAGTCAGAGCCTCACCCTCAATGTCCTCTGCGATGATCAGCAGCTTCTTGCCCATCTTGACGATCTGTTCCAGCATCGGCAGAATGTCCTGAATGTTGCTGATGGTCTTATCGGTGATGAATACCAGGGCATCATCATAAACGACCTTCATCTTCTCACGGTCGGTAATCATGTACGGGGACATGTAACCGCGGTCGAACTGCATGCCTTCTACGACTTCGCTGTAGGTTTCCGCAGTCTTGCCTTCTTCAATGGTGATAACGCCGTCGGTAGAAACCTTTTCCATTGCCTCTGCGATCAGCTTGCCGACATTTTCATCTGCGGAAGAAATGGTAGCAACTCTTGCAATATCCTCTGTGCCGTTAACGACCTTGGAATTTTCCTGAATGACCTTTACCGCAGTGTTCACTGCCTTTGCGATACCCTTGCGGAGCACCATGGGGTTTGCACCGGCAGCGATGTTCTTTGCACCTTCGTGAATGATTGCCTGTGCCAGAACGGTTGCGGTTGTGGTGCCGTCACCGGCAGCATCATTGGTCTTGGTAGCAACTTCGCGAACCAGCTGTGCACCCATGTTTTCAAACGGGTCTTCCAGTTCGATGTCCTTTGCGATCGTCACGCCGTCATTGGTTACCAGCGGAGCACCGAATTCGCGGTCCAGAACCACGTTTCTGCCCTTCGGTCCCAGTGTGATCTTTACGGTGTCTGCCAGCTTGTCGATACCGGCGATCAGTCCGTTTCTTGCGTCTGCATTGTACTTAATATCCTTTGCCATAGGTCAAAACTCCTTTTCTCTGTTGTGGAATCGTTCTTGTGGGATCACTTATTCTGTGATGCCCAGAATCTCGCTCTCATATACCAGTGTCAGTTCCTCGCCGTCCAGCTTGACGGTCTGACCTGCACTGTGGCTGATCAAAACGGTATCGCCAACCTTAACTTCCATGGGAACGCGTGTGCCGTTCGGGGAGAACTTGCCTTCGCCGCATGCAACGACCTTGCCCTTTGCGGGAACGCCTGCCGGATTCTTGGTCGCCAGTACCAGACCGCCTACGGTCTTTTCTTCTTCTTTTTCTACTTTAATCAGTACTCTGTCTGCCAACGGTTTCATTGTCATGATCCATTCCTCCTGCAACATAACATTATCACTTGTTTTCGAAATGTGTTAGCACTCAATATTCCCGAGTGCTAATATCTATTTTACCAACTTTTCAGAAAAAATCAAGGGCTTTTGTGCGATTTTCCGGAAATTCAGACATTTTCACAAAAAAGAAATCTTTCCCACGCCAAAACAACAGCAACTTCCACAAATACCCTGCCATGAAATCTTGAAAAAACAGCTGTAAATCTGTTTCCATGCAAAAATAAACTAACAAATACACGTGTAGAAATCACTATCTTCACATTTTACAATTTAAACATAATTGAGAAATAAAATATACACCTATCAATCACAGTGCTATAGTATAATAATATTGCAAGAATGTGACAGCGACCGACGGAATTTCCGCGGTCCTGCCGGAAGCAGCTCTGCTTCTCTTTTGTATAACCCCCAATATTCGTACAAAAAAAGAAGCGAAAAAACAAATCTATTCTGAATTATGAGGAAGGCGTGAAAAATCATGGCATTGGAAAAAGTTCTTGTTGTTGATGATGACCCGAATATTTGTGACGTACTGCGGATGTATCTGGAAAATGAAGGATACAGTGTAATTCTGGCATACGATGGTGAAGAGGCTCTGGTAAAGTTTAATGCACTGAAGCCGGACATCATTCTGCTGGACGTAATGCTGCCCACTCTGGACGGCTGGCAGGTTTGCCGAGAAGTCCGCAAGAAGTCCAGCGTGCCGATCATCATGATTACCGCAAAGGGCGACACCTTTGATAAGGTACTGGGTCTGGAACTGGGTGCAGACGACTATATCGTAAAGCCGTTCGACACCAAGGAAGTTATTGCACGTATCAAGGCAATTGCAAGACGTGTGGGCAATTCTCCGGAGGAATCCGAAGTCAAGGAAGTTCGCTATGACAAGCTGTCCGTAAACATGACCCGTTATGAACTGCGTGTAGACGGCAAGGTCGTAGACACCCCGCCGAAAGAACTGGAACTGCTGTTCTATCTGGCATCGAACCCGAACCGTGTATACACCCGTGACCAGCTGCTGGACGAAGTATGGGGCTTTGAGTACTATGGCGACTCCCGTACCATTGATGTCCACATCAAGCGTCTGCGTGAAAAGCTGGAAGGCGTTTCCGACAAGTGGTCTTTGAAGACCGTCTGGGGTGTCGGCTATAAGTTTGAGTCTGAAGAAGAAGACTAAGTCCCGTGGAAAAAGCAGAACAAAGTCGAAAAAAAAGCCACCACTGGCTTCGCATCTGGAGAGCCTTCTTGATCCGGCTGCTGCTGGTCGCTGTAGTTCTCATTATTACGGTAACTGCACTGTCCGGTTATGCGATCTCCAAGTACAAGCAGGATTATTACAGTAATTCCATGCGTGTCTGCGATATTATGGCGAAGGATTTCACCGAATACAACGCCCAGAACCCACAGCTGGATCTCTGGCAGGAGTATATTCCGAAAAGTGTGAATAAAGTTGCCGAACAGATGCACGTTTTTCTGTACGTGTTCAATGCAGACGGCAGCTGCCGGATCGCAAGCAGCAACAGCAGCATCGCGGCAGCAGACCTGACCCTGAACAACGAAATGCTGGCGGGCATACGGAAAGGCGGCGAATACCTGACGGACAAAGCCTCCGGCAAGATCGATCATTCGATCGTAGAGCCGATGCTCACCCGCGGATTCACATTCACCCTGACGGAAAACGGCGTAGAAGCCACTTATTATCTGTTTGGTGCATCATACACCAAGCCTTTGAATCTGTATACCACACATCTCTTTTTGTTTATGGCGATCCTGTCGTTTACACTGCTGCTGATTGCGGGCGTTCTGATCTTTTATCAGGTATGGCGAGGCAATTCGCAGCTGGAACAGCTGGAAGCTGCATTGCAGCGTTATGCACAGGGCAACTACAGCCAGCCCATTCCTGTGGAGCAGTACACCAGTTCCAATCTGGAACTGATCGCCGCACTCAGTGCACAGATCGGCAGTCAGTCCGGACGGGCAGAAGAATCCAGCCGCCAGTTTGTGTCCAACGTTTCTCACGAACTGCGTACTCCGATGACCATTATCAGCGGGTTCGTAGAGGGCATTCTGGACGGCACTGTTCCCAAGAACAAACGCATGGAATATCTCTCTATTGTGTCGCAGGAAGTCCAGCGGCTGAAAATGCTGGTCACTTCCATGCTGAATCTGACAAAGTTTGATGCCGGCACCATTCAGCTGAATTACCGTATGTTTATCCTGAACGACACTGCATTCCGGACGATTCTGATGTTTGAAAACCGACTGGAAAAGCGGCATATTTCCGTAGAGGGACTGGACGGCGAGCCGATTCGCGTCTGTGCTGATCCGGATCTGATCGGACAGGTGGTCTACAATCTGGTGGAGAACGCCGTGAAGTTCGTCAACGACGGCGGCACGATCTCGTTCACCTTTGCAGACGAGGAAGACTGCTGGGTATTTGCAGTACGCAATACCGGAAACGGTATTTCCAAAGAAGAACTGCCGAAAATCTTTGAACGATTCTACAAGTCCGATGCCTCCCGCAGTCAGGACAAAACCGGACTGGGGCTGGGGCTGGATATTACGAAAAAAATCATTCACCTGCACCACGCACAGATCAGTGTCCGCAGTGAGGAACATGCCTATACGGAGTTCGAAGTGCGTTTGCCGCACGTAGAGCCGCCGGAACAGGAACACGAATGATATAAGGCAATACCGCACAAAGAGCGTCTGGCGACTTTGCACGCCATCTGCTTGCAAATTTTCCGTCAGAGCCTGTTTCGTATCTTCCCGCACGCATCTTGCGTGCATATTTTCCGAGATATTTCGGGAAAATACTCGAAAATCCACAAAGGATTTTCTCCGTTTTTCCCTTCATCTCTCAAAAAATCTGACGACGCAATCTGCATACGTCAGATACGAAACAGACTCTCATATTTCACAAAAATGCTCGTGAATACAGCAAGTATTCACTCCGCTTTTTGTTTCATCTGACGAAAAATTTGACGACGCATCTGTCGCACAATCTTTGTGCGGTATTGCCATAATGAAACGATAAAAACGGACAGTGGCAAAGCGACAATCGCGGACACTGTCCGTTTTTTTGAAAGGAGCATTTTTGATGCAGGAGCCGTTCCCGAATTTTCCCACTGAGCCGCCGCAGAAGCCTGCCGGCGAACCGCTTCCCCCACAGGAAGAAACACCGGCACCGCCTACAGAACAGCCGGTTCCACCAGTGCAAAATCCATTACCGCCTGTACAGAACAAACCCGTTCCGCCAATGCAGAATCCATTACCGCCGGTACAGGGCATGCCGCAGAATAATCCGATTCCGCCAGTACAGAATCCATTACCGCCGGTACAGGACATGCCGCAGAATAATCCGGTTCCGCCTATGCAAAACCCAATTCCCAACTGGTACCAGAACCAGCAGCCCACCATGGGAAACTGGCAGATTCCGCCGCAGGTACCGCCTGCACCGCCGCAAAAACAGCCTCTGACACCGGAACAGAAAGACCGCCGCACAGCGTTCTGGCTGAAAATCGTAGCGGCTCTGCTGGCAGCCCTGCTGCTGTACTGTATCGGCAGCGATGTGGTTTCCTACCGCCGCGGCGGTGCTGCACCGGCTGCTGCCACAGCTTCGGACACTGACAGGGACGAAACCGCCGGCAGCAAGGTGATTATTCAGCAGCAGGATAAACCCGAACTGGATAAGAACGCAGAAAACACCGATGCAGATGGTGCCTACACCGTAGAGGGCGTTGCTTCTGTGGTGTGTCCCTCCATTGTGGAAATCGAAACCTACGGCGATGCCAAAGGCGAACAGCTTAGCGGCACCGGCTCCGGCATCATCTCCAGCGAGGACGGCTACATCATCACCAACGCCCACGTCCTGACTAACGGGAAGTCTTTCCGTGTCATCATGTCCGACGAAACGGAGTACCCTGCCACCGTCATCGGCAAGGACAACAAAACCGACCTTGCCGTTATCAAGATCGAGGGCAGCGACTTCCCTGCCGCCGTCATGGGCAATTCCGACGAGGTCGTTCTGGGCGAATCCGTTGTGGCGATCGGCAACCCCGCAGGGCTTTCCGGCTCTGTCACCAATGGCATTGTGTCCGGTCTGAACCGACAGATCCGCTCTGATGCCACCGGATTCGACATGAACTGTATCCAGACCAACGCCGCAATCAGTCCGGGCAACTCCGGCGGTGCACTGGTCAACATGTACGGGCAGGTCATCGGCATCACCTCCTCCAAATACGTCAGCTCCAGCTATGAGGGGCTGGGATTTGCCATTACCATTAACGAGGTGCTGCCCATTGTGCAGGATCTGATCGACAACGGCTATGTTGCCGACCGTGTGCGGGTAGGCATTACCTTTATTTCCCTGATCCCCGAAGAAGTCCGGCAGGGCTTTGCCGACGAGATCGGCATGAAAACCGTACCGGACAACCTGTCCGGCGTGTGGATCACGGAAATTGCAGATGACTGTGACATTGCCAGCACTGACCTGCAAGTGAATGATGTTATCGTATCGGTACAGGGCGAAGCCGTAGACGACTATGACTCCCTGAATGCCGCCATTGCCGGACTGAAAGGCGGTGACACCATAGAGGCACGCTGCCGCCGGTACCAGCCGGACGGAAACTTTGAGGAGTTCTCCATTCAGTGCAAGCTAATGGCAGACACCTCCGGAAACTATTAAGGCAATTTCATGTAAAAAAGCGTTCAGAGCAGATGAATGAACCTGCTCTGAACGCTTTTTGCATCTGATTCAGCCTTTGGCGAAATTCTTTGCCAACACTTTCATTATCGACAGACACAGCACATGTGCTCTGCCATTCTCACTGTCCGCGTTTCTGTGCCTTGTTCAGGAAACGTTCCGCATCGACCAGAAACCGCTTGTGCACGCCGGAACCGATCACGCCTACGCCGTCCTCTGCGGTAACGTGATAGGAGATCTCCCGCCCGTTGACACCGGTAATTTCTGCGGTAGCAGTTACCGTCAGCCCCACCGGCGTTGCCGCATCGTGGCTGATGTCCAGCTTGGTGCCTACGGTGGTTTCGCCCTCGCTGAGGAATGGAGCCACTGCATTGCAGGCTGCCTCCTCCATGAGGGCTGCCATCATCGGGGTGGCAAATACCGGCAGCGAGCCGCTTCCTACAGCAACTGCCAGATTGGTTTCATCTACCTGTACCGAGGCGGTTCCCTTGCTTCCAATTGTAATCGGTTCCATACATATTCTCCTTTAGTCCGAAGTCGTTTCCGTGGTTTCTTCTGTAGGATCCGGCAGCACATCTAAGGCACTGGGGGAAACGATGTCCCCAAGGATCCGGTCATAAGTCAGCGTATCCAGCTTTTTGTCTGCCTCCTGCATGGGCATGTAGTTGGTGGAGTACACCGGCTCAGTTTCCATTTCGTTCATCATAGTCTGGGTGAAGCTGTCACGGGGTGCATCGATCAGCTGCATCACCAGATACGGGGCATAGTATGTGGAAACCGCTTCCGACGGCAGCAAACTGGTGTTCAGTCCGTAGTTGTTCCACAGGATATACCGCTGTTCGTACAGGGTGCTGCAATTTTCGCTGGTGATGTTCAGCTGGCTGTAGATGCCGTCGTCCCCGCGGAGGGACGGGAAATGGTCACCCACAAACAGTACAATGGTCGGCTCGTCGATCTGGGAGAGCCGTTCCAGAAAGTCTGCCAGACCGTCTGCCGAATGCTGGATCCGGCTCAGGTAGTTGATAAATTCATCATCGCTGTCCCCGTCAGAATAGGGCTGATGGTTCTGCATGGTAGTGGCATGCACATACAGCGGCTCGTCAGTAGATGCGATCAGAGATTCGATCTGGTTGTACACCACATTGTCGTCGATATATTCCCCGTAGGTCGTTACCGGAACGGTGAAGTCATCTTCAAAAATCATCTGGTCAAAGTTGAACTGTCCATAGATACGTTTCCGGCTGTAGAAGCTGCTCTGGAATGGGTGCACATAGGCAGTGGAATAGCCCCAGCTTTTATAATATGCAGGCACTGTGGGCTGCTGCCGTTCCAGCATCATTCTCTGCGGCATGTTGGGGTCATTCAGGGACTTCACCGGCAGCCCGAACAGCAGTTCAAACTCTGTCCGTACCGTATAGCTGGCGTAAGTCGGCACGATCAGTGTTCCCTCTGTTCCCATAGAAGCGGCTTTGTCCAGTCCGGCATAATAGGGATCCAGATTCGTATAGCCCAGTTCCGACAGCTTATCGGAAAAGGCACGGAAATCCGCAAACGATTCCGACATGATCTCCACCACGTTGGGCTTCACGCCGTCATCGAAGTCCAGATCCGGCACTTCTGTTGCCAGATACTGCTTCACGGTGTCGCTGCTGTCCTCTTTATAATCCTCCGGCTCCTCCAGCTGGTTGGAGAGGTTCTCCGAACCCGTCTGCATAAAGAACGCCAGAAAACCGTTGTTGTCGAACTTTTCGTTCAGGATAAAGGTATTGTCTGCCTCTTTGGTGTCCAGCCGGAACAGGGCGTAAACCGGCTGGGAAATTGCCGGCACGGTAACGACCATGACGCAGGCGATCAGGCAAGCCAGACCGGGGGCAAGCCGTTTCCGCAGCTTCAGCCGCATTTTCAGTCTTGGGTTGAACCAGAATGCCAGCAGGATAAACGCGGCACAAATGGCAATGTACAAGACCAGCCTTGGCGTAATTTTGATATAGGCGAATGAAGTCAGACTTTTCAGACTGCGGAACAGCTTCATGTCTGTCATGATCAGGTGGTTGCCGTTGGTGTTGTACTTGAATAGTTCCGTAATACTGAGAGCCATATACAGGATACTTTCCAGCAGCATAGAGAACCAGCCCGACTTGAACAGGAGCAGTGCCCCGATAAAAATCAGTGCCGCGATCAGCACGTTAAACAGCATGATCGTGGGGTGGTTGGTGATGAACAGCACCAACTTACTGGGATATTTGTCCTGATTCAGTTCCGCCATGCACACGATGAAAATGGGATACAGCATCATCAGCAGCCGGTTGGTCATGGGATAACGCAGCGTATTGTAAGAACGTTTCTCATGCACGGAACAGAACCATGCACGCAGGGAAGAAAAGCGTGCATACCATGTCAATTGTTCTTTCATGTTTGTGAGATCACCTTTGTTTCAAAAAAGAATTGCAGAAGTCAGAATTTCCCTGATTTCTGCGGGATTGTCGTAACAATACTATAGCACAAACCCGCGGTTTTCGCAAGTATTCTCGCCAAAAACTCATGCAGTTTTCACGGAATTTGTGGATTTTATCGAAAAAGTCATGCCCCGAAAAAAGGTTTTGTGCAAGTTGCAGAGGGCAAATTTCCCGTATTTGGGTGAAAATCGACACTTCTCCTGCCGTCTGTCAGCCGCACCAGAAACCGCCGTTTACAGGAATATCCTGTCCGGTGATATACGCCGCCTGTTCGGACACCAGAAACCGCACGACATCTGCCACATCTTCCGGTTTTCCCAGCCGTCCCAGCGGTGTTTCCTCTGCCAGTTCGTCCAGTGTTTCCTGCGGCAGGTGGGACACCATATCCGTAGCGATCGTCCCCGGCGAAACGGCATTAACGCGAATGCCGGAGGGACCGACTTCCTTCGCCAGTGCACGGGTAAACGCCAGAATCGCCCCCTTGGTCACGGAGTAATCCACTTCACAGGAAGCTCCGGTTTCGCCCCACATGGAGGAAATATTGACGATACAGCCGGCATGGCGGGAGAGCATCGACGGCAGCAGCAGGCGGCTAAGTTCCACCGGAGCCGTCAGGTTCACCGCATAGAGCCGCCGCACCTGTTCCGGCGGCAGGCACTGGAACAGATTGATATACGAGCATGCGGCATTATTGACCAACACGTCCACATGTCCCAGATGTTCCAGCACGGTTTCCGCCAGTTCGGGCAGGGCATCGGTCTGTGACAGGTCGGCTGCAATGGGGATCACGCCGCAGGCGGCAGCCAGTTCTTCCATGGCATCGCGGCTATGGCAGTACACGCCAGCCACCTGATACCCGTCTGCTGCCAGACCCTTTGCCACAGCCGCCCCGATCCCGCGGGACGCACCAGTGACCAATGCTGTTTTCAGCATATGCAGCACCTCCGTTCCAAAAGTCTATTTTCCAGAAAAATTATAGCATGCACAAGAAAAAAAGTCAAGCGGCGGGCGGCGGGCGGCGGGTCGCCGCTGACCCTACGCCCCAATTTCAACTGTAAAAAGGGTAGTGTTACGGCGGGCAAGCCGCCTGTATGCCCCGCCGGGGGATTGCGGCGGGTCGCCGCTGACCCTACGCCCCAATTTCAACTGTAAAAAGAGTAGTGTTACGGCGGGCAAGCCGCCTGTATGCCCCGCCGGGGGATTTTTGTTGACAAAAATTCACAAGACAAAAAAGCCTCCCCTGAAAGGGGAGGCTTATATACCGCTTGCAAACGCCGCACAAAATAAAGTTGACCACCTGCACAAGCAGCACCTTAGAAAAACAACGTCACAACTACAGGCAAGGGCAACAACCGGCGTTGGCAAGCCCCAGGCGGACAGCGAGGTACGAGCGAATTCCGCCGGACGGTTTCGACATGGCTGCCCCAGAAAGTGCACTTCACGGAGGAACTCCCTGCCCGTTCGCCACACGCCCCGCATTTTCACCCGCTTACCGCAGCAAAACGACAAAAAAGTACAGCACCCTCTTGCACTTCCTGCCGTTCTGTGCTATACTATTAAGGCAATACCGCACAAATAGCGTCTGGCGACTTTGCACGCCATCTGCTTGCAAATTTCCCTTCAGAGCCTGTTTCGTATCTTCCCGCACGCATCTTGCGTGCATATTTTTCGAGATATTTCGGGAAAATACTCGAAAATCCACAAAGGATTTTCTCCGTTTTCCCCTTCATCTCTCAAAAAATCTGACGACGCAATCTGCATACGTCAGATACGAAACAGACTCTCATATTTCACAAAAATGCTCATGAATACATCCAGTATTCACTCCGCTTTTTGTTTCATCTGACGAAAAATTTGACGACGCATCTGTCGCACAATCTTTGTGCGGTATTGCCTTAAATTGTAAGAATACAAGGAAAATGTTTTCTCTAAGGAGGCATCACATATGGACGACAAGAAAATCGCACGCATCAACGAACTGGCGAAAAAATCCCGCACAGAAGAAGGGCTGACTCCTGCCGAACAGGAGGAGCAGAACGCTCTCCGGCTGGAGTACCGCCGTTCCGTCATCGGAAATCTGAAAGGACAGCTGGACAACACCGTTGTCATTCGTCCGGACGGTTCTTCCTACCGACCGGCAGACGCAGACAAGGACAAGTCTAAAAAATAAAGGAAGTACCTACATAAAGCTTGTGCGTAAGATGCTTGCAGATTGCGTGCAAAGCTGTCAGGCGGACTTTATGCAGTGTTGCCTAGGGCAACACCGTCAGGCGGGCTTTGTGCGGTGTTACCCTAGAGTTACAGCCGAAACTGACGGGGCAAAAATTCCCGCAGCTGGTATTCCCTGTCTGCCAGCACCACGGGAAATTCCGGCGGACAGAATTCCGCCAGCACCTGTAAACAGGCTCCGCAGGGCGGACAGGACTGGGTGCGGGCATTTTCTTCCGTCATGCCGCCTACAATGGCGATTTTCCGGAACTGTCGGAATCCGGCAGAAACTGCCCCGAAAATCGCACTGCGTTCGGCACACACCGTCAGCGAATAGGACGCGTTTTCGATATTACAGCCGGAAAAGCACTGTCCCTCCGCAGTAACCAGCACAGCTCCCACCTGAAAATGGGAATAGGGAGCATAGGCGTTTCTGCGGGCAGACAGAGCCTGCTGCAACAGTTCGGCATTATCAAAAGTGCTCATATCTGACATTGATTTTCCCTCCGGTATAACAAAAGCGAAGCCTTCGAAAAGACTTCGCTTTCCAGTATTTGAAAAATTGAAAGCAACTGATAAACGGCTTACTTCTGGATCATTGCCAGTGTGTCGCGAGCGATCAGCAGCTCCTCGTTTGTCGGGATTACCCAGACTTCTACCTTGGAATCCGGTGTGGAGATCTTCTTCAGCTCGCCCTTGAAATCGTTGGCAGCCTTGTCGATCTTGATGCCCAGATATTCCATGTTCTCGCAGACTTCCTCACGGCAATTCGGTGCATTTTCGCCGATACCGCCGGTGAAGATCACAGCGTCCAGACCGTTCATAGCTGCGGCATAGGCACCGATGTCCTTCTTGATGTCGTATACCAGCATATCCTTTGCCAGTGTTGCACGCTTGTCGCCTGCTTCTGCTGCTGCGGTGATGTCGCGGAAGTCAGAGGACTTACCGGAAATACCCAGCATACCGGACTTCTTGTTCATGTAGGTGTCCATTTCGGAAACGCCGAAGCCGTGCTTGCCTGCAACATAGGTAACAGCAGACGGGTCAACGGCACCACAGCGAGTACCCATCAGTACGCCGTCCAGCGGTGTGAAGCCCATGGTGGTATCTACAGACTTGCCGTCCTGTACTGCGGTAATGGAAGAACCATTGCCCAGATGACAGGAAACCACCTTCAGATCCTTCAGGTCCTTGCCCATAATTTCTGCCAGCTTGGCAGTGACAAAGCGATGAGAAGTGCCGTGGAAGCCATACTTACGAACATGGAACTGCTCGTAATCCTCATACGGAAAGCCATACATGAATGCCTTCTGCGGAATGGTCTGGTGGAATGCGGTGTCAAAAACAACGACCTGCGGCACGTTCGGCAGGATCTTGCGGCAAGCCCACAGAGCCAGTGCATGACCGTGGTTATGTACCGGAGCCAGTTCGCGGAGTTCGTCGATCTTTTCGATGATCTCATCGGTAACCAGAGTGGTCTTGGTGAACACTTCTGCACCCTGTACTACACGGTGACCAACTGCCGAAATTTCGTCCATGCTGGAGATCACAGCACCCTCGCCGGTAGTCAGTGCGTCTACCAGACAGGAAAATGCTTCTGCATGTGTCGGGAAATCGCAGTCCTTTTCCACCTTTACGCCGGAAGCGGTCTTGTGGCTCAGGTGACCATCGATACCGATACGGTCGCAGTTGCCCTTTGCGATGACAGACTCATCTTCCATATTGATGAGCTGATACTTCAGTGACGAGCTTCCTGCATTGACAACAAGAATAATCATAGGAAAATTTCTCCTTTTTCATTTTTGCGGCACCTGTCGGAACACATCGGAAAAGCAAACTCTGCCGGCGGCAGTACCTGCTTGCTTTTCCGATATGTCCCCGAAGCAGACCTCTGCCGCTGACATCATTTTTCGGACACCAGGAGTGTCCCATATATTATTATAAGCTTTTTTGCAAAAATTGCAAGGGGTTTCCGCAAATTCCCCGACCAATCATGCAATTTTCTCATTTTCTACAGCTTTTCGGGAGGTTCATACATGAAAATCAGTGGAATTATCTGTGAATACAATCCCCTGCACAACGGACACCTGTATCATCTGGAACAGGTTCGCCGCGGCGGTGCAGAGGGGATCGTTGCCGTCATGAGCGGCAACTTCGTCCAGCGTGGTGATGCTGCCCTGCTGGACAAGTTCACCCGTGCCCGTCTTGCCATTGAGGGCGGTGTCGATCTGGTGCTGGAACTGCCGGTGCCCTATGCTCTGGCTCCGGCGGAGAACTTCGCCATAGGCGGCGTGGCACTTCTGACGGCTCTGGGGAATGTGCAGGAGATCTCTTTCGGCAGCGAGTGCGGGGACATTCACCTGCTCTCACAGGCAGCACAGGCGTGTCAGGTCTGCAAGACAGACTACGCCGATGTCATGGACGATTTTCTCCGTTCCGGCTATTCCTATCCGGAGGTGCTCTCCCAGATGGTCGGGCAGCTCTACGGGGAAGAAACAGCTGCCGTGCTCCGCAGCCCCAACAACACCCTTGCCATTGCCTACCTCAACGCCATTGAAGAAATGGACAGTCCCCTGCAGCCCATGACCATTCCCCGCAAAGGAGCCGGACACAACAGCAGTCAGCCGGCACCGGACGGCACCGCCAGTGCCACCTATATCCGGCAGTTTTTTGCGGAGGGCGGCGACTGCCGGCGAATGATGCCCTCTTATGCATGGCATGCCCTGCGGGAAGCAAAACAGAACGGACACATCGCCTCTATGGAATATCTGGAACGGCTCATTCTGTACAAACTGCGTACCACCGATGCAGACGATCTCCACGACATTGCCGAGATCGGACAGGGACTGGAGCACCGTCTGTACAAGGCAAAGCGTTCCGCTTCGCTGGAAGAACTGTTACAGGCGATCCGCACCAAACGCTATCCCATGGCACGGCTGCGGCGGATCCTGCTGCACATTCTGCTGGACATCCGCACGGCAGACATCCAGAATTATCCGGCATACGGTCGGATTCTGGCGTTCAACGACACCGGACGGGAGATCCTGCGGGATTCCAAGAACAAGCGGCTGCTGCCCTTTTCCCACTCGCTGGCGGAACTGGCTCACACCAGTCCGGAGGCAGGACGCTGTGCGGCACTGGAATCACAGGCAACCGACATCTACCAGCTGGCACGACCGGTCATCGGACAGGGAGAATCCGATTTCCGGCGAAAGATCGTCACCTCCGGCGGTTCTCACCACGCGGAGGAGGAGAAGTAAGGGCAGATGCTGCCCAAACATTTTTACGTGTGTTCAAGGGCAATACCGCACAAAGATTGTGCGACAGATGCGTCGTCAAATTTTTCGTCAGATGAAACAAAAAGCGGAGTGAATACTTGATGTATTCACGAGCATTTTTGTGAAATATGACGGGAAATTTGCAAGCAGATGGCGTGCAAAGTCGCCAGACGCTCTTTGTGCGGTATTGCCCAAGAGGAACACAAGGGAAGAAGTATTATATTATGGCAAAAGTATCCAAAAAGCAGTTGGGACGGCGGAGGAGAACCGCATTGCTTCTGCTTCTGGCACTGATCGCGGCAGCAGTCTACCTGCTCTTTTTCCGGTCAGACAGCAGCAGAAACGTTCCTACAAAAGAAACCACCGCCGTACTGCAAAGCACGGCAATGACAGAAACGACTACTACCGAGGAGATCGGCGTGCTGTATCAGGGCACCATTCCGGTACAGACAGAACTCACCGTTCCCACCGAGCCGGCAGTGCTGACGGCTTCGCAGGTGGAACTGGACGCACAGCCGGTCCTGCAAAATCCGGAACTGCCTACCGGCTGCGAAGTGACCACACTGACGGCAGCACTGAACTATCTGGGCTACCCCGTGGACAAGCTCACCATGGCAGACCAGTATCTCACCCGTGCCGAGCCCTATCAGGCAACATTCGGGGAAGCCTTTATCGGCTCGCCCCACGATGCCAACGCGTGGGGCTGTTATGCACCGGTAATCGTGGAAACCGCACAGAAATACCTTGACGAACAGGGCAACGGCGAGGTGGCACAGAATCTCACAGGCTGTTCCCTGAAGACGCTGCTGTGGGAGGTGGCCAACGGCAATCCGGTCATCACGTGGGTGACGATCAACCTCACCAGCCGCGTGGAAGAACGCTACTACTGGACAACACCCAAGGGAGAAGATGCGGTATTCCTCATCAACGAGCACTGTGTCCTGCTCTGTGGCTACGACCTGAACGCCAATACGGTTACCGTCTGCGACCCGCTGGAGGGCAAAATCCAGTACGACATGGACAAGTTCGAGAACCGCTACCAGCTGGTCTATCAGCAGGCAGTGGTGCTCCGGAAGCCGGAGAGCCTGACGGGGACAGAAACGGAAACGGAAACGACGGAAATGTTTGTGCAATGAAGAATCCAAAAAATATGCCAAGCCGAAAGCCAAACCGATTAAAGGGGTTTGATTATGCGGAATTTGGGGCTTATTTCATCACAATTTGTGTAAAAGACCGAACACCACTATTGGGAAATATTGTGTTGGAAAATGATTTGGAATCACCTCAAGTAAGCCTTTCTGCCTATGGCAAAATAACCGAGTTCTATCTCAAACGGATTGCGGGAATTGATAAGTATGTCATCATGCCTGACCATATCCACATGATTTTGTTAAAGTGGGACATTCCTGAAAAGGAACCCCGCGGGGCGATGTGGGCATCGCCCCCTACAAAATCCTCAACAACGATCTCACAGGACATTCGATCTTTTAAAATCCTTGTCACGAAACAAATAGGATTTTCTATCTGGCAGCGTTCTTTTTATGACCGCATTCTTCGGAACGACAAGGAATATGAACAGGTTTGGGATTACATCGAAAACAATCCGCTTCTTTGGCTGGAAGGCAAAGATCATTTCTACGGAATGTACTGATTTCCGGCAGCTGTAGGGGGCGATGCCCACATCGCCCCGCAGTACCACCTCAAAAATCACCCTGCAAATCCAAATCCCCAAACAAAACCAATCTCGCAACAGGAGGTATGCCCTATGGCGTATATGCCCGCACTCTCTTATGAAGCCATTGCAGACGGCTTGACGGTCTGCACCAGTTCGCTGCACCGGTTCGGCACAGATGCGGTGCTGCTGACGGAATTTTCCGGTTATCGGCAAAAAGACCGCGTCTGCGACTTCGGCACCGGCTGCGGCATTATCCCCATGCTGATGCAGCGGCAGGCTCCCCCGCAGGAGATCTACGGCGTGGACATTCAGCCGGAGGCGATCCGGCAGATGTGTCTGGGCATTGCCGAAAGCACAGCCGTACAGTCTGTCCTGCACCCTGTCTGTGCCGACCTGAAGAATCTGTGGGAAGATGCTCCGGCGGGACAGCTGGATCTGGTCACCTGCAATCCGCCGTACAAGGCATATCAGGCAGGCATTGAAAGCCAGCTGACGGCACAGAAAATTGCACGGCACGAGATTTTGTGCAACATCTATGACATCTGCCGTTCGGCAAAGCGGCTGCTGAAATTCGGCGGGCGGCTGTGCATCTGCAACCGTCCGGAACGGCTGGCAGACTGCATCGATGCCATGCGGCAAAACGGCATTGAACCGAAGCGGCTGCAATTCGTGGCAAAGGATGCCGATGCCCAGCCCTGGCTGTTTCTGCTGGAGGGCAGAAGCGGCGGAAAGCCGTTTCTGAATGTGCTGCCTCTGCGAATCGTCGGGGACGGCAGCGGCGTGACAACACGACTCGAAAAGATAATGCCGGTATGATCTGCACTGCGTAACGGTTAAATTGTTGCTTGTACCGCACAAAGCTTGTGCGGTGTTTCCCTAGAAATCGTATCAGAACACATAGAAATTGTATTAGAAACCCGCTGTTTATTTTTGCTATAATAAGGGAAACACTGCACGCAATCTGCGTGCAGTGTTTCCTGAGATATGAAACTGGCTCTAAGGCAATACCGCACAAAGATTGTGCGACAGATGCGTCGTCAAATTTTTCGTCAGATGAAACAAAAAGCGGAGTGAATACTTGATGTATTCACGAGCATTTTTGTGAAATATGACGGGAAATTTGCAAGCAGATGGCGTGCAAAGTCGCCAGACGCTCTTTGTGCGGTATTGCCCTAAGACAATTACTTTTTTGACATCACAGGAGGAACTATCCCCATGAGAAAACACAATCCGATCTACAAGCGGGCATTGATGCTGGCGGTGCCGATGATGATCCAGAACGGCATCACCAACATGGTCAGTCTGGTGGACAACATCATGGTCGGCAGTCAGGGCACGGAAGCGATGACTGCCGTTTCCATTGCCGGTCAGCTGATCTTCGTATTCAACCTCGCCATTTTCGGTGCCCTTGCCGGTCCCGGCATCTACGGGGCACAATATTACGGACAGCGGAACATGCACGGTTTTCAGAGCACGTTCCGCATCAAGCTCTGGCTCAGTCTGGCATGTCTTATCTGCGGACTGCTGGTCTTTCTGCTGAGGGACGAGTCTTTGATCGGGCTATACCTCCACGGAGAAAGTGCCACCGTGGACTCCGCCCTCACCATGACCTATGCCAAGCAGTACCTGCACATCATGCTGCTGGGGCTGCCGTTCTTTGTGGTGACACAGGTCTATGCCACCAGCCTGCGGGAAACCGGCAGCAGCGTCAAGCCCATGGTGGGCGGCGTGGCTTCGGTAGTCGTGGACATCGTACTGAACTACCTGCTCATTTACGGCAACTGCGGCATGCCTAAGCTGGGCGTTCGCGGAGCAGCTATTGCCACCGTGCTGGCACGTGTCACCGAAATGAGCATCGTCATCATCTGGGCACACCTCTGCCGGAACAAGCACGTGTTCCTGAAAGGCATCTACCGCACACTCCGCGTTCCCAAGGAACTGGCGGGAAAGGTACTCCGCAAGGGCATGCCCATTTTCTGCAACGAACTGCTCTGGTCTGCCGGTCTGGCTGCCCTGACACAGTGCTACTCTACCCGCGGGCTGGAAGTGGTTGCCGGACTGAACATCTCCAACGCCATCTGCAACCTGCTGAACGTGGTATTCGTGGCACTGGGTTCTGCGGTGGGGATTCTCATCGGGCAGACGCTGGGGGCTTCGGAATACGAGAAAGCCAAGAAGGATTCGTTCAGCCTGATGTGGTTCACCGGTGCAGTCTGTCTGCTGCTGGCGGCGATCCTGATCTCCGTTTCCGGCGTGTTCCCCAAGGCATATGACACCACCGCAGAGGTACGGAACTACGGCCGCTGGTTTATCACCATTACCGCGGTGTTCTTCCCGATACAGGGCTTCCTGAACGCCCTGTACTTCACCCTGCGTTCCGGCGGAAAAACGATGATCACCTTTTTGTTTGACAGCGTCTTTACATGGGTGATCCCGATTCCCGCTGCCCTGCTGATGTGTCACTTCACCTCGCTGCCGATCCTAGGCATTTATGCCATTGTACAGGCGGCGGATATTCTCAAGGTGGTGATCGGGTATATCCTGATTCAAAAGGGTGTATGGATCAGCAATCTGGTAGAGGAGATGCAGTAACCGGCATTTTCAGGAAACAACACCCCAAGACCGTCTTTTCCAAAGGCGGTCTTTTTTCTGTTCTTTCTGCATAGAATGGCAAAAATTGAGAAAGCAGCACCGTGTTTCCCGCACCCCACACAGAAAGGACGAATTGCCATATGTGCACATCATCTGCCGGACTGCCGCCGGAATTATCTCAAACGGAACTCCCTGTCGTCGCCCTTGTAGGCATGCCCAATGTGGGAAAATCCACCGTGTTCAACGCCCTCACCGGCATGCACCAGCACACCGGAAACTGGGCGGGAAAAACCGTTGCCAGTGCCGTGGGGACAGTCACCTGGAACGGGGAATCGCTCCTGCTGGCAGATCTCCCCGGCACATACTCGCTCCGTGCCCGCAGTGCCGAGGAGATCGTGGCACGGGATTTTCTCTGCTTTGCAGAGCCGGATGCCGCGGTAGTGGTCTGTGATGCCACCTGTCTGGAACGGGGGCTGCTGCTGGTCATGCAGGTGCTGGAAACCTGCCCCCGCACCCTGCTCTGTGTCAACCTGCTGGACGAAGCTGAAAAGCGGCAGATCGCCATTGACCTGCCGCAACTGGAACAGCTGCTGGGCATTCCTGTGGTGGGCATGGCTGCCCGCAGCGGCACCGGACTGCCGGAATTCCAACAGCGACTGTTCGACCTCCTGCACCAGCCGGCACCGCAGCCGCTGCCCTGTCCCGTTCCGGAACAGCTGGAACAGCCATTGGAACAGATCCAGAACGAACTGCCGGAAAACCTCTGCGGACTTCAGCGGGAATGGACTGCCCGACGGCTGTTGGAACCGGAGCCGGAACTGCACGAAAAAATTGCCGCCCACGGGAATATTTCCTTGGAAATCCCCGCACTGTCCGATGCACTGGAACAGACGTGGAAGCAGTACTCCCCCGAAGTCTGTGCCGATGCCATGATCGCCGCCATTGTCCGACACAGCGAAGCCCTCGCCGCCCAGACTGTACACCAGCCGGAACAGACCGATGCCGCCGACCGCCGCCTTGACCGGATTCTGGCGGGGAAGTGGGGCATTCCGGTGATGCTGCTGTTGCTGGGGCTGGTGCTCTGGCTCACCATTGTGGGGGCAAATTATCCCTCGGCATGGCTCTCCGCCGGCTTTTCCCATTTGCAGGGCTGGCTCTCTCTGCTGCTGGAAACCATACATACGCCCCACTGGCTGCACGGTCTGCTGATCGACGGCATCTACAACGTACTGACCTGTGTCATTGCAGTCATGCTGCCGCCTATGGCGATTTTCTTTCCCCTGTTCACGCTGCTGGAGGATTTTGGCTATCTGCCCCGTGTGGCGTTTCATCTGGATAAACCATTTCAGCGTGCCTGTGCCTGCGGCAAACAGGGACTGACCATGTGCATGGGCTTCGGCTGCAACGCCGCCGGCGTGACCGGCTGCCGCATTATCGACTCCCCGCGGGAACGGCTGATCGCCATTCTCACCAACAACTTTATCCCCTGCAACGGCAGATTCCCCACCATGATCACCTGTATTTCCCTGTTTTTCGCCGCCGGCAGCGGGCTGTGCCGTTCTGCCAGTTCTGCCCTGTTGCTGCTGGGGCTGATCCTGCTGGGCGTTTTTGTCACATTCGCCGTGTCCCGTCTGCTGTCGCATACCATTCTGCGGGGTGTGCCGTCCTCCTTTACGCTGGAACTGCCGCCGTACCGCAAGCCCCAGTTCGGCAAGGTGCTGGTGCGTTCGCTGCTGGACCGGACGATTTTTGTACTGGGCAGAGCCTGTCTGGCGGCGGCACCGGCGGGAGCCGTGATCTGGTGCTTCACCAACTGCCATATTGGCGGCGGCTCCATTTTTGCACACTGTGCGGCACTTCTGGACACACCGGCACAATTTATCGGACTGGACGGCGTAATTCTGCTGGGGTTCCTGCTGGGATTTCCCGCAAATGAAATTGTCCTGCCCATTATCTGCATGGGCTACACCGCCGGAAACGCCCTCGCCGAGATCACCGACTTGAGCCGCATTCACGAGATCCTGACGGCAAACGACTGGACGGCTGCCACCGCCCTGTGCATGCTGCTGTTTTTGCTGTTTCATTTTCCCTGTTCCACAACCCTCCTGACCATTCACAAGGAAACCGGCAGCTGGAAGTGGACACTGGCGGCGTGGGGGATCCCCACCGCTGTGGGAATTCTGCTGTGCGGCATAGTGCACTGGACGGCAGTACTTCTGGCTTATATTTGTAAAATTTTGTAAATCAAATACAACTGTATATCTCCGCGGATTCCGGATACACTATAGGCAACGCGGCATAAAGCTTGTACGGAAGATGCGTAGTCAGATTTCATGCAAAGCCGTCAGGCGGGCTTTGTGCCGCATTGCCTATTCAACGCGGCAAATTTCTGCCGCCGGCTGCCGGTTCTTCTGCCGCACACGGAGAACCATCAGAGCAGTCCTGTGTGCGGAGAAACGGAGAACACCATGTCCAAGCAGAATCAGAGCCAGAACCGTCAGCAGCAGCAGAGCCAGAATCGCCAGAACCAGCAGGCACAGCAGAAGCAGAACCAGTCTGCCCAGAACTGCCGGAACCAGCAGGGCGACGACGATGACGACTGTGGCTGCGGCTGCGGCAGATAACTTCTGAAATTTGATGTTATAAAACAGAAAACAGGACAGCTTTTCCCTGCGGAATCGCTGTCCTGTTTTTTATGGCATGCTACTGCCTTATGTACTTAAAATTTCGTCCCAGCTTTTGGGAATGCCGGCTCCCCGATACGCACAGTACAGCATCAGATAGAATGCATCTGTGGCATCGATCTTACTGTTGCCGTCGCAGTCTGCCGCTGCCGCCTGCGACATGGACAAACCGGAAGCATAGCCCACGGCATCTTGTGCCTGTGCCAGCAGGGACTGAAACACATCGGTGGCATCTACACTGCCGTTCCCGTCTACATCACCCAGCAAAAACAAAGGCTCTGCAGTTTCCTTGGCGTAGATATACTGAGAATACTGTATCAGCCCTTCCCGTTCCAGTCCGGCAAAGAGATTGGCGGCGGCATTGTCCACCTCTGCCTGCGTGGCATCTTCCGGCAGGGCTGCCGCTTCGGCATAGGCTGCCTGATACAGCGGATCTGCATCGGCGGCAGGCTCGCCGTAAGACATGGCGGCATTCCACTGTGCCCAGTTGACCGCGGTGTCCTGTTCCTGCACAATTGCTTTCATTGCAGCGTTGCCCAGATTGGAATAGGGCTTTTTGCCGCTGCTGTTTTGCCACTGCTTCACGTCAACCATATCGATCCATGTGTCGCCGCTGCAAATAAACGTCTGCCCCGACTGGATCGAGCAGTGGCGTTCCAGCGTTTCCATGGAGTTGGACTCAAACGAAAGCCAGAGTTTTTCCCTGCTGCCCTTTTCCTTTCGCAGTTCCAGCACAACCGAAAACCGGTCGCCCTTTTGCAGCATCACATTTTGTGCTGCCAGTGAAATGTTCTTATAGCCGCCGTACTGCACTGTGCCCTGTTTGCTGCAAAGCTTTGTGCCGTCTACAGGGGACTGGGCGTTATTTTTCAGCCGGTACACCGAAATGGTATACCACCCGCCCTGAGAATTGTTCGATGTCATGGGAAACATGACTTCCGTCAGCCTGCCGGACTTTTCCGCAGTGAACACATTGGCTGCTGCGGAAAAGTTTACGTTGGCATAGGAAACACTGCCGTCGTACTGATAGCGTGCAACGGGCGTGCTGTCCTGCGTCATCTGAAACCGTGCCGCTTCGCAGAGAGAAGCTTCCTCATAGGACAGCCAGAAGTAGCCGCCGCCAACATCATCTGCCCCCCAGCTGTTCCGCACCAGCCACGCCCCGTCCGACTTGGGCTGACAGCTTTTTTGGAAATTCTCTCTGGAATAGTTATCGTCCCAGCCCACCAGCAGAACCGCATGGTCGGCATCTCCGGTGCCGTGCCGTTTCTGGTAATAGGCAATGGAGTCCCCGTTGTCAAAAAATATGCCCTTGGAATAGAACGATGCACTGACGGCACCGCTTTCCATGAGCCACTGCTTGATAACAGTCCGCCCCGCGGTGTCCACCTGCTGCAAGAGGTCGGAGCTCTGCATGCGGTAGTAGGCGTTATACCGCTGGTACTCGGAATAGCCCTGTGACCAGTCGTCCATGGAGGCGAACTGTTCCAACTGAGGGCCGATGCCTGCCGCCAGTCCATAGCCCGCAATGGTGGGATTGCCGCCGCTGATGCCCTTGTTGTCCATGGTGATATAGTCGCCGCTGGTGAGGTCGCCTACCAGCAAATGATTGGTAAAGGGATACCAGCCCAGTGCCGCTTCGGAAAAGTTCAGTTCGCCGCTGCTGTCTTTCCACGATTCCGGAATGTCCAGCCCCTGTTTCATGATGTTGGACTCACAGGCACCCAGTGCCGCATACGCCCAGCAAAGACCTGTGGAGCCCTGATCTTTGACAGAAGTGACATAACTGCTGCCGTCCACGTCCAGCAGGCTATAGGAAGACGGCAGCGAGCCGGCTCCACGCAGGCTTTCCTCCGCCTCGTCGTCTGTGACCTCCGGTGTGTCCGTCTGTGCCGGCTCATTCGCCGGCACCAGCAGCCCGTCGTTCTGTTTCCACGTTTCTTCCAGAACCTCCGGCATGTCCGGCTCCGCCGCCGCAGGTAACTGTCCCCACGGCAAACAGCTGATGACACACAGCAGCGAAATCACAGCACGCCGCCAGTACGTCCATTTTTTCCTCATATATTCCTCCTGCCATTCCGGCAATGTGTACGAAATTTTGTATACGATATTATCAATTATAGCACATTCCGCCAGAGATGTCAAAGGCAATACCGCACAAAGATTGTGCGGCAGATGCGTCGTCAAATTTTTCGTCAGATGAAACAAAAAGCGGAGTGAATACTTGATGTATTCACGAGCATTTTTGTGAAATATGACGGAAAATTTGCAAGCAGATGACGTGCAAAGTCGCCAGACACTCTTTGTGCGGTATTGCCCAAACAAAAACGCCGGATCGTTTCCTTTGAGATTCGCTCCGGCGTTATTTTTCCGTTTGATCTTATGATTCCTGCACGGCATCGTACAGTTCACTTTTCCGGTAGCCGGTTTCTGCGGCAACGGTTTTGCATGCCTGTGTCAGCTTCTGCCCATCTGCCACACAGCGGCGTACCTGCTCCACAGCTTCTTCCAGCGTGATGCTCTCCGCCTTCTGGGGCACCGCACCGGCAACGACCAGCACGTATTCCCCGCGGGGCGGCGTGTTTTCATAATAGGCAATGGCTTGTGCAAAGGTGGTCAGCTGCACTTCCTCGTGAATCTTCGTCAGTTCCCGACAGAGGGACAGGCTTCTGTCCCCGCCGAACACTGCCGCCATATCTGCCAGTGTCCGGCAAAGCTTATGGGGAGCCTCGTAGAAAATCATGGTTCGCTGTTCGTCCCGCAGTTGTTCCAGATGTGCCGCCCGCTGGTTCCGGTTCACGGAGAGGAACCCCTCAAAGGCAAACCGTGAGGTATGCTGTCCGGAGATCGCCAGTGCCGCAATGGCTGCCGACGGTCCGGGGACCACTTCCATAGGCACACCCAGCTGATGACAAAGCTGCACCAGCGGCTCACCAGGGTCGGAAATACAGGGCATGCCTGCATCTGTGACCACGCCGCAGGATTCCCCTGCGAGGATCCGGTCGGCAATGCTCTGTGCCACCGTCAGCCCGCTGTGTTCGTGGTAGCTGACAATGAGTGTGTGAATATCATAGTGGGAGAGCAGCTTGCGGGTGACACGGGTATCCTCCGCCGCCAGAAAGTCCACCTCGCCCAGCAGCCGCAGCTGCCGCATGGTGATGTCCTCCAGATTGCCGATGGGCGTGCCGATGATGTATAGTGTACCACTCATGTTGAAACTCCTTTTGCCTTAGAAAAACTGCTTCATTTCCAGAATATCGTGCACATGCACCGTTGCCGTCGCACAGATCTGCTGCCATGCCGCCGGATTGGCTGCATCATACACCCCCACGGTGAAAAATCCGGCAGCCCTGGCACATTGCAGAGCGTGGAGAGAATCCTCTGCCACGGCGATCTGCCGTCTGCCCAGATGCAGCTTCTGTGCCGCCAGCTGAAAGATACGGGGCTGGGTCTTGGGAGCACCAGCCTCCTGCTCGGTGAGCAGAAATGCCAGCCGTTCCCATACATGAAGCCGTTTCAGTGCCGCCTCTGCCAGTTCGCCGTAAGTCGCCGTGGCAACGCCATAGACGATCTGCTGGCTGTCCAGCCAGTCCAGAAGTTCTATGACATGGGGTTTCAGCGGCAGCAGTTCCCGATACTCCTGTGCAACGGTGTCTGCCACCTGCTGTGCAAACTGTTCCGGCGTGACCGGCAAGTGGAACTCCTCCACGAAATAGCGGGAGAATTCTTCAATGGACATTCGCTGTACCGTTTCGGACAGGTCGTCCGGCATTTCTTTGCCGTAGTAGTCCATGATCTTCTTGTCCACCTGCCGCCACATGCTGCCGGAATCCAGCAGCGTGCCGTCCAGATCAAAAATGACGCCCTGTAGGGTGTTGTGTTCCATGGTGTTGCGATTTCCTTTCGTGGGAAAGACAACACCGCACAGAGCCTGCATGACGGCTTTGCACGGTATTGCCTGAGGTTTGTTTCCCGATTACAGCTTTTCGAACCGCGGCTGGTTATCGTGTGCCGTGCCGGTAAAGATCGACTTCGGCATTGCCCAGACGCTGCCGTCCTGCTCCTTGCGGTAAACTACCAGTTCTTCCTGTGTTTCTGCGTGGCGGACGGAGGTCTGGAGCAGTTCGCAGACAGAGCCGTCCAGTACATCGCGGTACTTTGCACCGGCTTCCAGAACCGTAGGCTCCGGTACGGCAACTGCTGCTGCTTCCGGTTCAGTCTGGTTGACAATATCGTCCTCGACCAGAATCATCGAGGAGAACGGTGCCATGCGGATCCATGCACCGCCGTTTTCTACCTGCACCGGCTGACCGCTGATGACATCGACCAGCGAGGGCACGTGGGTGCCGAAGCGGAATTCGCTGGGGCAGTCCTCCAGATTCAGTGCCACGTAAACAGTTCTGCCATCCTGCTCCTTGGCGAACAGCAGCTGACGGTTCCGGACTTCCACAGTGTAGTAGGAGCCGGTACGCAGTGCCGGATATGCGTGGTAGATTCTGCCCAGCTTTACCAGATGCCGGTACAAATCCAGATTGCCGCTGCGATTCAGGTCGTCCAGATCCAGACAAGGCCGCAGACCATCATCGGAATTGTTCTCGTGTCTGCCCATGACACCGTATTCACTGCCGTAGTATATCGACGGAATGCCCGGCATGCAGTACATCAGCGTATAGCACAGGGGCAGATACCGCTGGTCGCACAGGGTGCTTGCCAGACGGTTGACATCGTGGTTGTCCACAAAGTTGTACAGAGCCACGCCCTGATAGATGCCGCCGTTGCCGAACTGGCGGTTGATGCTGTAGTTGATCTCGAAATAGTTCTTGTCGTTGTGGGAAGAATAGATGCCCTTATAGCACTCATAGTTGGTCACGCTGTCCAGCATTTCCGGATTTGCCCAACGCTTATAGTCGCCGTGAATGATCTCGCCCATGAGCCAGAATTCCGGATTGCGTTCCTTGCAGAAGTTGTGGATCCGGCGGAAGAAGTCGAAGTCCACACAGTCTGCGGCATCAAAGCGGATACCGTCGATATGGAACTGATCCATCCACATGCCCACGGCATCGATGAGGTAATCGCATACGTGCCAGTTCCGCAGATTCAGCTTGACCAGATTATAGTAGCCGTTCCAGCCCTCGTACCAGAAGTTGTCCCCGCAGGGGCTCTGACCGCCGAAGTTCAGACCGGCAAACCAGTCGCAGTACTCCGAAGCCTGTCCCTTTTCCTGTACGTCCTTGAACGCCCAGAAGTTCCGTCCCACGTGGTTGAACACGCCGTCCAGAATCACGCGAATGCCGTTCTTGTGCAGTTCATCGCAGATGTGGGCAAACATTTCGTTGGTGCCCAGCCGGCGGTCGATCACACGGTAATCGGTGGTGTCATAGCCGTGTTCCACAGATTCGAATACCGGTCCGAAGTAAACGGCATCAACACCCAGTTCTTTCAGATGCGGGATCCAGTCCAGCACCTTTTCCAGCCGGTTCACCGGTTCGCCGCCCTCGTTGCACTTCGGTGCTCCGCAGAAGCCCAAGGGATAGATGTGATACATCACTGCGTTTTCGTACCAATTCATTTTTATTTCCTCCTACTCCTATTGTCTATCACAAACAGGGCAATTTCCCTGTTGGAGTTCTTTAAAGCCTGTTCAGGCTCCTATGGCAACACCAGCCCGCCTGACGGCTTTGCACGCAATCTGCGTGCAAGCTTTGTGCGGTGTTGCCCTATCACTTCACAGAGCCTTCCAGATAATACGTTGCTTCCATATCCGCCACGTTGACTGCCAGAGCCAGCGGGAACATTTCCAGTGCTCTGCCCACGCTGTTCTTGTCCTCGTTGCCGGAAAAGCCCATGTGATAGCGAATGGCAAAAGCTTCGTCACGGGTCAGCCGCATAAAGCTTTGAATCATGTACACGGATTTTTCCCCGTGCCCATAGGGCAGAGTGTCCCGCACGGTATAGTAGGGCACCTTTTCCCACACGCCCTGTTCATTCTTGGCGTTGCGATAGTCCACGGCATAAAAGCCAACCTTGCAGATGTCGTGGAGCAGTGCCGTCACGGCAATGGTTTCCGGTGTATAGTCCATGCCGTACAGTTCCTTGGTGCGGGGACGATTCAGATAGTCTTTCAGGCACTCGTACACATTCAGACTGTGTTCCACCAGCCCGCCCTCATATGCCCCGTGAAATCGGGTGCTGGAGGGGGCAGTAAAGAAATCGCTGGCATCAGAGTCCAGCCATTCCAGCAGCCGGTCTGCTCCCCGCCGCTGGATATTTTCCTGATAAACGGCAATAAATTCTTCTCGTTTCGTCACGGCATTTCCCGCCTTTCTATACTCTGTTGTATATTATACCACACATTCAAGAAATTGGCAAGCGTTCCGCGAAAAACTTCCGTTAAAACGATTTCTAAATCATGAAAAAGCCGCAGGCGGAGAAAAAACCTGCGGCTTTTTTCAAAAGGGATGAACTGACAGACGGAAAAAGCATCTGCCATGGGAAATGTCAAAGTCTGTTTTATATCTGACGTACACAGATTGTTTTTCAAGAGATGAAAGTAAACTCTGTGCGGTAGAAATCACTGGGAAGCAGATTCTTCATCAGGCATTGGCGGGATATACTGCGTATAGTTCTCTGCCAGATCAAAGTCATTGATCGTTTGTGTCCGATAACCTTTGTCAATGGGAACAGTAAAAACTGTACCTGCTGCGTCCAAGTTGTTTTTTCCGTCCGGAACAATACGAATGGTCAGTTCCGTAGCATCAGTCAATGCTGCTTCCCATACAGAATTCTGAAAGGAAATGTCTGTATCAATATTCGCGTCTATCATATCATAAGAGTTACCGTTCTGATCCGTGACATACATCACATCGTAGTCATCAAATACAGTATCCTCAGAAAAACGGATCTCTGTGCTAAACGGAGAAACAGTCACAGATTCCAGCGTATATCCGTCTTTTGTTTCGGTAACTGGATAGATGTCCGTTCGGCTGGTATCCGCCTGTATCTCCGCAGTCAGAGTAATATCCACAGGAATAACACCCAGAGATCTCGGTTCACAGCTATATGCCGTATCACCCTTGGCGGATACGCCGGTTTCAAACCATGACCAACTAGTTGCATCTATTCCCTGTAAGAACGAAAACGAAAGCTGCAACGGCAGGCTTGCTGTAGTGTTCCCCTGAAATATCTCACTGCATTCCGCCGAAAGCACGATACTATATTCCGCATCGCCAGACTTCACAAATCCGGCAATGCTGGTATTTTCCTTGTCATAGTATGCACCCTCTGCCTGTTCAGAAAGCGTTGCCAGCCCACCGGTTTTTGTACTCATAGTATATGTACCGGTACTTCCGATAAATGACAGCTTTTGTCCATTCAGTGTGCCGGTAAACTCCGATTCAATTCCGGTACTGTTCTGCAATGCTTCTGGCAAATTCGTTAATCTTAGCGTTACACTCAGGTGGCTGCCGTCGCAGTAGATGTTTTCCATGCGAATCGTACCGTCTTTCGTTTTTTGCATTTCGTCTGTTTTTTCCGCATAGGAAGTCAGATCGTTTTTCTCTATGGGACTTTTTGTGTAATATTTTTCATTGCTGAAAAAGGCATAGATCCCCTTAACAGCATCGGACGAAGCCACTGCCGGAACAGCGATTGCAATGCTCAGCACGCCGGCAGCTGCCACAGCGAGAAAAGTGCCGACTTTCTTTTTTGCAGAACATCTGGTTCGCATCATTTTTCGCTCCATTCTGTGTTTTCTTCTCTGGTATGCCTTGGAAAACTGCGGTTCGGCCGCGTCCGCTGCAAACGCTTGTTCTACAATTTTTTCCCATTCGTCTTCATTATAAGGAAAATAGCTGCTCATAAGAAGTCACTCCTTTCTGCTGCATCATGGCTTTTCTGGCACGTTCAAAACGCTTACGTGCTGCTGTTTCCTTAATGCCGCACCGTTGGGCAATCTCCCGAAAGGGAAGTTCCTGCTGACAACGCAGCAACACGATCTGCCGGTCGGTTTCACTAAGAACTTCCAGCATTTCTGCCAGAATTGCCTGCTGATATTCCTGTTCTTCTTGCTGCTCTGCGGCACTGGTGGGCGTTTCGTCAGGAACCTGCAAGATTCGTTCGTCCCATGCAGTACGACGATCTGCTTCTTTCGCATTCTTTCGGTACTGGCTGATTGCAGTATTGCGAATGATCTGTATCATATACTGTCTGGTACGCGGGCTTTCCGGTTCGTCGATCTGATCCAGATGACGGATCACTTTGCAAAATGCCTCGGAAACCGCGTCCTCGGTCTGCTGGGTATGGTGCAGCACCGCATAGGCGATATGGTACATAGGCTTTTCATAAAGCCGATAGAGTTTATGCAATTTTTCTTTCGCAGACTGCATAAATTTCACCTCCTGTTTTGGACGTCCTACTTGATATAACGCAGCAGTCCGGAAAATGTGACAGATACAAGACCCTTTGCATTTTTCTCTAAAATATGCTATACTATCTACAGTAAGCCTATACTAACTCAGAAAAGGAGCAAGAGCATGACAAATACAAAGATCAAACCGGAACTGAACGGCGTGGCAGAAACCATGCTGCTGACTTTTTATGCAAGAGCCCAGTACTCCCGATCCCCGAAGCATGTCTTTTATGATGCCAAGGCGGTGGAGCTGGCGGAACGGCTGGACTACGATTTTTCCAAGGCTTCCAGGGACGTTGCCATGGGCAGCGGCACGATTGCCAGAACCATTGTATTCGACGAACTGGTACAGGCATTTTTGCAGAAGCACCCCGATGCAACGGTGGTGAACATTGCCTGCGGGCTGGACACCAGAGTGTACCGCATGGACACCGGAAAGTGCACATGGTACAACCTCGACCTGCCGGAAACCATTCGCGTCCGCGACCAGATCTTTCAGGAACAGGGACGCATCTCCACGGTGGGCAAGTCCGTACTGGATCCCACATGGCACGAGGACATCACCCAACGCGGCACCATGCTGTTCGTCATTGAGGGACTGTCCATGTACCTCCAGCCGGCAGAAGTGGCACAGATGCTCCGCATCATTCACGACAACTTCGACAACGCCTATGTGATGATGGAAACCACCTCGCCGTTCTGGGTGCGGAAGCAGTCCATTGAAAAATCGGTACAGGGCACCGGTGCAATTTTTACATGGGGTGTGAACCGGTTCTCCGAGATGCAGGACCTTGCCCAAGGATTCCACAGCGTGAAAGACGACAATATCCTCCGCGGCATGGCGAAGCTGTACCCCGCCTACCGGCTGATCTCATGGCTGCCGGTGGTGAAGAACATGGCAGAGAAAATTCTGATCTTTCAAAAGGATTAAGGCAATACTATTTCCACACTTCTCCCACGTTTTCCACAGCACTTTCAACAACTTGTGGAAAACAAAAACCGTGGTTTTTCGTGTGTCCTTTCGAATTTATGACAAACATTGCACAATTTACGGGGATCCGGCACCAACACCCTGTGCAAAACTCGCCGGATCGTAACCAGTTTGTAACTGGTTTTCCCCTGTGTTGTGGAAAACTGTGTTGAAAAGTTGGGGAAATACCGGTGAAAGATCCTGTCGATTCTGTAAAATTCGCGGAATTCCGCAGATTTTACAGCCGTGGAAATGTGGAAAGAGAATATTTTGCGGAATGTGGGAAATCCTAATTCTGCGAGGCATTGGAGCACATTCCTGCAAAATGGAATGCATTTCTTCTTCGCGACTTTCAAAAACGAGGTGAGATCCATGAAAAACTATCGATTTCTGGCACTGCCTATGGCAATGCTCCTGATCGGCAGTGCATTCACCGGCTGCGGCAGTAAGAATGACAGTTCCGCCGGTGATTCCACAAGCACTTCTGCCACAGATACCAGCCGCGAAGACGGCGGCGTGATGAGCGATGTAGAGGACGGCGTGCGGGATATTGTCACCGATGCAGGCGATGCGGTACGTGATGCCGGCGATGCAGCGGGCGACGCCGTCAAGGATGCAGGGGACGCTGCCGGCGACCTGATGAACGACGACGATTCCAAGACAGATTCCACGGACGACAGCAGCCGCTAACCCAGAGCGTGTGCACATGCTCCGGACAAAACAAGAGCCTCATTTCTGCAAAAGCTGCGGAAATGAGGCTCTTTTCATGCATTTTCAGGGCAATACTCTGCAATTACTGCTGTTCAAAGCGACGCTTCAGCTTTTCAAAGAAACTCTGCCGCTTCGCCTGATTTTTTTCTTCCAGACTGTCGTCAAACTTTTGCAGCAGTTCCTTCTGCTGGCGTGTCAGCTTTCTCGGCACTTCTACCACTACGGTGACATACTGGTCACCATAGGATTCTCTGCCCAGATACTTGACACCCTCGCCGCGTAGACGGAACTTGGTGCCGCTCTGTGTGCCCTCCGGAATGTCATATTCCACCTTGCCCTTAATGGTAGGCACGGTCACCTTATCGCCCAGCACTGCCTGTGCGTAGGTGATCGGGATCTCACAGTAGATGTCCACGCCTCTGCGGGTAAACAGATCGTGCGGACGTACATTTACAGAAACATTCAGGTCGCCGCTGGGACCGCCGTTCAGTCCGGCATCACCCTGTCCGCCGACACGCAGCACCTGTCCGTTATCGATACCAGCCGGAATCTTCAGCTCAATATCACTGGTAGTCCGGCAGCGTCCGCTGCCGCGGCACTTGCTGCACGGATTGGTGACGATCTTGCCCTTACCGCCGCAGCGGGAGCAAACTCTTGTGGAAGATACGGTGCCGAACGGTGTCCGCTGGTTGACCTGCACGGAACCACGGCCGTGGCACTCGGTACAAGTGCTGGTCGTGGTGTTGGCATCTGCACCAGTACCATTACACTGGTCGCACTTCACCATGTGAGTGATCCGCATCTTCTTCTTGACACCCTTGCAGGCTTCCATGAAGTCGATCGTCACGTTGCTGTTTACATCGCCGCCACGCCGCGGTGCATTGGCACTGGACGCAGTGCTTCTGGAACCGCCGCCGAAGCCGCCGAAGAAACTTTCGAAAATGTCGCTGACATCACTGAAACCGCCAAATCCACCGAAGCCGCCGGCTCCTGCACCGGCTCCGCCGCCGTAATTCGGGTCTACGCCGGCATGACCGAACTGGTCGTACCGTGCACGTTTCTGGGAGTCAGACAGCACTTCGTACGCTTCATTGACTTCCTTGAATTTTTCTGCTGCTTCTTTATCGTCCGGATGCAGGTCAGGGTGATATTTCCGTGCCATGGTCTTGAACGCTTTTTTGATCTCGTCCTCGGAAGCACCCTTTTGCAGCCCCAGCACCTCGTAATAATCCCGTTTTTCTGCCATGTCTGCTGGCTCCTTTCCCTTGAACAGACCCGATCGGAATCCGGCTGTTCCTCTATGGCAATACCGCACAAAGATTGTGCGACAGATGCGTCGTCAAATTTCTCGTCAGATGAAACAAAAAGCGGAGTGAATACTTGATGTATTCACGAGCATTTTTGTGAAATATGACGGGAAATTTGCAAGCAGATGGCGTGCAAAGTCGCCAGACGCTCTTTGTGCGGTATTGCCCTATTATGTTACGCTGTGTCCGCTTGCGGCGGCACACCGTGCGGGGAGTCCCCATATACGACGATGTCGGGACAAGCCGAAACCTGCCCCGTCACCGCCGTTCTATTCACAGCGGTACGTCATATTTCATGCCGCTGCGTTTCATTCTTAAACTTCCTTGAAGTCTGCGTCAACAACGCCGTCATCACCGGAACCGCCGTTCGGGTTGCCGCCCATATTCGGGTCAGCACTGTTGAAGCCTGCGGAACCGCCCATGTTCGGATCAGCACCCGGCTGACCGCCGTTCTGCTTGTATACCTTGGAGGACAGTGCGTAGAATGCCTGCTGCAGGTCGTCGGACTTTGCCTTGATCGCTGCGGCATCATTTCCGCCCAGTGCACTTCTCAGGTCTGCGATCTTGCTCTCGATTGCGGACTTTTCGTCTGCCGGAACCTTGTCGCCGAATTCCTTCAGAGCGTTCTCGCACTGGAAGCACAGGCTCTCTGCGTTGTTCTTGGTATCTACTTCTTCACGACGCTTCTTGTCGTCTTCTGCATACTGCTCTGCTTCCTTGACAGCCTTGTCGATGTCCTCCTTGGACATGTTGGTGGAAGCAGTAATCTTGATGTCCTGTTCCTTGCCGGTGCCCAGATCCTTTGCAGTCACGTGTACGATACCGTTCTGGTCGATGTCGAATGTTACTTCGATCTGCGGTACCCCTCTCGGAGCCGGTGCGATGCCGTCCAGACGGAAGGTGCCCAGCTGCTTGTTGTCCTTTGCGAACTCACGTTCACCCTGCAGGACAACAATATCTACTGCGGACTGGTTGTCTGCCGCAGTGGAGAAGATCTGGCTCTTCTTGGTCGGAATGGTGGTGTTTCTCTCAATGATCTTGGTGCAGACACCGCCCATGGTTTCCAGACCCAAAGACAACGGTGTAACGTCCAGCAGCAGCAGACCGTCCTTGACATCGCCGCCGAGGACACCGCCCTGATATGCAGCACCCAGAGCAACGCATTCGTCCGGATTGATGCCCTTGAACGGTTCCTTGCCCAGCTTCTGGCGAACAGCTTCCTGTACTGCCGGAATTCTGGAAGAACCGCCGACCATCAGGATCTTGTTCAGGTCAGACGGGGACAGACCGCTGTCAGACAGAGCCTGCTGTACCGGTCCCATGGTAGCGTCTACCAAGTCCTTGGTCAGTTCGTTGAACTTTGCAACTGTCAAGTTCATATCCAGGTGCTTTGCACCGGTTGCATCAGCGGTGATGAACGGAATGTTGATGTTGGTGGTGGTGGTGGAGGACAGCTCGATCTTTGCCTTTTCTGCGGCATCTTTCAGACGCTGTACTGCCATCTTATCGTTGGAGAGGTCAATGCCCTCAGTCTTCTTGAATTCTTCTACCATCCAGTTGATGATTCTCTGGTCGAAGTCATCGCCGCCCAGACGGTTATTACCTGCGGTAGCCAGAACCTGCTGTACGCCGTCGCCCATTTCGATAATGGAAACATCGAATGTACCGCCGCCGAGGTCGTATACCATAACTCTCTGGTCGTCTTCCTTATCGATACCATAAGAAAGTGCAGCAGCAGTCGGCTCGTTGATGATACGCTTTACAGTCAGACCTGCGATCTGTCCGGCGTCCTTGGTTGCCTGACGCTGAGAGTCGGTGAAGTATGCCGGAACAGTGATAACTGCTTCGGTTACCGGCTGACCCAGATATGCTTCTGCATCGGTCTTCAGCTTCTGGAGGATCATTGCGGAAATTTCCTGCGGGGTGTACTTCTTGCCGTCAATGTCAACCTTGTAGTCAGAACCCATGTGACGCTTGATGGAGGAAATGGTACGCTCCGGATTTGCAATTGCCTGACGCTTTGCGGTCTGACCTACCAGACGCTCACCATTCTTGGAGAAGCCGACAACAGACGGCGTAGTTCTCGCACCTTCTGCGTTGGGGATTACGACTGCATTACCGCCTTCCATAACGGCAACGCAGGAGTTTGTTGTACCCAAGTCAATACCAATAATCTTTCCCATAGTAAATTCTTCCTTTCTGTATCTCCGTTTCCCCTGCGGAAAAACGGGCAGATTTTCTCATTGAATAAATATATTTAAACTACCCTTGCGGATAGAAGTTTGCTTTTAGAACTTGTGTGCATAGGCATCTGCCTGCGTCTTTTCGGCAAATTTTGCTGCATACTGCGTTAAAAATTCTTGCCAGACACCAAGTATGCCTGCGAATTTTTGCCTTGTCTGCAACAAAATTTGCTCGAAAATCCGCACACATTTCCTATGAACACAAGCTCTTACAGCCAGAACTCGCTGCGAAGTGCGGTGAGTTCGTCTGCCGAAGCCGGCGTTTGATCTGCATGCTCCAGTGTGACAATATAATTGGCACCCATGTCACCGGTAATGCCGTACAGGGCATATTCGCCGCTGTCATTCCACTGGCACAGGCAGCAGCCTGCATCGACCAGTGTCGCTGTGACATCTGTCAGATCTGCCATAGAATCCACAATTTCCTGTGCATTCTGAAACAGCGGCTCCATGCTGATCAGGAGGTTTACAGTTTCCTGCGTTTCAGCGTTGTACAGCTGGTACTGATAACCGTCCGTTTTCAGCTGAATCTCTTTCCACGTCCACGCTGCCAGTACGCTTTCCGGCGGTGTGTACAGTGTCTTTTCCGGATACTGTTCTGCCATTGCCGCAGCAAACGCGGCGTAATCGTCAAAGCTCTGCCCAGCTGCCTCCGTGGCTTCTATAGCTTCGGTTGCTGCTTCCGTTATCGGCTCCGCAGTAGTTTCCAGTGCCGGTGCAGTACCAGTGCCGGCAGGCTGTTCCAGTTCCTTGGAATCACACCCTGTCAGCCACGCCACTGTCAGCAGCATCGCCGCCGTCATGAGGGACGCTGTGTGTTTCTTCACGCTGCTGCCTCCTGCCTACACAGAAACGGCAACCATTGCCGGACGGATCAGCCGATCCCCCAGCAGGTATCCTTTCTGGAACACCTCGCAGACCTTGTCGCTCTCGTAGTCGCTGTCGTCCACCTGCTTGATTGCATTGTGGAGATTCGGGTCAAAGGTTTCACCCAGTGCGGCAACTTCTGTCACGCCCAGCTTTTCGAATGCTTTCTGGATCTGTGTGAATGTCAGTTCCACGCCCTTTTTGTAGTTCTCATCGGCACAAGGTGCTTCCAGAGCCCGTTCGAACGTATCCATGACATTCAGCAGTTCCTTTACACAGTCCACCTTGGCATCACCGTAGATCTTCTTTTTCTCCTCGGTGGTGCGGTTGCGGTAGTTCTGATACTCTGCCATCAGCCGCAGGTGCTGGTCTTTTTGTTCCGCCAGTTCTGCTTCTTTTTGTGCCAGTGCATCTTTCAGGTCTTTTTTCTTCTTCTTTTTGTCGTCCTTGCCGTCCGCAGCTTTGGTTTCCCCGGCTTTGGCTTCCGGTGCAGCAGCTTCTTCCGGTGCGTTCTCTGTCTTTGCATCTTCCGGCTGCTGTGCTTCGGTTTCCGGCTTCTTGGTTTCCTTTTCGTCTGCCATTGCTAACACGTCCTTTCTATTGTTCCGGCTTGGGATCCTTTGGCGGCTCCGTCTGCCCGATACATTCCAGTTCCGGCAACGGCGTATCGTCGTCTTCCGAAATCAGGTGTGAGATTTTTTCGGTAAAATATTCTATATAAGGTATCACCTTGGCGTAATTCAGCCGCATCGGTCCGATGACACCCAGCGAACCGGCGGTGTGATCGCCTTTCTGATACTTGGAAACGATCATACTGGAGTTGCCGATGACGAAATCATTGCCCTCCTCACCGAACATGACCTTGATGCCCTGAAACGAATCGTCCAGCAGTCCGGATAATTCCTGTTTGTGCATCATGAACTTGGCGACTTCCGCCTTGTCCAGATCGTCACAGGAGAACAGGTTCTGCTCCCCAGTCATATACAACTCATTCTGCTGCAAATCCTTGGACATTTCGCAAATGCCCTGCACCAGCGGACTTAACGTCATCATGTAAGTGCCCATGGCGGTAATCATCTGTTCCAGCTTTTCTTCCGACAAGTCGGAAACCGAAACGCCCTCCAGATTTTCTTCCATGAAGTGCTTGAAAAAGTCCATGTGTTCATGGGTGAGGTCAAACTGTAACCGGCAGGCACGATTCTTGATCTTGCCGTCTGACGTGATCAGCAACACCACATACATGCGTTTCCCTGTAGGGATCACGTCCACTTTCGAGATCACCGAATATTTCGGTGCGAAGTTGGAAACCACGGTGGCACACTTGGTGATCTGGGAAAGTGCCGTGGTGGCACTTTGCAGGATCAGATCTTCTGTCAGCTGACTCTCATCGCCCAGCATCTCGTCCAGCCGGTCCCGTTCCTCTTGGGGGAGCGTTCCCTCAGCACTGATCTCCTCGATGTACATGCGGTACCCATTAAAGGTAGGCACGCGTCCCGCAGAGGTGTGCGGCTGTTCCAGATACCCCAGTTCTTCCAATACCGCCATGTCGTTCCGGACAGTTGCCGCAGACACATGAATGTCCGGTAACTGCGAGATCGTTTTCGACCCCACTGGCTCACCGGTCCGAATATACAGATCGACTACCGCCGATAGAATTCTTCGTTTTCGTGCATCCACAATAACCATCCTTTCTGGCAGATTCACTTTTAAAGTGTTAGCACTCATTCTCTCTGAGTGCTAATATAAATTTACCATGATTCCGGACGATTGTCAAGGGCTTTTTCAACTTTTGTAGGAATGTACAAAATCAGATTTATAAAAATGTGCATTTTGTGCAAATTTGAAGCCTGCTTGCAAAGTTTTTGCGGTTTGTCACCTGATTTCTATTTCAAATAGGTTGACAAATAAGGCCGACTGTGCTATAATGGGAACGTTGCAGCGTTAGCACACGCTTTGCGGCGGGGAATTTCCCGCAAGCCGACGCTCTCCAATCCAATCCAGAAAGGACTTTTTCCTATGAAACAGCAAACACAGACCGCAGCTGCCGAATCCGGCATGACTGCCAAGAAGACCCAGCACCAGAAGATCGTGGCAATGGTGCAGATTGCCCTGTTCGCGGCGATCATTGCCGTATGCTCATGGATCCAGATTCCCATGACCGTGCCGTTCACCATGCAGACCTTTGCCGTATTCTGTGCTCTCACCACACTGGGCGGCAAGGGCGGCACCATTTCCATTCTGATCTATATTGTACTGGGAGCCGTGGGCGTTCCGGTATTCGCCGGCTTTACCGGCGGCATCGGCATTCTGTTCGGCACCACCGGCGGCTACATTATCGGTTTCCTGTTCACCGGTCTGCTCTACTGGCTGATTACCCACTTTTTCGGGGAGAAGCTACCGGTAATGATTCTGGCACTGGTGCTGGGACTGGCGGTGTGCTACGCCTTTGGTACTGCGTGGTTCATGATCGTATACGCCAAGGATTCCGGTTCTGTGGGACTGCTGACTGCACTGGGCTGGTGCGTATTCCCGTTCATTCTGCCGGACTGCGTAAAAATGGCTCTGGCAATCCTGATTGGAAAGCGGCTCCCGAAGCGGCTGATCCAGCGTGTATAAACTACGGCCACACCACGGCTTGTGCTCGGCGTTTTTCTGCGGGCACGGCTACAGCGAAGCATTTACCGCAAACATGACGGAAATGCTGCGGCTGTTCCGGCAGGATGACCCATATATCACCCTGACCGGCGGCACGGACTGCATCTGTGCCAGCTGTCCCCACAGCCTGTCCCATGTGTGCGATGCGGCGGAAAAGGTACAACGCTATGACAGTGCCGTTCTCATGTTCTGCGGTCTTTCTGTGGGCAGTGTCCTGCGGTGGAGCGAATTTACCGACCGGGTAAGCCGGCACATTCTGGAACCGGGACTGCTACAGGACATCTGCGGCGATTGCCAGTGGTATTCTATTTGCGGAAGCACTAAATAATATAGGAAACGCGTGCGTATATTCAACGATATATGCACGCGTTTTATTTATTTTGCATAAATAATTAAATTTACTTTGTGCGAAAACACGTATTTTGTATTTTTATATTGACTTTTTATATTCCGATATGATATAATGTGGCTATAAGATATATGTCTTTATATCCATATTATTCCATCAAAAAATGCAACGAGGAGGTATTTCTATGAAAAAAGCAGTATTCAAAATCATAACATCTTGTATTGTTGGAACATCCTTATTCTTTTCACCACAACTGGCGACAAAAAGCTATGCCACATTAACCGTTAGAACTTACATGGACACAACAGAAACTGCAATTTATGGCATTCCCACCACATTTACCGAACGCCGTCCGGCTATTGAATCTCGTATCGAAACTTATTTTTCAGCAAGAAATATCAGCGTCAACGTTACATCTTCAAATCTTGACATATATTCTACGCCTGCAAGCCAGTGTGCGGAAAATGCACCCAATTATAATTATACAGTAAGACATGGATGTGCGTGCTACTCAAACACACAGTGTGATAATGGGACTCATCACCATAGTAACGCACAAGTATATAGGAACTCTTTTCCCAACCCTACTAATGCCAAAACAGCCCATTGGTTAATCACAGCTGCATTCATATGCGATAATAATCCACATCATGGATTAAACGGCGTTACTTGGACCGATTCACGTAAAATTGTCTCCTGCGATTACGATTATAAAGTTCCAAAATCTCAAAAGGGAACAGATGTATACGCATTTGTATCAAAAACTGCTATCCATGAAATTGGACATCTATACGGTGTAGCTGATCATTATGCAGTACTTCCAGATCGTTACCCAGATTGTATATGGGGCAAGAATCATTCAAATTATGAAATTGCGAAAAGTGCTGTAACATGCCCACAATGTGCATCCACATTAAGCAAAAATAAAAACAAATATTAAAAGCGAGGCGATTTATATGAAAAAAGCATTAATTCTATCCATTACTATTGCAATGTTGGTTTGTGCTGGTTGTGGTACGACATCGAACACAGCACAAAAAAATAAAAGTACAGTTGCCACAACAGAAACCACCGAAGAAGTCGTTTACAAAGACCCCATCACCTACACAGAATACGAAACGCTGGACGCACTTACCGCAGACTTTCCCGAAAAACAGCCCGGCATTACACAATACCAGCCACCGCAGGCAGTCCTGGACAGCTGGGAATTCCGGCTGGGACGCATTGATAACACATACTATAACTATACCTTCTACGACGCCGAGCAGGGACGCACCATCTTCCTGGAGATCGGTACAACGACATACTATAACAATATGCAGGAACGGCTGGACGAGCTGAGCCAGTACAGCACCATAGAACATGAAACTATTGTACAGGATGAATCCTGGCGAATCGACTACTATCCCGACAACGAAGACCGCACCCTATACGGCATTATGCCCGACAGCGGTGCAGATTATGCACTGATGATCTGGCGGGATGACGGCGAAAAGGACACTCAGAACGACCTGATGACTGTCAGGGAGGCACTGGGGATTTAGAGAATCCTTCCCGATTATTTTCATTCTCACAAAACACTTGACATTTCCGCAGTTTTCCGGTACAATATAAAAGATACCAATGCTGTATACAGCAAGCAAATTCAAACAAGGGAGAATACGAAAATGTTGACCAACGATCAGAAAAGCATGGATAAAATCGTAAACCTCTGCAAGTCCCGCGGCTTTGTATACCCGGGCTCTGAGATCTACGGCGGTCTGGCAAACTCCTGGGACTACGGCCCTCTGGGTGTGGAACTGAAAAACAACATCAAGCGTGCATGGTGGCAGAAGTTTGTACAGGAGTCCCCGTACAACGTCGGTCTGGACGCTTCGATCATTATGAATCCGGAAACATGGGTGGCTTCCGGTCATCTGGGCGGTTTCTCTGACCCGCTGATGGATTGCAAGTCCTGCAAGACCAGACACCGTGCGGACAACCTGATTGAAGATTTCGACGGCACCAACCCTGCCGGCTGGACCAATCAGCAGATGATGGACTATATCCGCGAAAAGCAGATCCCCTGCCCGAACTGCGGCAAGACGGACTTCACCGACATTCGGCAGTTCAACCTGATGTTCAAGACCTATCAGGGTGTAACCGAGAATTCCAAGTCCGAACTGTACCTGCGTCCGGAAACTGCACAGGGCATCTTTGTAAACTTTGCCAATATCCAGCGTACCACCCGCAAAAAGCTGCCGTTCGGCGTGGCTCAGATCGGTAAGTCTTTCCGAAACGAGATCACTCCGGGTAACTTCATCTTCCGCGTCCGCGAATTCGAGCAGATGGAACTGGAGTTCTTCTGTAAGCCGGACACCGATCTGGAATGGTTCCAGTACTGGAGAAGCTACTGCAAGAACTTCCTGCTGACACTGGGTCTGAAGGAAGAAAACCTGCGGCTGCGTGACCACGATCCGGAGGAACTGTGCTTCTACTCCAAGGCAACCACCGACTTTGAATACAAGTTCAGCTTCGGCTGGGGCGAACTGTGGGGCGTTGCAGACAGAACCAACTACGACCTGACACAGCATCAGGAACACAGCGGCAAGTCGCTGGAATACATGGATCAGGAAGAAAATACCAAGTATATTCCTTACGTTATCGAGCCTTCTCTGGGCGTAGAGCGTCTGTTCCTGTCCATTGTGACAGAAGCTTATGACGAAGAAGTGGTAGATGCAGAAAAGAACGACACCCGTGTGGTAATGCACCTGCATCCGGCACTGGCACCGTACAAGGCTGCGGTTCTGCCGCTGTCCAAGAAGCTGGGCGACAAGGCTCGGGAAGTATACGCCGTTCTGGCAAAGCACTTCTCTGTAGACTACGACGAAACCGGCTCTATCGGTAAGCGTTACCGCCGTCAGGACGAGATCGGTACTCCGTTCTGCATCACGGTAGACTTCGACACCATAGAAAAGGACAACTGCGTCACCGTCCGCGACCGCGACACCATGGAACAGGTTCGCATGCCGATCGATGAACTGGTAAGCTATTTGCAGGACAAGGTAACTCTGTAAGCTTCAGGAAATACACAGCAAATTTTCAAAGGGCACTCTCTGCTACAGAGGGTGCCCTTTTTCGGTCAAGCGGCGAGTCGCCGCTGACCTTACGCCCCAATTTCAACTGTAAAAAGGGTAGTGTTACGGCGGCAGCAGCCGCCTGTATGCCCCGCCGGGGGATTTTTGTTGGTGGAAACTTCGGGTGATACTTGAATCTTATAATACAAGTGGAATGCGAACTCTTTTCTTTTTTTGCTTCTTGTGAAATCGGTTGGCTGCTGTAGAGAGAAAAGAATCCCTCCACCAGCTTCGCTGGTCCCCCTCGTACTGAGCGGTCCCCTCTGCCCTGCGGGCATCTCCCCACCCCGTGGGGAGTCACCCTTTTTAAGGGAGGCTTATATGCGAGCTTGCAAACGCCGTATGAAATAAAGTTACCCACCTGTATCGGAAAACACTTGAATATCAACATTAACAATACAGGCAAGATCAACAATCGGCGTTGGCATGCCCTAGGCGGACAGCGAGGTACGAGCGAATTCCGCCGGACGGTTTCGACACGACAGCATTAGAAACTGCACAAAAATGTTTTTTCTATAATAGCCTCCCTTGAAAAGGGAGGTGGCTGCCCGTAAGGGCAGACGGAGGGATTTCTTCTGTGAAACCTGAAACAAAAGTAAAAGATTTCAGCAGAACCCCTCCACCGCCTCCCCTTTCAGGGGCGGCAATATTGAAAAAAGTCAACCGGCGGGGCGATGTGGGCATCGCCCCCTACTTCAAGAAGTCCCCTAACATAATAAAGCCGTAATTATCACCGCAAATCTCAACTCCCCCTTGACATTCCCCGAAAAATCTGGTATGATACAGAAAAACAAGAAAGGTTTTGAGATTATGGCACAATACGTCACCATTACCAGCGACAAGCGAAAAATGCCGGCTCTGCTGCTGTGTATTCTGGGATTTTTCGGGATCGCAGGACTGCACCGGTTCTATGTGGGAAAAATCGGCACAGGGCTGCTCTGGCTGTGCACCGGCGGCTTTTTCCTGATCGGAACACTGGTAGATCTGTTTCACATTCTGCTGGGCAAATTCCGCGACAATACCGGCGTGCCTCTGCGGCATTGAGCCGCCGCACCGCCTGCCTATGGAGCATCGGGCTGTTCCTTGGAGCAGTGCTACTGGTCTGCCTGCACCGCCCGCTGCTGCACGTTCTGGAGGCTCTGCCGCTGCCGGACTGCATATTCTACCGAACCACCGGCTGGCTCTGTCCCGCCTGCGGAAATACCCGTGCGGTACTGGCTCTATGCAAAGGGCAGGTGCTCCGTTCGCTTGGCTGCAACCCCATGATCGGCACGCTCTGTGCTGCCCTGCTCTGCCGCTATGCGGAACTGGTCTGCACCGCCATAGGCAAACCACGGCAGATTCTTCCGCGGCGGACGGCCGCACTGGTAATTGTGCTTGCGATAGTGCTGGGGTATGACATCGTGCGAAACTTTTTTCCGGCGATCACACTATGCAAATAAAAACACCGCTTCCCAGACTGAGAAGCGGTGTTTTTTCATGCAAAAAACTGCATTTAAATTTCATGATTGTGTCGCTTGGAGATCTTCAGACGGTTCATTGCACGGTTCAGGGCAGCCTGACTGTGATAGTACTGCATAATGCTCTGCTTATGCAGCAGCCGTTCTTTCGCACGCTCGGCAGCCTCTGCGGCACGCTTGGCATCGATTTCTTCCGGCAGTTCGATGGCATCACCCAGCACCAGCACATAGTCCCGACGCACTTCGGCAAAGCCCTCGCTGATCGCCGCATAGTGCCATTCGCCGTCCACCAGATATTTCAGTTCTCCGGGGCTGACAATGGTGACCATGGACTCATGTCCCGGCAAAATGCCCATCAGACCGTCCACTGTCGGAAACACCAGCTGCTCTGCCGCACCTACATAGAACGGGCGGTCAGATGCCAGAATCTCCAGCTGAAATGTGTTTGCCATAGTACATCCCTCACGATTCCTTCTTCATGCTCTCGGCTTTCGCGATCGCCTCGTCGATAGTGCCCACGTTGAAGAACGCATTTTCCGGCAGTTCATCCATAGCACCCTCTACGATCATCTTAAAGCCGCGAATGGTTTCCCGCAGCGGTACGTACTTGCCCGGCAGACCGGTAAAGACTTCTGCCACGTTGAACGGCTGTGAGAGGAACTTCTGGATCTTACGGGCACGATATACTGCCAGCTTGTCATCCTCGTCCAGTTCTTCCATACCCAGAATTGCGATAATGTCCTGCAATTCCTTGTACCGCTGCAACAGTTCCTGCACCTTTCTGGCTACCTGATAGTGTTCTTCGCCCACTACGTCCGGTTCCAGAATACGGGAGGTGGATTCCAGCGGATCTACTGCCGGATAAATACCCTGTTCCACGATCTTACGGGACAATACAGTCGTCGCATCCAGATGTGCGAACGTAGTCGCCGGAGCCGGGTCAGTCAGGTCATCTGCCGGCACGTAAACTGCCTGTACAGAGGTGATAGAACCGTTCTTGGTAGAAGTGATACGCTCCTGTAGTTCGCCGACTTCGTTTGCCAGTGTCGGCTGATAGCCTACGGCAGACGGCATACGTCCCAGCAGGGCGGAAACTTCAGAACCTGCCTGTACATAACGGAAAATGTTATCGATAAACAGCAGCACGTCCTGATGCTTTTCATCACGGAAGTATTCTGCCATGGTCAGACCAGTCTGTGCCACACGCATACGGGACCCCGGCGGTTCGTTCATCTGTCCGAATACCAGAGCCGTCTTTTCGATAACGCCGGAATCTTTCATTTCGTTCCACAGGTCATTACCCTCACGGGAACGTTCGCCGACACCGGTGAAAATAGAATAGCCGCCGTGTTCGGTCGCAACGTTGTGGATCAGTTCCTGAATCAGGACGGTCTTACCAACGCCGGCACCGCCGAACAGACCGACCTTACCGCCCTTTGCATACGGAGCCAGCAGGTCAATAACTTTGATACCTGTTTCCAGAATCTCGACTACCGGACTCTGATCGCGGAACGACGGAGCCGGACGGTGGATCGGCCACTTTTCTTCGGTCTTGACTTCACCGGCATCATCAATCGCTTCGCCCAGCACGTTGAACATTCTGCCCAGTGTGGCGGTACCGACCGGCACCTTGATACAGGAACCGGTGGCGGTGACTTCCATATCCTTTGCGAAGCCCTCCGTAGAGGACAGGCTGATGCAGCGGACGATGCCGTTGCCCATATGCTGTGCCACTTCCATGACACAGGTCTTTCCGCCGTTATCGACGGTCAATGCATCCTTGATCATCGGAAGCTTTCCCGGGAATGCCACATCAATGACAGGTCCTAAAACCTGCACGATTTTCCCTTTTTCCATATCATCATTCCTTTCCAGACGGCGGCGGCACAGCGGGCATCAGATGACACCCGCCGACTCCGCCGCTGCCGAGCCTTCCAATTCTTAGGGCAATACCGCACAAAGATTGTGCAACAGATGCGTCGTCAAATTTTTCGTCAGATGAAACAAAAAGCGGAGTGAATACTGGATGTATTCACGAGCATTTTTGTGAAATATGACGGGAAATTTGCAAGCAGATGGCGTGCAAAGTCGCCAGACGCTCTTTGTGCGGTATTGCCTTAGACAGCACTGCTTGGTGTCGTGCTGTTCTTAGAACCTGTCTTCACAATTCGGCGGAATTTGCACCGCTGACGATCTCTGTGATCTCCTGCGTGATTGCCGCCTGTCTTGCACGGTTATATTGCAGCGACAGATCCTGTAACATATCCTTCGCACTGGTGGTTGCAGAGTCCATGGCAGACATTCTCGCCTGCTGTTCACTACAGAACGAATCGACCATGGCACCATAGATCATGCCCTTCATAAAGTTCGGAGTCAGATGCTCCATAACGATATTCGGGCTGGGGGAGAACACTGCCTCATGGTGCTTGGTGATCTCGCCCTTACTCTGTACAAAGTGCTCTGCATCCAGCGGAAGCAGCTGCAAAATTTTCGGTTCAAAGGCAATGGACGAAACCATATCGGTATAGATAATATACACATCGTCCAGCTTTCCCTCGTCAAACGCTTTCAGCATTTGCTCCGCAATGCGGCGGGAACGATAGAGCGTAGGGTTCTGGGTGGTATAGATAAACTCTGTATCCACGTCCAGTTCTCCGGCACGGGCACGCCGCTGGAAGTACATTCTTCCCACCTGTCCCATGACGTACAGGTGACTTTGCTTGTGTGCCGCCATTTTCTGCTCTGTCAGCTTGATGATATTGTGGTTATAGGAGCCGCACATGCCTTTGTCCGCAGTGATGACAATATAGCCCACCTTCCGGTCTTCGGGCTTGATCTCCTCCCGTTGATCGAAATACCGCATATCGATGTCCTCCGGTGCACGGGAAAGGATACTCCGCATAGCATACAGCAGCTTATTGAAATAGGGCTGTGTTGCCGCCAGATCCTTTTTCGCCTTTTTCAGCTTGGAGGAGGAGATCAGATACATGGCATTGGTGATTTTCATAATGTCGTTGATGCTCTTGATCCGGTCACGGATCTCACGCATGTTGCCCATTTTAGTTCACCTGCTTCTTATAGGTACGCACCAGTTCCAGCAGCTTTTCTCTGGATTCGTCGGAAAGCTTGCCGGTTTCTTTCATTTCGGTAACGATCGCCGCACCGTTTGCCTCCACATAGTTCATCAGTCCCTCGCGGAACGAACGCAGATCGCTCAATGCCACATCGTCCAGCAGACCGTTGGAGGCTGCGGACAGGATCACGACCTCTTTCCACATTGCCAGAGGGTGATACAGCGGCTGCTTGAGCAGTTCCATCAGCACATGACCGTGATCCAGCATTGCCTGCGTAGCAGGATCCAGATCGGAACTGAACTGTGTAAAGACTTCCATTTCGCGGAACTGTGCCAGATCCACACGCATCTGACCGGAGGCTTTCTTCATCGCCTTGGTCTGTGCGGCACCGCCGACACGGGATACAGACAGACCGACGTTGACTGCCGGACGCATACCGGCGTTGAACAGTTCGCTCTCGAGGAAGATCTGTCCGTCTGTAATGGAGATGACGTTGGTCGGGATATAGGCAGAGATGTCGCCTGCCTGTGTTTCGATGATCGGCAGTGCGGTGATCGAACCGCCGCCGTGTGCATCGTCCAGACGGCAGGAACGTTCCAGCAGACGGGAGTGCAGATAGAATACGTCACCCGGATAAGCTTCACGCCCGGGCGGACGGTGGAGCAGCAGGGACATTGCACGGTATGCCACCGCGTGCTTGGAAAGGTCATCGTATACAATGAGCACGTCCTTGCCCTGACTCATGAAATACTCTGCGATCGCCGTGCCGGCATAGGGTGCGATGTACTGTACCGGAGCCGGTTCGCTGGCAGATGCAGACATGACAATGGTATACTCCATTGCATCATTCTTTTTCAGGGTAGAAACGATCTTTGCAACTGTCGAGGACTTCTGTCCGATTGCGACATAAATACAAATGACATTCTGTCCTTTTTGGTTAATGATCGTATCCACAGCAATCGATGTCTTACCGGTCTGACGGTCGCCGATGATCAATTCACGCTGACCGCGTCCGATGGGGAACATCGAGTCAATGGAAAGGATACCGGTCTGTAACGGTACATTGACCGATTTCCGGTACGCCACGCCGGGTGCTTCGTGTTCGATCGGGAAATAATCCTCTGCTGTCAGGGGATCGCCGCCGTCGATCGGGTTTCCCAGTGCACCGACAACTCTGCCGATCATTTTCTGCGTTACGCCGATACCGGCACGCTTTCCGGTACGGACAACAGAAGTACCCTCTGTAATGCCATAGTCACTGCCCAGCAGAACGACACCGATGGTCTTGGTTTCCAAGTTCTGTACGATGCCTCGTACACCGGTTTCAAATTCTACCAGTTCGCCGTACATGGCATGCTGCATGCCGAATACCGTTGCGATACCGTCGCCCACACGAACGACTGTACCGGTTTCCTGCACGCCGGACTTCCGATCGAAGTCCTCTATCTCGCTTTTTAAAACGGATATAATCTCACTTGCATTCATGGTACTCATGTCTTACCCTCACCTCCGTATCAGGCTCTTTCGCATATTGCGGACGGCAGAACGCACGCTGCGGTCATACTCGTCATCGCCGATATGCAGGATAAAGCCTCCCAGCAGTTCCGGATTCTGGTGCAGTTCCAACTGTACCTCCGGTTCGCCGGTTTTTGCACAGATCATTTTTTTCATCGCTGTCAGCTGTGCGTCTGTCAGCGGCGTTACATATTCCAGCACGGCATGAGCACAATGTCTTTGCCGGCGTTCCAATGCTTGATATTCTGAAAAAATCTCCAGTATGCTGTCGATCTGACCGTTTTGGCAGACAACCTTCAGGAAGGTCCGCAGGGATTCCGGAAAGATCCGGTCGATCACTGCAAACTTTTCCGCCTCCGAAATCGTCGGGTTGCTTAGGGAATCCGTCAACAGGGGGCAGTTCTGAAAGGTTTGCTGTGCATCTGCCACGGCATCTGACGCATTTGGCAGCGTCAGCAGCACGGTTGCATAAGATGTCACTGCACCATTCATTCTCCTGCTCCTTCCTCAGACAAGAACGCATTCACCAGCTCGCGGTTGGTCTGGTCGTCCACTTTCTGCTCCATCAGCTTGGAAGCGGCAGCCAGTGCCAGATCGGCGATCTCGCCCTGTACGCCGTCCAGTGTCTGCCGGCGTTCCCGTTCGATTTCCTTCTGTGCTTCTTTGAGGAGCGTGTCTGCCTGCTGTTGAGCCTTGGCAGTGATCTCGCTGCCCTGTGCGTGTGCATTCTGCTCTGCGGTCGCAATGATCTGTTTTGCTTCCTGCTTGGCACCGCTCAGGGTTTCCTCATATGCATTCTTCAGCTTTTCCGCATCAGCGGCATGCTGCTTGGCTTCGTCCATATCCGCCTGCACCATCTGTGCCCGCTTTTCCAGCATGGCATTTACTCTGCCGAAAAGGAATTTTTTCAGAAAGAAAAACAGCACGAGGATATTGATGACGGAAAACAAAATGGTCCAAAAATCAAAATCTAACATATCCACTCTCACAGCTTTTTCCAAGAAAAGCCGTGCTCCTTTCTCTCAGATTCAGAAGGTGGTCCTTTTACTTCATAATGACCATCAGCAGTGCAACAACGAAACCATAAATAGCGGTTGCTTCTGCCAGTGCACAGCCCAGCAGCAGTGCCTTGTTGATCGCTCCGGCAGCCTCCGGCTGTCTGGCAATGGCTTCTGTTGCCTTGGATGTTGCGATACCGATACCCAGACCGGCACCAATACCAGTCAATACTGCAATACCTGCTCCTATCATTTTCAATTCCTACCTTTCTGCCCGCGTTGTTTTGCGGGGGCGTGTTTTTTACTTCATGATAACCATCAGCAGTGCAACAACGAAACCATAGATGGCGGTTGCTTCTGCCAGTGCACAGCCCAGCAGCAGTGCCTTGTTGATTGCTCCGGCAGCCTCCGGCTGTCTGGCAATGGCTTCTGTTGCCTTGGACGTTGCGATACCGATGCCAAGTCCTGCACCGATACCTGTCAATACTGCGATACCTGCTCCTACCATAGGGAACGCTCCTTTCTGTAGCTGCCGAGTGGGATTGCAGCAAGCTATGCCTGCTGTAACTTCGGCACACTCTCCTCCTCGACTTCCATGCCTTCTGCCATGAACAGCGATGTCAGGAATACAAAGACATACGCCTGAATCAGTCCGTCGAACACATCGAAGTACATGCTGAACACCATCGGGATAATCAGACCACAGACATGTTCGATCAGCTGCATGACAACGAAAGCACCCAGTACGTTACCGAACAGTCGCATACACAGCGACAGCGGACGAATGGCGATCTCCATCACATTCAGCGGTGTCAGCAGAGCCATCGGCTTTGTGAAGGACTTCAAAAAGCCCTTGATGCCGCCCTGAGCCCGAAATGTTGACGCTTCAATGAGGATAATGCTCATCAGTGCCAGTGCCACGGTGACGTTGATGTCCTTTGTGGGAGGCTTCATGCCGAACCCGAACATGCCGATCATATTGGCGATTCCCAGATAGATCAGCACGGTACTCAGATAGGGCACATAGCGTCTGCCGGCTTTGCCCATGTTGCCCTCAAAGAAGTTTGTGAGCCATGTGACCGCCATTTCCAGAAACGCCTGCCGCTTTCCCGGTACGATCTTGAGATTCCGTGTCAGTATCAGTACCAGCACCATAATGATCGCCATAAGGAACCATGTCATGACGACCGATTCACTGATGTGGATCGGTCCCACCAGCGGTACGTCAAACGGACTCTCCCAGAGGATCCGGGTATGCAGCTGTTCCTGCAGTTCTTCACCCATTGTATCCACCACCTTTTCTGCATCGTTTTTCCGGAGAGAGAAACAGTGGTTTTCCGCGGAATTCCGCAGGATTCCCTGTTCTTTCCAATTCTCCTGAAAAGCGAAAATCAACAGCGTGTTTATTGCTGTTTCCTTTATTATAGGACGATTTTCGAAAAAAGTCAATCGACTTTCATGACGATTTCTACTAGTTTCTTTTCTTGTTTTGTTGCACATTTCACAAAGGAACAACACTTTCCGGAATAATGATAAGTATCCGCCGGATTTAGGTGCTGTTTTTTAAGTAAAATTCCGCTTTTTTGTTAGATATTGCGTTAGTTTTCCCCTTCTCCGGTATTTTTCACAAATTTCACATTGTGAAAAATGCCATTCTTGAACATACTCATGTAAAACGCCCGTGCAGACTGTATTTTCACAAAAGAAAAAGCACTGTGCCCGCAGTATGCAGGACACAGTGCTCTTTTTATGATGAGAAAATCATCGGATAAAGGCAATACCGCACAAAGATTGTGCGACAGATGCGTCGTCAAATTTTTCGTCAGATGAAACAAAAATGCTCGTGAATACTTGATGTATTCACGAGCATTTTTGTGAAATATGAGAGTCTGTTTCGTATCTGACGTATGCAGATTGCGTCGTCAGATTTTTTGAGAGATGAAGGGAAAAACGGAGAAAATCCTTTGTGGATTTTCGAGTATTTTCCCGAAATATCTCGGAAAATATGCACGCAAGATGCGTGCGGGAAGATACGAAACAGGCTCTGAAGGGAAATTTGCAAGCAGATGGCGTGCAAAGTCCCCAGACGCTCTTTGTGCGGTATTGCCTAAACTTTTAACAGCCTTTCACCGATCAGATTTCTGCCTGATACGGCAGGGTGTTGATCTGCTGGATCACGAACATGAGCAGTACCAGACCGTCAGCGGAATCGATCTCGCCGTTGCCGTTGACATCGCCGTTCAGACGCTGGGACTGGTTTGCTTCAACTACACCAGCTACCATCTTGTTCAGCAGAACAGCATCTGTGATGTCGATTCTGCCGTCCATGTTCACATCACCGAACAGCGTTTTCGGCATCGGGCCCTCATACTGGGTGGTAGTGGTCGTGGTTGTCGTTGTAGTAGTGGTAGTTGTTGTGGTAGTAGTAGTTTCTTCGGTGGTGGTTGTCGTTGTAGTGGTTTCTGTGGTAGTCAGCATCGTCATGATTGTAGTCGTGGTTTCTGCTGTGGTGGTCGTCGGTTCCGGAGTGGTTGTGGTTGCTTCGGTAGTGGTGGTTGCTTCTGTTGTAGTTGTGGTTGCTTCGGTGGTGGTAGTTGTTTCCGCAGTCGTTGTTGTGGTCGGTTCCGGCGTTGTGGTAGTGGTTGTAGTGGTAGTCGCTTCAGTAGTTGCCTCAGTGGTGGTTGTTTCAATTGCTGTGGTAGTGGTTGTGGTGGTAGTCGGTTCAGTAGTTGCTTCGGTAGTTGTAGTGGTTGTAGTGGTAGTAATTTTTTCGGTTGTGGTGGTAGTCTGTTCTGTGGTAGTCACTGCCGGACCTTCGTGACCAGTGCCGGAAATGGTGAATACTACGCGAATATCCTTTGTAATGGTGGTATTGCTTGCAAGATCCTTGATCTTGGTGGACCAGTCATCGTGGAGGTACAGTCGGGTAACGCCCGGGCCCTCACCTTCATAATAGTGAGTGTTGATTGCCTTTTCACTAACGGTGTAATCTTCGATCTTTACGCCGTCAACCCAAACTTCGTCCAGAGAAACCTTCAGACCCTTGAAGGTATCGGTGGTGAAGTTTTCGGTTTCGCCGTCCGGTGTGATCAAAACTGCCAGGAACTGAACCGTATCGGTACCGCCGCCGGTAACGTCCCAGTCTACACTGTATGTGCCGTCGCCGGTGATCGGTGTCACTGCGGCACCCTCATCGTCGCCCTCTGCCCAGTTGTTTGCTGCACCGATCATACCAATGAAGTATGCCTTACCGATCGGGTCGCCCTGCGGCTGTGCAGTTGTGGTAGCTTCTGTAGTAGTGGTCTTCGGTGCTTCAGTAGTAGTCTGTGTCGTTGCTGTTGTCTGATCCGGATCGCCGTCTACATAGAAGAAGCCGTCAAAGATCAGAGTGACATCAACATAAGACCATTCTACCTTGCCGCCCTTCGGGTCGGTCCAGTCATACCAGTGACCGATCTTCAGGTAGTCCATATCCAGCGGACCTTCGAATTCGTTTCCGTCCTCGTCAGTTGCCTTGGTGGTTGCCGGAATGTCTACTGTCGTTACACTTTCTCCGACTGTGAACGAATACGGCTGGTATGCCCAGTGCGAAGAACCGTCATTGCTGTCTACAATGTTGTACTGTACTGCACCGCCGGTACCATAAGAAGCCTTGTTGCCCTTAATTGTATAGTTGATGACAACAGAAGTCAAGTTTACGCCGTAATCCTTGTAGGGCTTCAGGTCGATCAGCAGATCGCTGCCGTCTGCAACGTCGCTTGCCTGGAATGTCAGACGGTCGGTCTTCTGCTTGCCGGGGTCTACATTTCCGCCGGAAGCAATGTTGGAGAAGATGTTCTTCAGGTCTTCGTCAAACCATTTCATATTCTTACGGCTGAACAGGCAGATCGTACCGGAGTCAGAGTCGTCCCATGCAACGGGGCAGATACCGTCCATGTTGTATGCTGTAGAAGCAATTGCCTGATAGAATGCCTTGATGGATTCTTCGTCCTTGTTATACGGTGTGGTATTTACGCCGTACTTGTCGGCATTGCATGCACCGTATTCACCGATCACAACGCCATAGCCATTGTCAGTGAACTTGGTCTTGAGGTCGTTGAAATCCTTTTCCACCTTGCTCAGGTCTGCGGCAGTGCCCCATGTTTCCCGATGTCCCCAGGTGGAAGTGGTGTCTGCAACGCAGAACGTCGGCGGTTCATAATAGTGCACGGAAACCGCCAGCATATTGGAGTCGTCCTTCGGCATGGAGAAGCTGCTGGACAGTGCCTTTGCGGTGTTGTTGCTGTCTGCGGTGCAGATCAGCAGACGGTCTTTGTTGTTGCCGCCGGTTGCACGGACGGTGTCTACAAACGCCTGATTATAGGTCATGGCATCGCTGGTGGAGAAGCTGACTTCGTTCATACCCTCGAATACCAGATGTTCGTCATAGCCTTCAAAGTAGGTCGCGATCTGCTTCCACAGCTTTTCAAATGTTGCGATCTTGGAGGTATCCTTTTCCCACTCCTCATCGTGGTGGGTGTTGATGATCGCATACATACCGTTATCCACGCAGTAGTCTACGACTTCCTTGACTCTTGCCAGATACTGATCTGCAACCGTACCATCAAACGAATCCATCTTTGCGGTGCCGGAAGCACCGGTCATATCCCACCAGGTGACAGGGATCCGGACGGTGTTGAAGCCAGCCTTCTTGACTTCCTTGATCATGTTTTCGGTCGCAACCACGTTGCCCCAGGCAGTTTCAATATCTGCCGGAGAGGGGTTGCTGGTCCATGTGTTGGTCGAATCCAGAGCGTTGCCCAGATTCCAGCCCAGACCCATGTCCTCCACCATCTGTACCGCGGTCTTGTCTGCCGCAGATGCAACAGAGGTTCCCACAGACAGTGCAGTGGTCATGGACAGCCCGATTGCCGCAGCCGTCATGGTGCTGAGCAGTTTCTTCATAAACTTCATGTGATCGAACTCCTTATCTTTTTTGTGTAACCTGCACAGAACAGTCCTCTGCCGTCTGAAGCAGTGCTCACCTTATCCACTTTATTCTATCACCTTTTGTGCAAGCTGTCAAGAGATTTTCCCCGTTCACTCCCTCCATTTTCCAAGAAACCGGCAAGATGCACAAATCTCATTTTAGGGAATTGTACAGAATGTTGATACAAAAGCACCCCGAAAACCGGTGCATTTGACTTTCGGGGTGCTTATCAGATTGATTTTCTATGGCAATACCGCACAAAGATTGTGCGACAGATGCGTCGTCAAATTTTTCGTCAGATGAAACAAAAAGCGGAGTGAATACTTGATGTATTCACGAGCATTTTTGTGAAATATGACGGGAAATTTGCAAGCAGATGGCGTGCAAAGTCGCCAGACGCTCTTTGTGCGGTATTGCCCTATGTGGTTGTGACACAAATCGTGCAAAGCCGTCAGGCGGCTTGATGCAGTGCTGCCATTAGTCGTGTGCGTTGCCCAGGAATGCCGCACCGATAATGCCGGCATCGTTGCCCAGCTTCGCGATCACGATCTCGGTATTCTTTGCGGAGTTGCGGGTGTAGACTTCCTTCTTGACGATCTCCTTCATGGGAACCAGCAGCGGATCGCCCTCGTTGCACACGCCGCCGCCAATGCACAGAATGTCCGGCTGGAAAATGTTAATGGTATTGGTGATACCAGCTGCCAGATACTTGATGTAATCGTCAACCACCTGCTTTGCGGTAGCATCGCCGGCACGCATGTAGTTGAACGCAGTCCGTGCGGAAATACGTTCCTCGTCCTTCATGGCACTTTCCGGATTGGCTGCCAGTGCCTCCTTGGTCATGCGAACCAGACCGGTTGCAGAGGAGTATACCTCGAAGCAGCCCTTTCTGCCGCAGGTGCACTGCGGACCGTCTACGGAAATGACAGTGTGACCAACTTCTGCACCGCCGAAGTTGGAGCCGCTGTAGATCTTGCCGTCAATGACGATGCCGGCACCTACGCCGGTACCCAGTGTGATGCAGACTGCATTCTTGGCACCCTTTGCAGCACCGGCAACATATTCGCCGTATGCAGCAGCGTTGGCATCGTTTTCAATAAAGGTGGGCTTGCCCAGTGCAGTTTCCAGATACTTCACCATGGGAGTGTTGTTGAAGCCCAGATTGTTGGAATATTCGATCACGCCGGTGGCACTGTTGGCAACGCCCGGTGTGCCTACGCCGATCCACTCGATGTCCGCCATAGTCAGACCAGCCTTTTCCGCAGCTTCCTGCGAAACCTTTGCCATATCCGCAGCGATTTCTTCTTCCGGACGGGGCAGGTTGGTCTTGACGCTTGCCTTTGCCAGAATCTCATAGCTTTCGTTGACTACGCCGGCAACAATATTTGTGCCGCCCAGATCAATACCAATGTAATACTTCATATATGTTTCCTCCTCAATATGCAAATCCATCATGTGGAATTGTCAACTCAATTTTTCGTCCACGCGGGTAACCACGTACTGTACGCTTTCGCCGGTCACGGTATAGGCTCCCAGTCCGGCAGGCAGCAGCACGCTGCTGCCCTTTTTCACCGGATAGCTGCCGGATTCTGTTTGCAGAGTGGCTTCTCCCGACAGGAACAGCAGGTGGTGGAACGATTCTGTCCCTACGGTAAATGCAACCGTGCCGTGCACAGTCACCACGTCCGAAGCGAAATACTTGCACGCTTCCAGCTTCCGCACCGTGCCGCCGGCAACCGCCTCCGCAGGATACTGCACCGTAGGAGCAATGGGACGGAGATTGGTCACGTCCAGAGCCTTTGCAATGTGCAGCGGACGCAGCTTGCCGTCTGCTCCCCGTCTGCCGTAGTCATAGACACGGTAGGTAGTGTTGGAGTTCTGCTGGATCTCCGCCAGCAGGATCCCCGCACCAATGGCGTGCAGCGTACCGGAGGGGATAAAGTACAGTTCTCCCGGCTTGACCTCCACCCGATTGAGAATTTCTGTCAAGGTCTGGGCGTGGATCCGCTGTTCGAATTCCGCCTTTGTCACTTCCTGTTTCAGCCCGTAGTACAGGGCAGCGTGAGGTGCCGCATCTACGATGTACCACATTTCTGTCTTGCCGGCTTCTCCCTCCACCCGCATGGCGTAGTCGTCATCGGGGTGCACCTGAATGGACAGATCCTGTTTGGCATCGATCAGCTTGATCAGCACCGGCACAGTGGTGCAGTCCGCACAGTTGGTGCCGAGGAATGCGGTGCCGTTCTTGTCCAGATATTCCCGCAGGTTCAGCCCTGCATCACTGCCGGAAGTGAGTATGCTGCTGCCGTCCTTGTGGCAGGCGAGTTCCCAGCTTTCAGCGATCTTGTCAGCATCGCTTTCCTTGCCGAATTCCTCCCGCAGGCGATTGCCGCCCCAGAGATAGTCCTTGCAGATTCCCTGCAAAAAAATTGGTTCTGTCATAATAGTTCCTTTCTAAAATGCCTGTAAGCCGAACTGATGCCGGAACTCGTCCATGCTTCCGGCGTAGACGTTCAGGTCAATGTGTGTCTGATAGCCGTCATAGCCCTCCAGTTCGCCGGAATCGGTATACTGCCAGAATGTCCAGTCGAAATAGGGCTTATAATAGTAGTTACTGATCCAGATCGGATAGTCCTCTGCAAACGATTTTACATATGCCCGATAGGTGTTGGGGGCGGCGTAGAGAATGGGCTTTACCCCGTAATGGGCTTCCAGCAGGTCCAGCATTTCCTGTAAGTTCTGCCTTGCGGTGCCGGTGTCCGGCATGCTGCCGCCCAGCGACTCGTACAATTCCACATCGATCACCGGCGGCAGGGTGTTTTCCGTCACCGGCACTGTGCGGATAAAGTTTTCCGCCTGCTCCTTTCCCGTGTTCTCAAACCGGAAAAAGTGATATGCTCCCACGTAGATCTTCGCCGCCTGTGCTGTCTGCCAGTTCTGTGCAAACTGGCTGTCGTTGTGGTCAACGCCCTCGGTCGCCTTGATAAAGCAGAAGTCCACGTCCTGCGATGCCAGCACGTCCCAGTCGATATTGCCCTGATAGTAGGACAGATCAACTCCACGCACCGGATAATCCTGTTTGCTGGGAACATCTGCCGCCTGCCTGCCGGTGCTGGTCAGATAGATGTGCAGCAGCCTTGTGCCGCCGATGCCGGCAAACACCAGCCCCGCCAGCAACAGCAAGGTCATGATCCAGCGAAAAATGTATTTTCCATAATGTCTTTTTTTCACGAAGCAATATCACCCATTACGATTCCCCGTCCGTCTGTGCAGAAGTACACTCTGCCGTAGACATTGCTGTCACCGGTGATGTACTTGGGGTTCAGGTTTCCGAACTTATGCTGCTCGTCGTTGATTCTGATCCAGCTTTTGCCCTTGTCCTCCGAGCGATAGATGCCGTAGCCGTTTTCGCCGTCATCGCCCTCGGCATAGATCACCGGATAGCTGTCTTCTTCTTTGCCCTTGCCGAAGCCGATGCTGTCCACGGTGGGCAGGGTCTTTACAGTCTGGAAGCTTTCGCCGCCGTCCTCCGTGTACATGATCATGGTGCTGCTGGAGATCCAGACGTTGCCCTCCTGCCCGAACACCGTCACCGGTTCAGCAGAATCTGCCACCATCTGTCCCGTGGATTCGAAAGTCACGCCGCCGTCCCTGGACACGTAGAACAGCCCGTCACAGGTGGCATAGAACACCTTCGGGTTCACCCGATCGGCGGCAATTTTGGCGTTAAAGCCCAGTCCTTCCACATAGTACCACGTCTTTCCGAGGTCAGTGGTCACATAGGGCTTTCCGGAAATGCTGTTGGGCACCCAGATCGTGGAGCTGCCGTCTGCGGACATTGCCACCTGTCCGCCGGTGGCGGGGTCGGGCTTGTGCTTTACGGTTTCCCATGTGGCACCGCCGTCCTGCGTGAAATTGATCGTGGTGGTCTTTTCCTCGCTGAGGTATACCGCCGTGTTGGGGTTCTGGAATGCCACATCTAAATCTGTGGGCTTGCCGTTTTTCATGAAGTGGGCATCATCGGGGCACTGTGTCACGTCCTTGTGGGCAAAGCCGGTCAGATCTCCCATAATGGAATACAGCTGGGGCGAATCGTCCTTGCTGGGCGGTGCCAGCATCTTGAACACTGCCGTTTCTTCCAGCCCGTAGGCATCAAAGGCAATGGTCACCGGCTCTGTGCCGATCTTCGTCATGTTCTGGGTGGAATAGATCGTTGCACCGGTACCGTACATCACTTCGTCAGAATTGAACGGGTTGATGTTGACATCTGCCACCCACCAGCCGGTTTTCGCCTGATTTTCACCTCTGCCCCAGTCCAGCCATTCCGCCTGTGCGGTGTCCATCTGGTAGTGGTTTTCCTTGGTGTTCAGGTTGAACAGTCCGCTCCAGCTGTCGCCGCCGTCGGTGGTATAGTACAGATTGTCGCCGTTGTCCGACCACCAGCCCAGCGTGGAAACCACCACCGTATCCGGATTCCGGACATCTACGGAAATGCCGCCGAAGCCGCCCTGTCTGCCGTCGTTCAGATCAGGTGTAATATCCGTGAAGCTGTCCGACTGGGTATCGTACACATAGACTGCCCCAGCCGTGGGGGACAGATTCGGACCGCAATTGTCAGAGTACGCCAGATACAGCTTTCCGCTGTTGGAGAATGCAGCATGCAGCGGGTACATGCCTGCCGCATTGGCAGCCAGTGCCGTCCAGCTGTCGCCGCCGTCTGTGCTTTTATAAATGCAGGTGCCGTCTGTCATTGCCACGCCGACGTACATGTCGCCGGAAGTCGGATCAAAAGTCACCCACAGAATGCCGATACTGTTGCTCTCCTGTTTATAGTCGCCCTTTTCCGGAAAAGAGGTGACCTCTTCCCAGTTCTTGCCGTAGTCGGTGGTTTTCCACAGACCGCTGTCACGGCTGCCGAACCAGACTTCCTTGTTGTTATTGGGGTTGACGCACATGCGTTCGCCGCAGCCCCGTCCGGACTGGTTGCCGCCGCAGCTGAACGGAGCATCAAAGCGTGTCCACGTTTCGCCGTAATCGTCCGAGGCAAACAGTGCCGCATCATCGCTCATATACGTGCCGCCGGCAAAATAAACGCGGTTCGGCTCCACCGGATCTGTCGCCATACTCTCGATCCCGATATAGCCCCATTCGTCCGCCCCCAGAAAGTCCGTCAGCGGTTCCCAGGCAGTGTCCTTTTTCCGGCGGTACAGTCCGCCGATGTCTGTGCGGGCATAGACCAGCCCTTCTTCCTTGGGGTTATACTCCATGCCGGTGACATATCCGCCGCCGCCAATGGCAACATTGCTCCATGTGTAGTCTGCCTTGGCAGTTTTGGAGCCGTCCGCGGCACAGCCGGTGCCGATGCCGCAGAGGATAACTCCGCTCAGCAAAACGGCTGTGAACCGTCCTTGTTTGTTCATGTATGTGTCCTCCGTATTCCGTGCAGGGGATACTGCAAAAATTTCCTACTTCTTATGATACCCGAAAACGGCAGATTAGTCAATAGGACGAGGAAAATTTTCACGCAAATCCATTTTCATGATAGCCTCCCCTGAAAGGGGTGACTCCCCACGGGGTGGGGAGATGCCCGCAGGGCAGAGGGGACCGCTCAGTACGAGGGGGACCGCCGTTAGGCGGTGGAGAGGTTTTTTCGTAAAATCTTTTCATGACGTTTTCGGCATAAGTGGAAACCCCTCAGTCAGTGCTACGCACTGCCAGCTCCCCTTTCAGGGGAGCCTTACTCGTCAAGCTTCATAATCTTGCACAATTTAAATCAACATATTTTTGAAAATTGATTTCATGGAAAATTTTCACGCAAATCCATTGTTGAAATTATCCCCGCAGTACCGGCAGCGGCGTTCCCTCGTGGCTGCCGATATGCTTTTCCAGCCACACCATGTGATACCACCGTCCGAATTTATAGCCGCACTGGTGGAATTCGCCCACCATGCGATACCCCAGTTTTTCATGGAAACAAATGCTGTCCCGTGTGAGGTAGGGGTCATTTTCCCCTATGGGACAGGCAACGCAGGCGTTCATGTTGAGGAAATGCCGCCGCTGTAATTCCTGTTCCAGTGCATCGTGGAGCAGTCTGCCAATACCCTGCCGCTTCCGGTGCTGTTCCACATAGATAGACGTTTCCACAGACCAGTCATAGGCAGCACGTTCGTGGAATTTTCCGGCGTAGGCGTACCCCACCGGCACGCCGTCCTGTTCTGCCACCAGATAGGGGTAGTTTTGCAGGGTGTCCGCAATGCGGCGGGTAAACTCCGCCTCTGTGGGAACATCGTACTCGAATGTAATGGCAGTTTGCTCCACATAAGGGGCATAAATGGCAAGCAGTGCCGGTGCATCTGTTGGCACTGCAGAACGGAGCTGAATCGACATGATCGTACCTCCTTGGTGATTCTCTGTCTAGGGTACACCTTTTTGAGGAAGTTGTCAAGACCTGCGGTGATTTTTCGTCCCACGAAAAAACAACCCCCGACGATTGGATTCCGCCGAGGGTTGTTTTCTATGGGATACGCAAGAATAAAGCCGTCAGGCGGGCTTTATGCGGTATTGCCTTAGTTCTTCATCTCAAAGTGTTCGCCCAGAATATCCTTGTTTGCGTCCAGAATGGGCTGAATGCACTCTGCCACGAATTCTTCGGTCTGCTGTTCGCTGCGGCCGGTGAAGTTTTCCGGCTTCAGGATCTTGTCCAGATCTTCCTTGGTGATCATGAATGCCGGATCTGCCAGCAGCATATCGCACAGGTCGTTGTCCAGACCTTCTTCCTTGACGTGCTTGCCGGCGATCATGGAATACTGACGAATCTTTTCGTGGAGTTCCTGACGGTTGCCGCCCTTTTCCACAGCGTCCATCATGATATTTTCGGTTGCCATGAACGGCAGTTCCCGCATGATCCGCTGACGGATCATCTTCGGATACACCACCAGACCGTCGGTAACATTCAGCATGATGTTCAGGATCGCATCGACTGCCAGAAATGCCTCCGGTACGGAAACACGCTTATTGGCAGAGTCGTCCAGTGTCCGCTCGAACCACTGGGTACCTGCGGTAAATGCCGGATTCAGGCTGTCGATCATCACGTAGCGAGCCAGAGAAGTGATACGCTCGCAACGCATGGGGTTCCGCTTGTATGCCATTGCAGAGGAACCGATCTGAGTCTTTTCGAAAGGTTCTTCCATTTCCTTGAAGCTCTGGAGCAGACGCATATCGTTGGAGAACTTGCTGCAGGACTGTGCAATGCCGCTAAGGGTTGCCAGAATCTGCGAGTCGATCTTTCTGGAATAAGTCTGACCGGAAACCGGAACAACGCCGTTGAAGCCCATTTCCTTGGCAATCTTGGCTTCCAGTTCCTTGACCTTATCGGTATCGCCCTTGAACAGTTCCATGAAAGAAGCCTGTGTACCGGTGGTACCCTTGGAGCCCAGCAGCTTCAGGTTTGCGATACGGTATTCCAGTTCATTGAAGTCCATGAGCAGTTCGTTCATCCACAGTGTAGCACGCTTGCCCACTGTAGTCAGCTGTGCCGGCTGGAGGTGGGTATATGCCAGAGCCGGCATGCCCTTATATTCCATGGCGAAGTGAGCGAGATTTGCCAGCACGTTGATCATCTTGCGGCGAACGATCTCCAGAGCATCACGCATCACGATAATGTCTGTATTATCGCCGACATAGCAGGAAGTTGCACCCAGATGAATGATGCCGGCAGCCTTGGGGCAGACCTGACCGTATGCATACACGTGGGACATGACATCGTGCCGGCGGCGTTTTTCTTCTGCTTCTGCCACGTCATAGTCAATGTTGTCGATATTGGCTTCCAGTTCGTCCACCTGCTCCTGTGTCACGGGCAGACCGAGTTCCATTTCTGCCCGAGCCAGAGCCACCCAAAGGCGACGCCATGTGGAGAACTTCTTGTCAGCGGAGAAAACGTGCTGCATTTCCTCACTGGCATAGCGGGTGCAGAACGGGCTTTCATAACTTGTGGTATTACGCATCTTTTTGTACCTCTTTCTTTTGGAATCCATTGACGGAATCTCTTCTGATTCTATTATAGCATATTTCGACAACCTTGGCAAGAGGGGCGGCGGGCGGCGAGTCGCCGCTGACCTTACGCCCCAATTTCAACTGTAAAAAGGGTAGTGTTACGGCGGGCGGCGAGTCGCCGCTGACCTCACGCCCCAATTTCAAGTGTGAAAAGGGTAGTGTTACGGCGGACAAGCCGCCTGTTCGCCCCGCCGGGGGATTTCTGTTGGCGAGAATCTATGGTGATAGTTTCTTGTATAATCTTCGGGTGATACTTGAATCTTGCAGTACAGGTGGAATGCGAACTCTTTTCTTTTTTTGCTTCTTTTTTTCTTTTCAGCAAAGAAAAAAAGAAGCGTAACTCCTTGTGAAATCGGTTGTACATGAAAGATGATAAACAAATAAACTTGCAAACGCCGTATGAAATAAAGTCACCCACCTACACCAAAAAAAACTTGAATATCAACATTACCGATACAGGCAAGGGCAACACTCGGCGTTGGCAAGCCCCAGGCGGACAGCGAGGTACGAGCGAATTCCGCCGGACGGTTTCGGTGTGGCTGCCCTAGAAAATTGCTGCCCTCAGGCAAGTCCGCGGGGCGATGTGGGCATCGCTCCCTACTTTTTCTTTTTTGTCTACCGGATTCCTTAATAGGAAATACGGTGCAACTTGCCCTTGACAAAAACAAACCCGCCCCGACAGAAGTACCTGTCGGGGCGGGTTTTGCGGCATCAGAACAATTTCACCTGTTCCGTTACAGCCGGTTTACTTTTTCTTACGCTTGCAGCCTGCCACGATTGCCGCTGCCAGTGCAATGCCTGCCGGAATGATGACTACCGGCAACGCTTCGCCTGTCTTTGGCGTGGAGGAGATTTTTGTGTTGCTTCTGCTGCTGGAAGAAGACGAACCGGAACTGCTTCTGATCACCGTGGTCGTCTGGCTTCCGCCAGCTGCTGTTGTTGTGCCGGAGCCGCCACTGCCTGCGGTCGTACCGGTGCCGCTTTCTCCAGTCACGGTCGTGGTTTCCGTAGAAGCCGTGGTCGTGGTGGAAACGGACGGGGTATGCTCGCCGTTGCCGGCGGTGGTATTCTTCGCAGTAGTTGTGGTTGCTTCCGTAGTCGTTGTGGTTTCTTCGGTAGTTTCCGTTGTGGTGGTTTCAGTACCAACGTACTCATCGATCATCACAATGGCTCTGCCGTCCGGATTTGCCGTTACCACAGCATTTTCCACGCTCCAGCTGCCGTCTTCATTCAGGCTGACGCCAACAAACAGTACCAGTGTACCGTCTTCGTTCAGCTGGAAGTAGATCGGTTCTGCAACGAGGTAATCTGCCGGAGCCAGTGTTTCGGTCAGGCAGTACGGTGTGTTCGGCTGGATTCCGGCAAAGACATGCGATACGCCTTCTTCGGATACCCACTGATCGATCACATTGCCGCTCTGATCGGTAATGTTCAGAGATGCTCCGCCGATCTCATTGCCGCCCACGTCACACTTGCGGATCACATAGCCGTCCGGCTGTTCGGTGGTGGTGACAATTGTAGTTGTCGTTTCCTCCGTTGTCGTGGTGGCTTCTGTGGTAGTTTCAACAGTGGTTTCTTCTGTCGTGGTAGTCGTTGCTTCGATGGTTGTCGTAGCTGTTGTTGTGACAGTTGTTTCTGCGGTAGTCACTGTGCTTGCCGCAGTAGTGCTGGTTTCGGTCACCGTTTCCGCAGTCGTTCCTGCGGCAGTTGTGGTGGTCGATGCTGCACTGGTTTCCGTAGAAGCACTTGCTGTTGTAACAGTGGTTTTGGCGGTTGTGGTATCTGTGGTAGTTCCGTTGGTAGAAGTAGTAGTCGGACCTGCACTGGTTTCTGTGGTGCTTCCACTGGTTGCCAGTGTGGTGTCTGTTGTCACTTCGGTGGTGGTTTCGCTGGTAGAAGTGGTAGTCGGGCCTGCACTGGTTTCCGTGGTGCTTCCGCTGGTTGCCAGTGTGGTAACTGTTGTCACTTCGGTGGTGGTTTCACTGGTAGAAGTGGTAGTCGGGCCTGCACTGGTTTCCGTGGTGTTTCCGCTGGTTGCCAGTGTGGTGCCTGTTGTCACTTCGGTAGTGGTTTCGCTGGTAGAAGTGGTAGTCGGGCCTGCACTGGTTTCCGTAGTGTTTCCACTGGTTGCCAGTGTGGTGTCTGTTGTCACTTCGGTAGTGGTTTCGCTGGTAGAAGTGGTAGTCGGGCCTGCACTGGTTTCCGTAGTGTTTCCGCTGGTTGCCAGTGTGGTGTCTGTTGTCACTTCGGTGGTGGTTCCACTGGTTTTCGATGTAGTTGCTACAGTTGAAACTGTGGTAACTGTACCAGTTCCCGTAGTGGTTTCTGTGTCAGATGTTGTGCTGCTTTCGCTGGTTGAAGTAGTTGTTGTGGTTGTTGTCGTTGTAGTCGTTTCCGAAGTCGATGTTGTAGTAATCGCAGGCTGTTCCGCATCGCAGACCAGAATCTGTCCTGCGGTCTTGTCATAGTAGTAATAGCCCTTGGTCGCCTTGTCATTCAGACTGTTCTCGGCACTGGTGTCTGTGACAACACCGTTTTCCACAGTAAAGGTCATTGTCGATTCGATTACCGTGTAGGTTTTTTTGGTTTCTGCGTCTGTAAAGGCATCGCCGGTTTCTTTCAGTGTGTATTTGCCGTCCGGCAGCTTGCTCAAAATAGCATCTGTCTTGCCGGAAGTCCATGTAATAGACTTTGCATCTCTGCTGTCCACATGAATATTTGCTGTCACACCGTCCAGCGTTGCTCCGCTTTCGTCCGGATTTGTCAGGGTCAGGGTCAACGTTGCTCCGGTGACTTCCTGCTTTCCGGTGATGTCCTTCTTGGCAATGGTGAGCTTGGAAACCTCGTCCCGAATGGTCGTGGTTCCGGTCACCTTGCCGTCTGTTCCAATGGTGAAGGTTTCTTCTGCGGTGTACAGCTGATAGCCGTCCGGTGCATTGGTTTCCTTCAGCTGATAGCTGCCTGCCGGCAATCCGGTGATGATCGTTGCATCTTCTCCGGAAACAAACTGAATGGTCTTGCCGTCTGCACTGATGCTGTAATCTGTTCCCTTGACCAGTACTGTCTTGTTCCCGTTCTTATCGGTTCTGGACAGTTCCAGTTTCGTGGTATCCAGCACGTTTTCTGCGGTGATCTCCAGTGTTGCACCAGCTACTTCCGCACCGCTTGCTGCGTCCTGCTTGCTGATCGGTACGACGTTGACAGCTTCCGCATCGCAGACCAGAATTTCTTCCTTGGTCTTATCGTAGTAATAATAGCCCTCGGTCGCCTTGTCATTCAGGTTGTCTGCGTCACCGGTGGTGCTTGTGACAACACCGTTTTCCACAGTAAAGGTCATTGTTGATTTGATTACCGTGTAGGTCTTTCCGGTTTCTGTGTCTGTAAAGGCATCGCCGCTTTCTCCCAGAGTATAGGTGCCGTCCGGCAGCTTGCTCAAAATAGCATCTGTCTTGCCGGAAGTCCATGTAATGGAATCTGCGGTTCTGCTGTCCACACGGATATTTGCTGTCACACTGTCCAGCGTTGCTCCGCTTTTGTCCGGATTTGTCAGGGTCAGGGTCAGCTTTGCTCCGGTGACTTCCTGCTTTCCGGTGATGTCCTTCTTGGCAATGGTAAGCTTGGAAGTGTCATCTTCCATTACGATCTTGTTGTCGTCCTTGGTCAGTCCGTTTACCGTTCCGACCTTGCCGTCAGCTCCGACCTCGAAGTTCATCGCCTCAGTCTTTTTGGTGAAGCCGTCCGGTGCGGTGGTTTCTTCCAGCGTGTACACGCCTGCCGGCAGATTTGCCAGTGTCACACCGCCCTTGGCTTTGTCCGAAGTCCATGTAATGGTGTTGCCGCTGGTTTCGATTCCAGCAGTGCTGCCGTCGCTGTAGGAGCCCTTGACTTTGCTCAGGTCTGTTCCTGCCGGTGCAGTCAGTTTCAGTACGGCTCCGGTGAGTTCTTCTCCGCCGCCGACTGCCTGCTTGCTGATCGTCACGCTGGGCTTCTGACCGTCCTTCATGGTAATGTCATTGCCGGAAACGTCATATTCTGTGGTTCCCGTTGCATCAACTACACCGTTTTTAATGGTAAAGGTGAAGTCTGTGCTTACCTTGTTGTAGCCGTCCGGTGCAACTACCTCCGTCATGGTGTAGGTGCCGTCCGGCAGACCGATGATGTTGGTCTTGTTTTCGCCGTCAGAAATAAAGGTGATAGTATTAGATGTCTGTGTGTATTTGCTGTAATCAGCGTTGTCCTCCAGAGAGTCTGCCTTTGTCAGCAAAGTTTCCCCACGCTTGACCTCCAGCACATCTGCATTCAGACTGCCGTTTGTCCGAGTGATCTTGATGGTTGCACCTGCCAGTTCCTTAGAATTTGCAATATCCTGCTTGTCAACGCTGACTTGTGCACGGTTGATAACCGTTACACCGGTGCTTCCCAACTCAGCATATGCCATCGATTCTGCATTTTCTGTGACAATATAGCCGTCATCGCCGATTTCAAATGCAACTTCTACCGGCACATAGTTATTCTGTGCAGCTTCTGTCAGTTTGTACTTTCCGGCTGTCAGATTAGTAAATATTTTTGCTGTACCATCGGTTGTCCAGCTTTCCTCATTACCATCCGGCTTTTTCAAAGTCAGCTTATAGCCGGTCATTGCCTTACCGTCTACATCTGTTTTTGCAAAGGACAATTCCACTTGTGTGGTATTGGCATCGGTAATGACCTTTTCGCCCGGAATACCCGGCAGCAGGTCTACCCGACTGCTGTTGCCGGAGTAGGTAGCGAGGAATGTCTTGCCGCCTACTGAGATCGTGCTCTCGTTTTCTACGCGGTTGCCGTCTGCGTCCAGCTCAAAGACGTAATAGATCTTGCTGCTGTCCAGTCCGTCAAAGGTAACAGACTTTTTGCCCTTGTCGCCGGCAGCAATGGTAATTGGCTCTACCTTTGCCGTGCCTGTAGCATCCTTTACCGGCTCATAACTGCCGTCTGCGTTCAGCGTAAACAGTCCTACCTTAATTGCATGGTCAACTGCCGGTTTGCCGTCCTCGGTAGCGATCTTCGTTACCTTGATCTGAGCCGGATTCTTGGTGGTGTTTGTGATAATGGTGTTTGCCTGCGGTGCGTCCTTGGTCAGGGTAAGTGCCGCAACCTGATTGTGGTCATCGCAGCAGTCATAAGAAACGTAGAATGTCGTATTTGTTTTCGTAGTGGAATCCTTGGGATCGAGAACAACAGGCATCTGGAAAGAAGCACCGTTTTCGACACGCTTGTCACCGTTCATTTCAAAAATGTAGTACGGAGTATCTGCTTTCAAATCGTACCGTTTGTTCTGTTCATTCAGTTCAGTACTGAATTTCACCTCAGAACCTGCAATAACTTCCTGAGTATCACCTACCTGAGTATAGGTGTCACCGTTCTTGGTGAACAATCCCACGGAGAATACAGGTGTGCTCTTGACATCATCTGCGATCAGCACCTTGCTGACGGTGATGCTGTATTGGGGTTGTTCAAAGTTAGTGATTGTAGTAGTACCGCCTGCCTGTACTGCCGACCGTATTACCGGTAAGAAAGAGTAGCGGATACCACTATCCGCAGTGTAAGTACCAGAATCTCCTGTATAAGTCGGAACGCCGTTGGCATTGGTTTCCAGCACGTAGAAATCCACGCCCTTGGGCACATCTTTAAATGTCACGTCCTGCGAGCCTGCCTCGGTAAAGGTCAGGGACTGCACCGGTGCTTCCTCATAGCGAACATAATCGCCTGCCGCATTCTGGGTGAACAGGGCAAAATAGAAGGTGTCGCCGGTGACATCTCCACCTTCCATGCCTGCCAGGGTTTTGGTCAGTGTGATCTCACCTGTATTTTTGGTATTGGTCACGTCGACCGTCTGGTTCGTTGTGTCATCAGTGGAGATCTTATTGCCGGTATATGCCGGTGTGTAGTTGCGAATCTGATTGCCCTTGGCATCTGTTTCCAGCAGGTAAACGTTGTTGGCGTTGTTGGTCTGCTGCTTGATCGAGGACAGGTCTACGTCCTTCATGGTGACAGAAGCCGCGGTCCGTCCTGCCGGAATGGTGGCGGAAATCACATCGCTCAACCGTGTGGTGTAATTTTCATCGGTAAACAGTGCAAAGTAGAACGTTGCGTCCTTGGTTTCTGCTTCTGTCAAGGTCTTGTTGACCGTCACATCAACGGTGGTGTCCGGTGTCTGTACCCAGACGCCGACCTTTGCCGGCTCTGCTACCATGACAGTATCGCCCAGAATGTCAGGATTCTGATAGGAATACGCAAAGCTGTTCCATGCGATGTTTTCCTCGCCGGTCTTTGCCACATAGCTGGGAACGGTTGCCTTTACGGTAACAACGACTTCCTCGCCAACCTTGACGGTCGTATCCTGCAGCTGGATCCGGAAGTCTACGGTATCGTCAGACTTGATGTTTGTCCAGTTCATGACATCGTTCTGCCCCAGCCAGTCCTTGGAGTACTCATTCAGGACAGAGGTCTTGTCGGTGGAATAGCTACGTGCTGTTTTATCAATTACATCTGTTCCGCCTACCATAACAGAATCAATGCTCTTGAGTTTCACGCCGAATGCGGAGAAACGCTCATAGCCGGAAACCAGACCCAAGTCACCCACATAGGGCAGACGGTCAATAATGGTCATGTTTTCCAGAGCTACCGGCGAGTTGTTCTTGATGTGGAGTTCATAGGTCACATCTTCGCCCTGCATGCCCTGCACATAGTTATGGGTAGGCTCACGGCTGTAACCGGTATCGGTAGCCGGATCCGTATGGGGTGTGCCGGTGTGATTCTGATTGGTGTAGGTAATGGTCTTCCACGATTCGGTGGTCAGACCAACGATATTGTAGTTTGCATAGCTCCAGATCTGGTTGTCGCGCTTTTCGCCGGCAACCGTATCTTCTGCGGTAAACGGCTGGTCAATGGTGGCGTAACCGGTGTTGGTGATAACGCCTTCGCTTTCCTGTCCGTCCTTGACAGTGGTGGCGAACTGGAAGACGATGCACTTGTTCTTTGCCAGTTTCGCTGCCAGTTTGTCTACAGAGATAATCAGTTTCGAGCCGTCGATCTTATAGGCGGTATCTGGAACTTTCGTGCCGCCTTCCAGCAGACCAGTTTTGTCGTTTACTTGAAATGTAGAACTGCCGTCGCCGTTATGCGTCAGATCCAGCACCTGATAGGTCATCTGCAAACCGGTTTCGTTGCTGAACTGGTAGGTTGCCGGCAGATTGTCGGTCAGTGTCACGCCGTCCAGTTTCAGGTCTGCCACATCGGTGGAATCGCCTCTGCCGTTGTACAGGACAGTCTGCCAGATCAGGGTATCACCGGCGGTGATGTAGCCGTTTCCTACCGGCTGTACAGCAGTGTCATCATAGGTCTGTCCTGCAAAGGAAGCTACTGCCAGCTTGGCGAAGCCGGGGGCGGGAGTGGTTTTGGTGAAGCTGATGTCCACCTTGCTATTGGGCAAAATCACACGGTCGCTGCCGTCATCTCTGCCCTCCACCACTGTCACCTTGGAAAGAGTGTTGGTCAGTGTGACTTTTTTCGCTGTGCTGTTTGCCAGTTCCTGTGCCTTGTCGGCGGTCAGTTTGGCTTGGTAAGTCAACTTTACGCCACTGCCCCACTGATTTGCAAATTTTTCTGTGGAAACAAATGTAAAGGTCAGCGTCTGTCCAACTTGAGTTGCCTGAATGCCACTCAAAGCTGTATCATTTGCAGTTACACTATCTGGCACATATTCCATGCCGTCCGGCAGCGTATCTTCTACAACGATCGTTTTCCCAGCATAGTCATTATTTGAACCAGAAAGTGCCAAGCTGTAACTAAATTTTTTCTGCTCCAGATTTGCCGCTTTCATATCAACGATATTGGTCGTTTTGTCCGCACTATTTGTCAGTGACTTTTTCGCCTCAAAAACAGTATTGCTTACTGGATTCAAAATCATGTCATGTGCATACCAAGTTACAGTTTTGTTTCCGTGTTCGTTTACAGTCAGACCGCCTACTGCGGTATAGTTATAGACACCTCTCTGTGTTCCGAACTTTGTTTCAAATGCACTTAATGTCTGCATCAATGCACTATTATTCAGATCATAAATACCACCAAACCCCTGAATTCCATTTTTTTCATGATTGTAGTCATTATTATTAGTGACATCGTTTGCAAGTACCACGTATTCCACTGTCACTGATTCGCCAGCCGCCAGCTTGATTCCCATAATATTAAAGGTTTCAGCCGCATAGCCTCCATGAGATCTATTATCTTGCTCTACAGTAACAGTCTGAATTCTGGAGTCAGACGCATTGCCGTTAATTGCAACGACTTTCAGAACATCAGAAGCTTCCCACTTCAACGTTGTACCATAATCATATAAGTACAGGTTTTCCATGGTCGTGGTTCCCTTGTTGGTAAAAGTCGCCTGATATGTTAGCTTATCACCATTTACAATTTCTGTTGTATCATCTGCTTGTATACCATTTACTGCAATGATTTTCTTTTGCAAGCTATATTTGCTTAAATCTTCACCGCCGTAAATAGTATGCGTCGCAGTACCCTTTACTTCCGCACCTTCATATACTTTTGCGGTATTTGTCAGTGCTGCGGCTGTTGCAGAATCTTCCACATTTGCATATACTGTCAAAGTAATTGACTTCCCTTTTGGAACAGTAATCGTTCCGCCGGCAGTCAATGTTTTTGTATCAACGGAAGTAATATTTTCTGTGGTGTCGTCTGATAAGGTCAAAATGCCATATGCACCACTATTTTCACGGAATGTCATGCCGTCCGGCAAGATGTCCTCTATTTTCACATTTTCAGCATCTGCTTCACCATTATTCGTTACTGTAATTGTGTAAACAACATCTTTTGCCGTGCCAAATGTGTAATTGCCGACATCTGCCGTCTTCGTAATCCCCAGCTGTGCTTTCGGTGTATCCGGTGTAAACTTCACTTCGTTGGAAAACTTGCCGTTTACCGTTGCTATGTTGGAAATTTCTCCGTTCACGCTGCTTTTGATTGTACCAGTCACCGTGATCTGTACTGTCTTTCCTGCCGGAACTGGAATTGTGTTTGGGAATACAGTTACTGTTTTTCCGTCTACGGTGTAAGTCGTATTTTCCAGATGCTGGAACAAGCTTGCATCAGAAACGGTAACATTGTCCGCGTCCTTTGCACCGGAGTTGGTAACAGAAATGGTATAGGTCGCAGTCTGTCCGGCAATGCCGGGGTAGTACTTCTGTCCCAGATTCTTACCATTATAAGTTACATAACCGCTTTTTACCGGCGTTTCGATCACTGCCTTGTCTTCCTTGACAGAGATCGTTGCCTTGGCTGTATTGTTACCGTCGGTCACTTCGTTGGTCAGGTTTGCAGTCTGGTCTTTGGAAACCTTGCAGACCACCTTTGCTGTCACCGTTGCACCGGCAGCGACATTCTGGAATGTCACGCTGTTTCCGGAAACAGTACCGTCTGCGGCTGTGATGCTCTCCAGTGTCATGCCGTCCGGAACGTTATCTGTCAGTGTAATATCCCCGGCAGCATCACCGGTATTCGAAGCGGAGATCTCAAATTCTACAGTATCCCCGTTCACGTAATATGCTTTTCCATTTTGTACAGTTTTTCCAATACTGAACTTCGGCCCCTGCGGAGCAGAAACTTTCAGTTCCACGCTGTTTCCGCCGATGGGAGAATAACTGGTATTGTCACCGTAGGGCTTGCCGGAAACAGTCAGGCTGTTGGTGACCTTGCCGTCCGCGGTGCCGTTCATCTTCACGATGCTGCTGTTCAGAGGCAGTGCCACGTTCAGCTTGACTGCGGACATTTCTGCATTGGTGTTCTTGCTGTCCACGGTGAAGCTGATCTTGGCAGTGCTGCCGCTGACATCTACGCTCAGGTTGCCGGCGGTGTAGCCTGCTGCCGCAACGGCAGACTTGACGACGTTTTCCACCGCGGTCTGTGCACCACCGATAAAGGTCATTTCCGACAGTGAAATGGTGTCCTCGAATTTCAGGGACTGCACCCATTCCACGCCGTTTTTCTTGGAGGCGTTGTTCGCCGAAGCACTCAGGGTATAATTTACCGTGGTGCCGGCAGCCAGCTGTGCTGCTGTCAGGGCGTTTCTGTCCTCCGACTTGGACGCACTCCACTGCCGTTCTGCCTTGGCAGTAATTGTACTGCTGGCATTCTTGCCTGTGCTGTCCTGTACGATCTTTACAGTCGAGGGCGTTCCGCCCGGGGTCTTGCCGTTTTGGAACTTCGCCTGCAGCCGGACCTGTTTGGTCTGACCGTTGTCAATATCAAAGGCGATATACCGGCTGCCGTCGCTGTTGACATGCAGGGTATAGCCGTTATAAACTGCCCCGTCCTTAAAGCCGTTGCCGGCGAAGTTCGGCAGCAGCAGATTCTTGTCGGTGATCTCGATCCGATAAGAATCCATCTCTCCTTCATTGACGTTGTTTCCGGAGATCGTCGACATCAGATAGAACACATCTCCCGTATTCACTTCATCAATCGGATTATACTTGCTGTCCCGAAATTCGACACTGGCGTTTGTCAGTACCAGCGGTCCGCCGGATCGTCCGTTATTGTCTGCCGATACCGGAAACAGCATCGACGGCAGGCAGGTCACGATCATCAGGACTGCCAGCAAGACACTGATGACTCTTGTACGCAGGTGTCTTGTCTTTTCTGTCTGCATAAAAAAACTCCTCTCATTGCGGGAACGCTGCACGCAGTCTGTTTTGCATTCTTTCGTGCAAACTTTATGCGGCGTTTCCTCAGATTTTTTGCACGGGAAAACTGGTTCCCTGTACAGATTTGCACCGTGGCAGCAACATCGACAAAAACGATATACATACCACATTTTTTACAGCAATTTCCACTAACTCCGCTGCTTTTTAACTGTTCAATTGTTTCCACAATCAAAAGAACATTTTGGCATAAATCACGGAAATTGCTCTGATACAACTTTATTATACTGATTATCTGTGAAGTTTTATATCACTTTTTATGTAACGTTTGAAAAGTCAGGGGAAGAATCAGGAAGTCTGTTCAAACTGCTTTCTGATTCTCCAAATTTTGCAGCGGCATCTCCGGCGAATGGCTGTCCGAATTTACCCGCGTGCAACTTCTTTCAATCACATATGACGAATCACGCCATTGTTTTTTCAAATATTTCGTGAAAAAAGCTATTGCAACCTTGCCCAAAATCCGGTATAATAAATAGTAGGGGATGTTCCAGAGGAAACGGAACAGTCCGCAGTATGGCAAATCGAAGCCAGCACTAATAAATGGCACGCCTATGCCAAATGCATTGAGGAGGATATTATGGTAGCAAAAACAACAGAAAATCCCCAGAGAGAAGAATTAAAACAAAAATTCGTAGACCGACTTCAGCTGGAGTGCAGCGTTTCTCCGGACGAAGCTTCTGACAAGCAGATCTATCAGGTGCTGTCTGCCCTGATGGTCGAAAAGCTGAAGCACAAGCGGCAGCATTTTATCAATAAAACCAATTCCGTCGGCGGAAAGAACGTTTACTATCTGTCCATGGAATTCCTGATGGGTCGTTCCCTGAAGACCACCCTGTACAATCTGGAACTGGCAGATGATGTCCGTGCGATCCTGCAGGATTATCACATCAACCTGGACAGCATTTTCGAGTGCGAACCGGACGCTGGTCTGGGCAACGGCGGTCTGGGTCGTCTGGCTGCATGCTATCTGGACGCAATGGCAACACAGGAAATCCCTGCAACCGGTCACTCGATCTGCTATGAGTACGGTATCTTCAAGCAGATTCTGGAAGACGGCTGGCAGACCGAAGAACCGGACAACTGGCTGCCAGGCGGCAGCGTATGGCTGGACCCGAAGCCGGACGAAGCCATTGAAGTCCACTTCGAGGGCAATGTACAGGAATACTGGCAGGATTCCTATCACTATATTTCCCATGTCAACTACAACACCGTTATCGCGATCCCGTATGACATGTACGTTTCCGGTTACGGCAGTGCCGGCGTTTCTACCCTGCGTCTGTGGAAGGCACAGGCACCCAGCTTTGACATGAAGGAATTCAACGAGGGCAACTATGAACAGGCTCTGTCCCGCAACTCCATGGCGAATGCGATCTCCAAGGTACTGTACCCTAACGACAACCATCTGGAGGGCAAGTCCCTGCGTCTGCGTCAGCAGTACTTCCTGTGTGCCGCAGCTATCGGCGACATCGTCAACCACCACATGAACGTATACGGCACACTGGAAAACCTGCATGAAAAGGTAGCGATCCACATCAACGACACACACCCGACACTGGCAATTCCGGAACTGATGCGTGTGCTGCTGGACGACTGCGGCTATACATGGGATCGTGCATGGCACATCGTCACCAACACCTTTGCCTACACCAACCACACCGTTATGGCAGAGGCTCTGGAAAAGTGGGACGTGAATCTGGTCAAGCAGATCGTGCCGCGTATCTTCCAGATCATCGTGGAGATCAACAACCGCTACTGTGCTGGTCTGATGGAACGCAACGGCGGCGACAGTGCAAAGACCACCCGCATGTCTATCATCAAGGACAACCAGATCCACATGGCTACCCTGTGCGTCATGGCTTCTCACAGTGTCAACGGCGTTTCCAAGCTGCACTCGGAGATCATCAAGGACAGCGTATTCCACGAAGAATATCTGGATACGCCGAACAAGTTCAAGAATGTCACCAACGGTATCGCATACCGGAGATGGCTGTATCAGTCCAATCCGGGTCTGACCCAGCTGCTGCGTGACAAGATCGGCGACGGCTTCCTGAAAGACGGCAGCGAGCTGAAAAAGCTGGACGTTTTCGCAGACGACAAGGCCGTTCTGGAACAGCTGCGGAAGATCAAGAAGGAAAACAAGCAGCGTTTCGCCAAGTATGTCAAGAAAAAGAGTGGTCTGGTTCTGGACACCGACAGCATTTTCGATGCTCAGGTAAAGCGTCTGCACGAATACAAGCGGCAGCACCTGAATGCTCTGCACATTCTGGCACAGTACAACGCCCTGCTGGAAAATCCGGATATGGACTTTACTCCCAAGACCTACATCTTCGCCGCAAAGGCTGCTCCGGGCTACTATCTGGCAAAGCAGATCATTAAGATGATCTGGGCTCTGTCCGAGGAGATCCGCAAGAACCCCCGCATTTCCGACAAGCTGTCTGTATACTTCCTCGAAAACTACTGTGTTACCATGTCTGAACTGCTGATGCCGGCCTGCGACATCTCCGAGCAGATCTCTCTGGCAGGCACAGAGGCTTCCGGTACCGGCAACATGAAGCTGATGCTGAACGGTGCCATTACACTGGGTACACTGGACGGTGCAAACATCGAAATCGGCGATGCAGTTGGTCCGGAAAATATCCTCATCTTCGGCATGAAGACCGAGGAAGTCAACACCCTCAAGGCCCGCGGCTATCGTCCGGAGGACTATTACAACAACAATCCGGTCATCAAGAGCTGTATCGACCGCATGTATGCCGGCATCAACGGCTGCAAGTTCACTGAAGTGGCAGACTCTCTGCGGACACTGGATCCGTACATGGTTCTGGCAGACTTCGACAGCTATTGTCAGGTACAGGAACACAGTTCCAAGCTGTACACCGACAAGGACACATGGACCAAGATGTCCCTGCACAACATTGCCAACGCAGGCATCTTCTCCGCAGACCGTGCTGTAAACGAGTACGCAAAGGATATTTGGAATATCTGAGGACTGGGGAATCTCTCCCGGAACTGATATAATCTGACGAAAACGGAGCAGCACAAACCCTGCTCCGTTTTCTTGAATGAACGAATTGTGCGGTATTGCCTACAATTTGCATATTCTCACTTCACAAAGAAAGGAGCATCTCTGTATGCGTTATTTTTACAACAGCTGGGATTCGGCGTATAAGTCGCACTTCGGTGCCATTGCCAGAAACCAGAGCTGTCAGTTCACCATTCGCCTGCCGGAAGAAACGCCGCTGGACTTTTCTCCGGTGCTGGTGGTTTTCCGCACCGGCTTCAAGGAACGTTTTCTGCCGATGAACGTGAAAGAACACGAAAACGGCTATGTCACATACACCACAGATCTCATTCCCAAGTACTCCGGCGTACACTACTACTATTTCTCCTACACCTCCAACGGTGTGCGGCACTATATCAAGCGGGGCGATGCCTGCCACGGCACACTGGATCAGGGAGAAATGTTCCAGCTGACAGTCTACAGCGAGGACTATCAGACACCCCAGTTCCTCAAGGGCGGCGTGATGTATCAGATCTTCCCCGACCGCTTTTGCAGCAGCGGCAAGATGCATGACAATGTGCCCTCTGACCGCGTGATGCGGGAATGGGGAGAACTCCCCTACTACAAGCCCGACCAGAACGGACACGTCTGGAACAACGACTACTTCGGCGGCGATCTGGACGGTATCCGCAGCAAGCTGGACTATCTGAAAGATCTGGGCGTGACCTGCATCTATCTGAACCCGATCTTCGAATCCCACGAGAACCACCGCTACAACACCGCCAATTACCGGAAGGTAGACCCGCTGCTGGGCACCAACGAGGACTTTCGGGAACTGTGTAAGGCTGCCAAAACCCGCGGCATTTCGGTAATTCTGGACGGCGTATTCTCCCACACCGGTGCAGACAGCATCTATTTCAACAAGTTCGGCCGCTATCCCACCCCCGGTGCGTATCAGTCCGAAAAGAGCCCCTATTACTCCTGGTATCACTTCTGGGGCAACAAGGAATATGAGTCGTGGTGGGGCATTGACACCCTCCCCAACGTGGACGAGAACAACCCCAGCTATACCAAGTACATCTGCGGCGATGACGGCGTACTGGACTACTGGCTCAGTCTGGGGGCTGCCGGATACCGTCTGGATGTTGCCGACGAACTGCCGGACGAATTTCTGGACAACCTGCGTGCCTGCGTCAAGAAGTTTGACGAGGAAAAGATCGTCATCGGCGAGGTCTGGGAAGACGCTTCCAACAAGGAGGCGTATGGTGTCAAGCGGCGGTATCTGCTGGGCGACCAGCTGGACAGCGTGATGAACTACCCGTTCCGCGAGGCAATTATTGCTTACATGAAGGGCGAAGCTGCCACCACATTCCGCGACCGCATCATGGGCATTCTGGAGAACTATCCCAAGTGCACTGTCGATGTGCTGATGAACTTCGTTTCCACCCACGACATCGAACGGGCGATCAACCGGTTCGGCGGGCAGCCCTGCGACGACAAGAGCAAGGACTGGATGGCATCGAATGAACTGTCGCCGGAGGAATACGAACGCGGCAAGACGCTCCTGAAAGGGGCTATGGTATTGCAGTTCTTCCTCCCCGGTGTACCCAGCATCTACTACGGCGACGAAGCCGGCTTGCAGGGCTGGAAGGATCCGTTCAACCGCCGCTGCTATCCGTGGGGACAGGAGGACACCGAGCTCATTGACTACACCCGCCAGCTGGCAAAGATCCGGCGGGAACACCCTGCATTTGCAGAGGGTGCTATGGAATTTCTGGTGCTGGAGGACAATGTTGTGGGATTTGCCCGCTATATTCCGGAAAATGGCTCCAGTGCTGTGATCCTGCTGAACCGCAGCGGGGATACCACAATGGTTTCGCTCCGCGACAAGGCATTCGGCCGCTATGCATTCAGCACGGTCATCAGCGGCATCTGCGACGGTGATGCCGTGATCCTGCCGAAGAACAGCTATGCCGTGATCAGTGCCGTCCGCACCAATGTGCCGAATGCACGATAACAAACACAGTGTTTCCCTAGACAATCACCGCTAGACAATCACCGCGAGGGCAGCCGAAAGGCTGCCTTTTGCTTTTATCTTTTCACACGCTCTGATTCGACAAATTTTCTATAGTTTGATTTGAAAATTGATTGTTTAGCAATGCAAAACTTTTCTTTTTTCGAAAATGGTGAAAAAGGCTTTACAAGTGCCCGAAAATGTGATATACTAATGAAGTCGCCAATCGAGGTGTGGCTCAGTTTGGTAGAGCACTACGTTCGGGACGTAGGGGCCGCAAGTTCGAATCTTGTCACCTCGACCAATTGCAGAAGGCTGAATTACGAAAAAGCTCGTAATTCAGCTTTTTTTCGTTACCTGGGGTGTTTTGCGAAAAACAGATTTTTTCCCAAAATGGCAAGTAAATACGGGCAAATGGCAAGTAAAATGGCAAGTGGGAAACGGGCAGTTTGTGCCAGTTGTTGGAATTTTTGGAGTTGCCTAGCGTTGTCCAATAAAGAAAGAAGGCAAATGGATTTGAACAAAAATATGAAAAGCATACAGCCTATAGACCCCGTCATTACACTTCCAGCCTATCCGAATCAAAGGCAATACCGTGCAAAGTCACCAGACGCTCTTTGTGCGGTATTGCCTTAAAATAAAATAGGCAAAGGATTTGTCACTGCCAAACGCAGCAAGTCCTTTGCTTTTTATTATTTCCGTTCCGACCGCCTGTGATTTCTGTACTCCTTAGGCGTCATTCCATAGAGTGCCTTAAATTTGCGGCAAAAATATCCCACATTTTCAAAGCCTGCTGTCTGAGCTATAACGGAAACGCTGTTTTCAGTTTCCGTAAGAAACTTGGCAGCACGCTTCAAACGATATTCCAGAGCATAATTAATGGGCGATGTATGCAGATAGCTTTTAAAAATATTCAGCACACTGCTTTTGCTTATAGAAACAGATCTTGCAATGTCTTCCAAGGTTATCCGACGATAATAGTTTTTGTGGATATGCTGCATCATTATCTGCAGCTGTGCTTGTGCCTGTGCGGAGGTTTTGTTTATGTTTTGAGTGTCGTTCCAACTTATGCTTTCGTAAATCTGCCCCCATAGCTTCATAATAAGTTCGGTTGTTTTCAGTTCGGATATGCTTTTCGATTCCTGTATGGCAAACACATTTCGTATTGTATCAAGCATCTCACATTGCTTTTCATCTGTCGGCGATATTATCAGGCATTCAACCGAGGACATAAGCACAGGCTTTATATATTTGCGGTATATCAAACTGTTTTCTGCGGCTATCAGAAGCGGAGAAAAGACCATATTGGGAATAATTGTACTTTTGCTGCTCTCAAACCGATGTATCACCTGTGTGTTGATGAAAATTGCTTCCCCTGTGTTAAGCACATATCTGCTGCTGCCCACAAAAAAATCTGCCGTCCCATTTTCTACAAGCACAAACTCAACCTCGGGGTGCCAGTGCCAGTCAATACAGTGCAGGTCAAAGAGCCATATATCCTCATAATAATATCGAAAGGGATATTCCTCACTGCCGTGACTTATGGTTTCACGAAGAGTTTCATCAGTGATGATCTTTGCGTAGCCGTCGTTTAGGTTTTTCAAATTTATCCTCCATTTTTGCGATATAGTGTAATAAAAATGCGATATTGTACATTGAAATATGCCGTTTGTTATGATATGATACAATTATATCAAAAAGCGAAAGGAACGTCAAGATGAATTACAGAAAAACTCTTATTGCCTGTTATCTTGGATTTATTACACAAGCTATTACAGCAAATTTTGCACCGCTGCTATTTCTCACATTCCACAATGTTTACAATATCCCTCTCGGAAAAATTGCGCTCATATCATCCGTTTTCTTTATCACCCAGCTTATTGTGGATATTCTCTGTGCAAAGTTTGCGGACAGAATAGGCTACCGCAGATGCGTTGTGGGTTCTCAGCTGTTTTCGGCAGCAGGACTTCTGGGACTTGCGTTTCTTCCTCAGATAATGCCCGACCCGTTTATGGGAATAATCATCAGCACAATTGTATATGCGGTGGGCAGCGGTCTTACGGAGGTGCTTGTCAGCCCTATCGTTGAATCCTGTCCCTTTGAGCATAAAGAGGCGGCAATGAGTTTGCTCCACTCCTTTTACTGTTGGGGCTCGGTAGGAGTTATCCTGCTTTCCACAGTATTTTTCTCGGTGTTCGGTATAGGCAATTGGAAATGGCTTGCTTGTATCTGGGCAATAATTCCGCTGTATAATATGTTTAATTTCATCACCTGTCCCATTGAACACCCTGCCGAGGACGGGCAAGGTATGAGTATCGGAAATCTTTTAAAAACCCCCGTGTTCATTATTTCCATACTGCTGATGATATGTGCGGGAGCGTCGGAGCTTTCAATGGCACAGTGGGCATCTGCATTTGCGGAATCTGCTTTGGATCTTTCAAAGGCTATGGGAGATATTGCCGGGCCTTGCCTGTTTGCGGTGACTATGGGAATAAGTCGCTCACTGTATGGAAAATACGGCGACAGGCTTGACCTAATAAAATTTATGATAGGCTCAGGCATGCTTTGCCTGATATGCTATCTTGTTGCTTCCCTGTCGGATATTCCCATGCTTGGGCTTGCAGGCTGTATAATATGCGGCTTTTCCGTTGGAATTATGTGGCCTGGAACCATAAGCATCTGTTCGGGGAAAATGCCCTCAGGCGGCACAGCAATGTTTGCCCTTCTTGCCATGGCAGGCGACCTTGGCGGTGCAATAGGTCCGGGTATCGTAGGAAACATTTCACAAAGTGCAGGAGATGATATTCGCAAGGGCGTGCTTGCAGGCTGTATTTTTCCACTTGTGCTTGTTATTCTGACTTTTGTGATTTCCAAAAATGTCAATAAAAACAGGCAGGAATGAAAGAGTATGACTATAAGGCAATACCGTACAAAGAGCGTCTGACGACTTTGTGCGGTATGTGCTTGCAAAGTCCCGTCACATTTCACAAAAATGCTCGTGAATACAGCAAGTATTCACGAGCATTTTTGTTTCATATGACGAAAAATTTGACAACGCATCTGTCGCACAATCTTTGTGCGGTATCGCCTTATATAACTATAGAAGAGGATTTTGAAGGAAGTATAGATTGACAGAAAGGTTATTTATGAAAAGCAAAAGAAAAATACAATTTCTTATGCCAATATTCTGTATAACCCTCTTGCTTATCATCTATTGTTTTGTGAATAGTTTGATAAGGAAAAGAGAATTTCAGCATATGCCAGAAATATATGAGATACCAGATACTTCACAAGTATTTACGCAAAACAATGTCACAACAGTTCGGATAAATTATATCATAAAAAATGTAACCGCCAACCAGACCCAAACGTTGATTCGGCACTAAAAAAGCGATAAAA